>CAIMMO010000153.1 GCA_903842595.1 uncultured Alphaproteobacteria bacterium
CGCACGGATCTGTTCTTCCGTGCCGCCAAGCTCGCGCGCGACTGCAATGGCCGCCAGCGAGTTCTGCACATTGTGCCGTCCCGCCATCGGCAGCTGCAGGCCGACCCAGCGCGTCTGATCCGTCTCGCCGCGCGAACGCAGTACGAGATCGAACACCGATCCGCCAGCTTCCGGCTTCACGTTCACGGCCCACAGGTCCGACTGTGGATTGAAGCCATAGGTGATTCGGCGCCGATCCGGGATGCGCGAGGCCAGCGCCTGCACTTCGGGATGGTCGGCGCACAGCACCGCGAAGCCATAGAACGGCAGGTTCTCGACGAAGGTGTCGAAACCCTTCCGCAGCGCTTCCATCGAGCCGTAGTGATCCATGTGTTCGGGATCGATGTTGGTGACGATGCAGACGGTCGGGCGCAGCTTGGTGAAGGTGCCGTCGCTCTCATCGGCCTCCACCACCATCCACTCGCCCTGCCCGAGTTTCGCGTTCGAGGCATAGGCGTTGATGACGCCGCCATTGATCACTGTGGGGTCGAGGCCCACGCCGTCGAGCAGCGCCGCCACCATCGATGTCGTCGTCGTCTTGCCATGCGTACCGGCGATCGCGACCGTCCACTTCAGCCGGATCAGCTCGGCCAGCATGTCGGCCCGGCGCACCACCGGAATGGCCCGCGCCCGCGCCGCATCGACTTCCGGATTGCCGCCCTTGATCGCGGTCGAAATCACCAGCGCGCCAACGCCTTCGATGTTCTCGGCCTTGTGGCCGATCATGATCTTGGCGCCGCGCTGGGCCAGCCGATCCGTGTTCGCGCTCGCCTTCATATCGGAGCCGGAAACCTGATAGCCAAGGTTGATCATCACCTCGGCGATGCCAGACATGCCGATGCCGCCAATGCCGACAAAATGCACCGCGCCGACGTCGAAGGGGATTGTTCTACGCATCTGGTGAGTGAGCCTGCAGCGGGGCCTGGGTCAAGCCCTGCGGTTTCTGGTCTCGGCTCCCGGCTGCGTCACTCGTGATCCACCCCGACCGAAGATGACCCAAGGGCGTCACGTGCAGCCTGGCCTGTGCCCGTCGCCAAGCATTCCCAGCCCGTGGTATAAAGCGGTTCCATGAATCACGGAGCCCAGCCATGTCAGATTCGACACCTCGTGTTTCTGTGCGGACCATCCTTTCGGAAGAAGGACTCAGCCGGTCGGATGGCCACAAAGGCGTCGACGCGGACAAAATCGCCAAGGGCTTGGCCGGCGCCGCCGGCATGTCTCAGGCCGAGTTTCTGGGCGCAATGCAGGGTGGAAAGGCGCTTGGCGAGGGCCTCGGTTTCGCGAACAAGAAACAGGTCACCCGGTCGAGTGCACAACCCTATGCCAGCGTGTTGAGGGCGATGGTTGTTACAATGACCAGCGGCCCGTCGGGCCTGTCCGCGGCCACCGACACCCGCGCTGGCGCGTATCTCGAAGGAATCCTACCCGGCGACATGCTGTCGAGCGCGGGAACAGTGTCCTTCGATGTCGTTGACCGCGGCGATCAGGGTACAGAAGTGGTTGGCGCAAGCGAGATCAAGGGTCAGGCGTTTGCCTGGGGCAAAGGCGAGCGCATGCTCAACGACGTCATGAACAAGGCGGAACAGCTCGCGCGCCGATACTAACAAACGTCTTCTACTGGCGAATTCCCACCCTGCGGACGCAACAGCCTGAGCCTACCCCGCCCTCACGCCCGCAGCCTGCTCCGCAAGATCGGCCAGCTCCTTCGCCGCGTTTGGCCGGCCCAGTTGCCAGGCGGCGCGGGCGCGCGCCTTCAGCACGCCGGCATTGCTGATCCTTTCCAGCAGCAGGGGCGTGAAGGCTTCGACATTGAATTTCGGCTCGGGAACCACGTCGGCGGCGGCGCCGGTGACCATGCCTTCGGCGTTGGCGGTCTGGTGATCGTCCATCGCGATGCCGAGCGGGATGAGGATCGACGGCCGCCCCGCCACAGCGAGTTCCGTAACGGTCGATGCGCCCGCGCGCGCGATCACGAGGTGGGCTGCCGCCAGACGGTCCTGCATGTCGGAAAAGAAGGCTTCGACGGTCGCCTTCACGCCAGCGTCCTTGTAGACCGCGCGGACAGCCTCCAGCTGCTCTTCCCGCGCCTGCTGAACCACATGCAGCCGCGCCTTCTGCGCCGCCGGGAGTCCAACGATCGCCTTGGGGATCACATCGCCGAACAGCCGCGCGCCCTGGCTGCCGCCGGTGATCAGGAGGTTGAGCGGACCCGCATCGTCGAGGTCCGGATAAGGCCTTTCGCGCACCGCCTTGATCGGATTGCGCACCGGGTTGCCGACCACGCGCTTGGTCCCCTCCGCCCCGGGCGGCAGGCGGTCGAGCCGGTCGAATCCACATGCAACGAACTTAGCGCTTTTCGCGAACAGCCGGTTGACACGACCAAGCACCGAGTTCTGCTCGTGGATCACGATCGGCACGCCCATGGCGCGCGCGGCCGACAGCGAGGGATAGGACGGGTAGCCGCCGAACCCCGCAACGATCTTCGGCTTGGTCTTCTCGAAATTGCGGCGCGCCTCGGCCGTGCCCTTGCGCAGTTTCAGGGCGCTTGCCAACAGCTTATGCGGCAGCCTGGATCCGAACGTCGCCGCCTCGACCTGCAGACGCCAGTCGGCCGGAAAGTTGGTGGCATACTTTGCGCCGCGCTCGTCCGTCACCAGCGCCACCGTCCAGCCACGCGCGTGCATCTCGTCGGCGAAGGCCTGGGCCGGAAACATGTGCCCGCCCGTGCCGCCTGCGGCGACCACGACGAGGGGTTTGGTACCGGTTGACGGGGAAGACGTCATACGTGCCTCAGATGCGAAAGTGTGGATTCCGGCTGCCTGCGCGTGAGCGCCAGCGCAAGTCCGAGTGTTAGCGCCGAACCGAGCAGCGACGATCCACCTGAGGAAACAAGCGGCAGCGTCATCCCCTTTGGCGGGATCAGCGACAGGTTCACCGACATGTTGACCGCGGCCTGCAGGCCAAAGATCGCATAAAGGCCAACGCCAGCGGCGCGCTGATAGATGTCGGCCTGCTTCGAGGCTTCCATGATGCCCTTGATTGCGATCACCGCGAAGATCACGGTGAGCAGGACGAGCAGGATCAGCCCGAATTCCTCGCCCGCCACGGCATAGACGAAGTCGGTGTGCGCATCCGGCAGCACGCGCTTCACCGTGCCCTCGCCCGGCCCAACGCCGAACAGCCCGCCGCGCTCGATCGCCTGCCGCGCCTTGTCAATCTGGTAGGTGTCGTAGTCGGTGGGGTTGAGGAAGGAGTCGACGCGGAAGCGCACGTGCGGGATGATCGAATAGAGCAGCACGGGCAGGATCGTGCCAAGAACCGCGAAGACGCCCACCCATATCCATGGCAGGCCAGCCACGAAGAACACGATGACAAACGCCGCCGTCACAAGCGCAGACTGGCCGACATCAGGCTGCAGCAGCAACAGCCCCACCGTCACGGCGTAGAAGGCAAAGGCGATCGGCGCCCATGGCCCTGCCGGAAACTTGTCACGCTGCGCCAGCAGCCATGCCGTCAACACGACCAGTGCCGGCTTGATGATCTCGGATGGCTGGAAAGTGGTTCCCCACAATCTGATCCAGCGCGTCGCGCCCTTTGCCTCATGCCCGAAAAGCAGCAGCCCCGCCATCAGCAGGAAGCACAGCACGAACAGGGCAAGACAGACACGCCGCGCCCACACCGGATCGAGCAGGGACGAGCCGAGCAGGATGCCGATGGCGGCAAGGACAAACCCCGCCTGCCGGTAGACGAAGTGGAAGGGGTCCTCGATGTCCAGCTTGGCCGCCGCCGCCGGCCCCGCCGCGAGCGACAGCACGATGCCTGCGCCCAGCAGGATAAGCGCCGCGGCGATCAGACCCTTGTCGACCGTGCGCCACCATTCGGCGAGGGGCGATGTATCGGACCGCTTGAAGATCTGCATCGCGGGCTCACGCCGGCTCGGTTGGCGAGCGGCGCTTCGCGAGCTTCACCGCTTCCTGCCGGAAGGCGAGACCGCGCTGCTCGAAGTCGCGGAACTGGTCGAAGCTCGCGCAGGCGGGCGAGAACAGGACGACAGCACCCTCGACGCCAGAGGCGCGCGCATCCTCGAATGCCTGTTGCACAGCGACGTCGATGGTGCGGCACTTCACATGGTCGAGCTTGCCCTCGAGCGCGCGCGCGAAGGCGTCGGTGGATTCACCGATCAGGTAAGCCTTGCGGACCATGCCGAACAGAGGAGCGAGGTCGTCGATGCCCTCTTCCTTCGGCCGGCCGCCGACAATCCACCACGCATTCGGGAAAGCGCGGATCGCCTGCTCGGCTGCCTGGGCGTTGGTGGCTTTCGAATCGTTGACAAACCGCACGCCGTCGATGGCGCCGATATTCTCGAGCCTGTGCGGCAGCCCCGGGAAGGTATTGATCGCAGCAAGAATATCCGCCGGCTCAAGGCCCAGCGCGTGGCAGGCGGCATAGGCGGCCGCGATGTTCTGGTGGTTGTGGCGGCCGGGCAGCGCCTTGGCGCCGGCGACGCTGACGGGCTGTTCCGCACGTCCCGCGATGGAGTCCTGCAGCATGCCGTCGAGCACGGCGACGCCGCGACCAAGGCCGTACTCAGCCGAGATCGGGATCACGCGGCGCAGACCCTCGCTGGTCAGCTGCGTCGACATGACCCCTGAACGCATGTCGTCAACGCCGATGATGGCGACATCGTCCGGACCCTGGTTGCGGAAAATGCGACGCTTGGCGCCGACATAGCCGTCCATGCCGCCATGACGTGAGAGATGGTCCGGCGAGATGTTCAGCATCACGGCGACGTCGCAGCGCAGGCTCTCGGCGAGGTCGAGCTGGTAACTCGACAGCTCCAGCACATAGATCGCCTCGGCGTGAAGCTTCTCGAGGTCGAGTACGCCCACGCCGATATTGCCGCCGACGCGAACATCCTTGCCGCACGTCTTCAGGATGTGGCCGATCAGCGCCGTAGTGGTCGACTTTCCGTTGGTGCCGGTGATGCCGACGATGCGCGGACGCTCGACCGAGCGGAACTCGTTCACAGCGCGGGCGAACAGCTCCATGTCGCCGATCACAGGAACGCCCACCATCTGCGCCATACGTACGAAGCGGTGCGGCTCGGGGAAGCGGAACGGAATGCCCGGCGACAGCACCAGCGCTGCGAATGTCTGCCAGTCGCGGCGGTTGAGATCGACCAGCGGTACGCCCGCGGCCTCAGCGGCCTTGCGCGAATTGTCGTTGTCGTCCCATGCGTAAACGCGGGCGCCGCCGGCCATGAGGGCCTTGCACGTCGCGATGCCCGACCTGCCAAGGCCGAACACTGCCACGTCCTTTCCCTCGAATGTGCGGACCGGAATCACCTGTGTCTCACCTCAGACGCAGGGTTGCGAGGCCGGCCAGAGCCAGCAGGAAGGCAATGATCCAGAAGCGGATGACGACGGTCGGCTCCGACCAGCCCAGCTTCTCGAAATGATGGTGCACCGGCGCCATCTTGAAGAAGCGCTTTCCGGTCGCCTTGAAGTAGACAACCTGGATGATGACTGACAACGCCTCGAACAGGAACAAGCCGCCGACGATCGCCAGAACGATCTCGTGCTTCACGCACACCGCCATCGCGCCGAGGCATCCGCCCAGCGCCAGCGATCCGGTGTCGCCCATGAAGATCTTCGCCGGCGGAGCATTGTACCAGAGAAAGCCGAGCCCGCCGCCAAGTAGCGAGCCCATCACGACAGAGAGTTCCGCCGTGCCGGGCGTGGGTGACAACAGCAAGTAGTCAGCGAAGCGCGGCGTTCCGGTCGCGTAGGCGATAAAGCCAAATGTTGCGCCAGCGATCATCACCGGCCCAATAGCGAGACCGTCAAGACCGTCGGTGAAGTTCACGGCGTTCCCCGCACCCACGATCACGAACGCGCCGAAGGCGATGAAGCCATAGATCGTAAGGTCGAACATGAAGTCTTTCAGGAAGGGCAGCGCAAGACCTGTCGCGAAACCATCCTGCGGCGCGACCGCCAGGGTGCCGGCGGCAAGCGCTGCATCGGTCGTCGCCTGCGCATAGACGGAGATCCACCACACCGCGATGCCGGCGATGACGAACTCCATCAGCAGCCTGACTTTCCCCGAGAGCCCGGCCGTGCCTTTTTTCGTCACCTTCTGGTAGTCATCAATGAAGCCGACGAAACAGAACCCCACGGTCACGAACAGCACGATCCAGATGTACTGGTTGGTGAGGTCGGCCCACAGCAGCGTGCCCGACAGGATCCCGAACAGGATGAGGAAGCCGCCCATGGTGGGCGTGCCTTTCTTGGCCTGGTGGCTTTCGGGGCCATCGGTGCGGATGGGCTGGCCCTTGCCCTGCTTCTTCCGCAGCCAGAGGATCATCGGATAGCCGAACAGCATGGTTAGGATCAACCCGGTCGTCAGGCCGAGCGCGACGCGGAACGTCACGAAGCTGAACAGGTTCAGCTCGCCCGTATAGGGCGAAAGGAGATGGTAAAGCATGCTACGCCCCTGACGCGTTCTGCGGTTTGGCGGCGGCGCTTTCGCTCATCTGCCTGAGCGCCGTTCCTACACGCGCCATGCCGGACGCATTCGAGCCTTTGATCAAGACGGCGTCCCCCTCTTCTAACCAGCTTTTGACCTGCGCGGCAGCTTCTGCCGGACCTGTGACATGTTCGACCCGGATTGACGGCGCTCGCGATTTCAGCGCGTCCGCCAGATACTTCATCTCGGCTCCAGACAGCACCGCATGCGAAACGTTCGCGGCGATGATCGCATCGGCCAATGCTGCATGAAGCGCGGCAGAGCCCTCGCCGAGTTCGCGCATTTCGCCAAGTGCAACGATGCGGCGGCCCGGCCTGCGCCCGAAGCCTTCGATGGCCGCGCGCATGGATTCAGGGTTTGCATTGTAGGCGTCATCCACCAGCGTCACTTCGCCACCCTGCGGCAGCTCAAGTATCTCCGCCACACCTCGCCCCGCAGGCGGCGCATAGCCTGAAAGCGCCTCGGCTGCATCGCTCGCCGGCACGCCGGACAGAACAGCGGCGAGAAGCGCCATCGAGGCATTGCCGGCCCAGTGTTCGCCCACTGCGTTGAGGCTGACGCTCACAATCTCGCCCATCACGTCGATCTCGACGCGCGAGGCAAAGCCGTCGGTCTCATAACGCAGCGGCGTCGCCGCACGCGGGCCCGCGGCTCCGCCATAGGTGTAAAGCCTTGCCGTCGGCTGCAGCTGCAATGCCGCCGCACGCAGGCGGCCATGGAACTTGTCTTCGGCCGGCAGGATGGCCGCACCGCCATCCTGCAGGCCGGCAAAGATCTGCGACTTCTCGTCCGCCACGCCCTCGATCGAGCCCATACCCTGCAGATGCGCGGGAGCAATCCGTGTGATCATGGCCACATGTGGGCGCACCATGGCTGAACGCGGCGCGATCTCGCCTGGCGTGTTCATGCCGATCTCGAAGATCGCCCGCTCGGTCTCGCGCGGCATGCGGGCGAGCGTCAACGGCACGCCCCAGTGATTGTTGAATGACTTGTCCGACCAATGCGCTCTGCCCGCTGCGCGATAGATGCGCGCCAGCATCTCCTTGACGCTTGTCTTGCCCACCGAGCCCGTCACCGCCGCGCAGACCGCGTCCGTTCTTGCGCGCGCGGCGAGCCCCATCCGCTCCAGCGCCGGCAGCACATCATCCACCAGCAGGCCCGGATGGCCTCCCAGCACGTCGCGCGACACGAACGCCGCCTCAGCGCCTGCCGCGAACGCGTTGGCAACAAAGTCATGCCCGTCGCGCACATCGGTCAGCGCCACGAAGAGATTGCCCGGCTGCAGCGAGCGTGTGTCGATCGACACGCCATTCACAGCCCACGTCCCGAACGCCTTGCCGCCCGTCGCGGCGGCGGCCTCATTGGAGGTCCAGAGGGGAGACGGGGCGTCAACCATGCGTCCCCCCCACATCCTTCAGCGCGTCGCGGGCAACGTCGAAATCGGAGAACGGGATCGTAACGCCCTTCACGATCTGTCCGGTCTCGTGGCCCTTGCCCGCGATCACCAGTGCATCGCCTGGCTTGAGACGGCGCACGCCTTCCTGGATCGCAGACGCCCTGTCGCCGATTTCGCTGGCGTCCGGAGCACCCTTGCAGATCGCAGCGCGGATCGCCGCAGGCTCTTCAGAACGCGGATTGTCGTCCGTGACGATCACCTCGTCTGCAAGACGCCGCGCAACATCGCCCATGATCGGCCTCTTGGTCGCGTCGCGATCGCCGCCACAGCCGAACACAACAATCAGCTTGCCCCTCACATGCGGTCGCGCCGCGCGCAGCAACACGTTGAGCCCGTCAGGCGTATGGGCGTAGTCGACAAACACCGGCGCCTTGCCCGCCGTCTGGCCAACAAGCTCGAGTCGGCCATGCACGCCCTTTAGCTGGGTCAACCCGTCAAGGACCGCGTGCACATCATCGCCCAGCGCCATCGCGATGCCGGCCGCGCACAGGGCGTTCAGCGCCTGGAACTCGCCGATCAGCGGCAGGTGAACTTTGCGTTCATTGCCAGCGCTCGGCCCGCCGCCCCACTGGATGACGAGGTCCTGCCCTGTGCCGCGCGGCAGTGCCTCAGAGATACGCAGATCACGACCGCGCCAGCCGACGGTGAATGTCCTGAGTCCCGCCTTCTGCGCGACCGCCTCGAACCTTTCCAGCTCAGGGCTGTCCGCATTGATCACCGCAGGCGCGCCCGCCGGAAGCAGTTCCGAGAACAGCTTCATCTTTGCGCGGCGGTAGTCGTCGAAGTCGGCATGGTAGTCGAGATGGTCCTGCGTGAGGTTGGTGAACGCTCCGGCCGCCAGCTTCACGCCATGCAGGCGGTACTGCGAGAGGCCGTGGCTGGACGCCTCCATCGCCGCGTGCGTCACGCCTTCCTTCGCCAGTTTCTCAAGCGTGTCGTGAATGGCGACTGGGTCCGGCGTCGTGTGACCGAGATCGACCACGCCCGAAGGACCGATGGCGCCCAGCGTGCCCATTGACGCCGCCTTGCGGCCCATGCTCGCCCAGATCTGGCGGAGGAAATCGACCGTCGAGCTTTTGCCGTTCGTGCCGGTCACCGCTGCGACGATTCCCGGCTGCAGGGGATGGAAAGCCGCCGCCGCATTCGCCAGCGTCAGGCGCGGCTCGACCGTCTTCACAGCAGGCACGGCCCATTCGCCCGGACGATCATCGGTGAGGATAGCAACCGCACCGGCCTTGATCGCCGAGTCGATATACTCGCGGCCATCCTTCGCTACGCCATGCAGCGCCGCAAACAGATAGCCCGGCCGCACCTTGCGGCTGTCGGCCGTGATGCCGGTGATCTCCAGCGCAGTTGCGCCCGGGATAAGGGTGTCGAGTCTCATTGCGCGTCCGCCTCCCCACTGGTCCGTGCGACGGGAGCGATGCCGCGCGTCGCGGTCGCCTCCAGCACGGGCTGCACATCCAGCAGCGGGGCCGCGCGCACGATCACTTTTCCGGCGATCGATGCTGCCGTATAGGCAGCTGTGCGCTGCTCCCCCGTTCTGGGCTGCGCTTCATCGAGCACGACTAGCACGACAAATTGTGGGCGGGATGCCGGGAAGACTGCGGCGAACGAAGTTATGTTCCTGTCCGGATCGTAACCGTCGGGCGTCGGCTTCTCTGCCGTGCCCGTCTTGCCCGCGACTTCGTAGCCGTTTGCGTTCGCCAGCTTGCCGGAACCTTGTGTGACCGTTGTGCGCATCATGCCGAGCACCGCATCGGCGGTCCGCTTTGACATCACCCGCGAACGCTTCACCTTGTCTGGATCGACAGGTTCGAGGAAAGCCGGAGGGACATACTCGCCGCCATTGGCGAAGGGCGCGTAGGTCATCGCGAACGCGAGGGGGCTAACTGAAATGCCGTGCCCATAGGCGACGGTCGCCATCGCGGTCTCATCCCACCGCTGCGGGATCAGCGGCGAGGCCCATTGCGGTCCCTCGCCGCCATGACCGGCCAGAAGCCCGACCTTGCCGAGAAACGCCTTCTGCTGGTCCACGCCCATCCGCTGCGCGATCAGCGCCGTGCCGATATTGGAGCTCTCGGCGAGAATGTCTTCCGCCGTCGCAGTCTTGCCCGACACACGCGCCAGCGGATGCTGGTCACGCACCGTCACCGCGCCGATCTTCACCGGCTTTGACACGTCGAACGTATCGGCGGTCTGCAGGGCGCCAGCCTCAAGCGCGGCGGCGACCGTCAGCGGCTTGTAGATCGATCCCAGCTCCATCCGCGCGTTGAGCGCACGGTTGGTCCTGGCGTCGTCGCCTTCCTCGCCGCGCAGGCGCGGGTCGATCTGCGGCCACGACGCGATCGCGCGAACCGCACCGGTGTGCGCATCGATCACGATGCCCGCCCCGCCCTTCATGTCGAAGTCGGCGAAGGCGCGCGTGAGCTCTTCTTCCACGACGAACTGCACGCTGGCGTCCAGCGTCAGCTGCAGCGCCTCGCCGCCCTGCTTCAGCCGGTCATCATAGACCCGCTCGATGCCTTCGAGACCGTCGCCATCGATGCTGGTGTAGCCGAGAACGTGCCCGGCGAGGCTCCCGCCCGGATAGCGCCGCTGCGGCTCGCTGACGAACATCAGGCCCTCCACGCCCAGCTCCTTCAGCGCCTTGATCTGCTCCTCGTCGAGCCCCCGCTTGACCCAGGCGAACTGACGCTTCTTGTCCGCCATCATCGCCGTCAGTGCGTCCTCGCGCAGGTCGGGGAATACGGTGCGTATACCGGCCACGACGTCGCGCGAATCCCAGATCGCGCTTGGGTCGACCGCAAGCGATGTCCCCTCAACCGTGGTCGCCAGCAATTCGCCGCGACGATCCACGATGTCGGCGCGGCGCACGGCTTCCACCGCAGCGACTGGCACGGCGCTGCGGTCAGGTCCGTTGAAGGCCACATAGGCCGAGCGGCCCACGATGACTGTGAAGATCAGCGCGAGGCCGACCGCGATGATGCGGGCGCGGCGCGGACCCCAGACGTCCTTCGGATATGGCGCTGCGTAAGCTCTCATTGCTGCTGCGGCTTGGCCCCCTCGGCGGGGCCATCTGTCGGTTGGGGCAGGCGCAGCTTCTCCTCGCCAAGCCGCTGCTTCAGTGCTTCAGGCGCAACATACTGGCTGGGGTTGGCGGGCTCGAGCCCGAGCTGCTGCTGCGCAATCCCGCCGATGCGCTCCGGGCGGGTCAGCACCGCCTCATCGGCGCGCAGGGTGGCGATGGCGGCCTCTTCGGCCTGCGCCTCGATCTTCAGTTCGTCGATACGGACCTGCGTTTCTTCCGCGCTCAGCTTGGCGCGATAGACAGCGACCGCGAGCACCGCGACGACCAGTCCGCCAATGATGGCCAGGCGTTTCATCAGGCAACTCCTTCAAGCTGTTTGAGTCCCGGCAGGCGGAACCCGTCGTCGGCGTCGACATTCCAGGCCGGAGCCTCGGTGCGCAGTGCCCAGCGCAGTCGCGCCGAACGTGCGCGCGGATTGCTCGCCGTCTCCGCCTCGCTCGGCTCGATCGCCTTACGCTGGAGCACCTCGAACGTTGGCGCCTTTCCCTTGGCCATCTTCGGCAAGTGGCGCGAGACGCCAGGATCGTTGCCGGAACGCGACCGCAGAAAGAGTTTGACGATGCGGTCCTCGATTGAATGGAAGGTTACGATCACCAGCCTCCCGCCCGGTTTCAGCACACGCTCGGCCGCGGCCAGCGCCCGCACCAGCTCGCCGGACTCGTCGTTCACCCACATTCGCAGCGCCTGGAAGGTGCGGGTCGCAGGATGCGTGGGCTTGCCGCGCCTGCCGCCCAGCGCCTTCTCGACGACATCTGCAAGGTCCAGCGTCGTCGTGAACGGCTGTGAGCGACGGCGATGCACAAGTTCGCGCGCAATCCGCCGCGCGGCATGCTCCTCGCCGAGAATGTGGATGATGTCGGCGAGCTCGCCCTCGGTCAGGTGATTGACGGCGTCGGCGGCGCTTGGGCCGCGCTTTTCCATCCGCATGTCAAGCGGACCATCGCGCATGAAGGAGAAGCCGCGCTCCGCCTCGTCGATCTGGAAGGATGACACGCCGAGGTCCAGCATGATGCCGTCGACCTGGTCGCGGCTCATGGCGTGCAGGATCTGCTCGATCTCGCCGAACCGCCCCGCCGCAGGAATGACGCGGGGATCCTTGCCCGCATGCGCCCATGCCCGCTCCATCGCCTCGGGGTCGCGGTCGATCGCGATCAGCGTGAAGTTTGCCACCGCGAGCGCCGCCCGAGCATAACCGCCACCGCCATAGGTGCCGTCCACCATCACAGCGCCTGCAACCGGCGCCAGCGCATGGATCACTTCCTCGGCCAGAACCGGAACATGCGTGCCTGCATGGGGCGATATGGGACCATCGCTCATTCGGCCGCATCCTCGGGACGGCGCGGCTTGGCCTTGAGCAGACCGAGGTTTTCCCTGGCGAGCGCGCGCATCTTCGCCTTTTCGCCTTCGTAGGCGGCGGGCTCCCAGATCTGGAAACGATCGCCCAGCCCTACGAACTTCGCCTTCTCCGAAACGCCCGCGACCGCCAGCAGCTCGGCGTCGAGAACAACCCGTCCGCCCTCGTCCAGCTTCGCCTGCCGGGCCTCCCCCATGATGTAGTTCGCGAGCGCGATACGACGCGGATCCATCAGGTCCAGCTCGCTCATCGAGGCGTCGAACTCTTCCATCAGGCGCTGACCCGCTCCCTCGATGCACGGCTTGTCCAGCGAGGGCCACAGGAACACGCTGTCGGCGCGCCCGATCGCCTTGCGAAAGGCGGCCGGGATCGAGACCCGCTTCTTTGCGTCTACGCTGCTCTCGAAAGAGGAGAGAAACATGCTCCCAAATGCCCGCTATGCGCCGTTCCCGGATGGGATCGCGCCCCAAACTGTCCCGCCACGGAGCCCCATCCGTGGAGGTTTACGGGATATCATGGGGCCATATGGGAAACAACGGGACCTTAGTCCGCCGTTAACCTTTGGGACGTCAGCGAACGGAACAAATCCGGTAGATCGGTGAGCTATATCGTCCGGGTTGTGGATAAGTGGTTTACGAGCTGTGAATTCCGTCCCCCTAACTCCCGTGGAGTCAGGCGCTTGGCGGGCTCCTTGGCCGCTACAAAGCTGTCCACAGCAAATGGGGAAAATCTCGATCGGACGGCCTGTAAGCCGGGTTCTGTCCAGGGCCTTGCGGCCCCTGGGCGACCATTCCTCTGGGACGGCCCTTGCGGACCGCCTCGCGCGACCAACCCGGACGGAGCGCGAAAGCGCGCCTGCCAGTTTCCTGGCGTCCGTCCCTATTCGGTCTTGCTCCAGGCGGGGCTTGCCTTGCCATCCCTGTCGCCAGGAACGCGGTGGGCTCTTACCCCACCCTTTCACCCTTACCCTGGGACGAACCCCGGGCGGTTTGCTTTCTGTGGCGCTATCCCTCGGCCCGGCACCAGTTAGGCACCGCTCCGGGCGGACGTTATCCGCCGCCTTGCCTTCGTGGAGCCCGGACTTTCCTCCAGCACTTGCGTGCCAGCGATCGCCCGGCCGCCCGATCGAACAGATCGTATATCATCCGGCCACCAAAAGGGCGATTCCACCCCTTCGTGAGACCAAAACGCCGCACGTCAGCAAATACTGCGCTTGGTCATGGCCTGTTCAGGTCGGGCCGACTAAAAGCGGGCGCTACGTCATCTGGAGGGCTTCTATGAAATTCGCTGCTGCTGCTGTTCTCGGTCTTGCGGTCCTTGCCGCGCCAGCCTTTGCCGAGCCCGGCCCGGCGGAAGGCGCCGCGCTTTATGAGGCCAAGTGCAAGATGTGCCACGAGCCCGGCATGATGAACGCCCCGAAGATGGACAAGCTCGCGACCTTCGACAACGACAAGATCATTCAGGCGCTTACCACCCCCGTCCCGATGATGGCTGGCGCAGTCACTGGCCTGTCGGAGGAAGACAAGCGCAACGTCGCGGTGTTCCTCACGAAGAAATCGATGCCGGCCGCAGGCGGCCTGCCGGAAGTGAAAGCCGAGTAGGCTTTTCTCGGGGCTCACAAACACAAGGGGCGGCGTGCTTCGGTGCGCCGCCCTTCTTCTTTGTGCGTTGCCCAAATCTCCCCGTCTCTCCATGCTCGCGAGAGGAAGGCCATGCATGAGCAACAGTTCGCATCCACGCCCAACAACGCGCCGGGCCATCGTGGTCGGCGCGCTCGTCGCCGCCACCGCACAGGCGTTCGCACAGGACGCGCCGCCGCAGCGCGTCCTCTTCATCGGCAACAGCCTCACCTACACCAACAACCTGCCCCGGATTGTCGAAGCCGTTTTCGCGGGCGCTGGCGCAACGGCTAGTACTGAGATGGTGGCGATGCCTGGCATCAGCCTTTTCGATCACTGGTACTCACCGCGGCGCGAAGCGGAGAAAGCCGTGGCCCGCGGCGGCTGGTCGACCGTGGTTATGCAGCAGGGCCCCTCCGCGCAACCGGAAAGCCGCCGCGACCTCCGTAGCAGCGTCAAGCGTTTCGCCAAATTCATCGCCGCCGCTGGCGCGCGCCCCGCGCTCTTCTGCGTCTGGCCGCAACAGTCGCGACCGGAAGATTTCGACGCCGTGATCGACTCCTATCGCCTCGCAGCAGACGACATCGGCGCGCTGTTCTTCCCCGTCGGCGCAGCCTGGCGCGCAACCCCCGCCGAGATCCCGCTCTACTCCGGCGACGGCATCCACCCCAACGCCTACGGCTCGTATCTCGCAGCTTTGGTGATGTACGGCGTGCTCTCAGGCAAATCGCCCGAAGGCCTGCCCGCCATTCTGACCTTCAGCGACGGCACACAGGCGCGTCTTCCGGAAAGCATTGCGGCGACGCTGCAAGGCGCCGCCGCAAGCGTGCTGTAAGCGCACTGCGTTAGGTGTCGATCAACCGCGAACGGCACCCATCAACCGCTTGGTGATGATCTCGTCCGCCTCGCGCATGATGCGGTCGATCAGTTCCTTCACGGTCGGGATGTCGTGGATCAGCCCCGCGACCATGCCGCAGCTCCAGGCGCCGGCATCCATGTCGCCTTCCTTCATGATGCGCGGATAGACGCCGGCCACTTCCTCGATGATGTCCTCGAACTTGATACCGGCGCCAAGCTGCTTCTCCTTCTCGAGAATCTTCGTCACGCCGGCATTGTTCAGCACCCGCTCCGTGTTGCGCAGCGGGCGCATGACGAGGCGCGTGTCCAGCTCGCTCGCCTTCACCAGCGCATCCTTCACGTTCTGGTGGATGGGCGCGTCCTTGGTCGCCATGAAGCGCGTGCCCATGTTCATGCCTTCCGCGCCCAGCGCCATCGCGGCGACGAGCGACCTGCCGTCCGCCATACCTCCCGAAGCAACGAAGGGAATCTTGAGTTCCTCCGCCGCACGCGGCAGCAGGATGAAATTCGGCACGTCGTCCTCGCCCGGATGGCCGCCGCACTCGAAGCCATCGACGCTTACCGCATCGCAGCCGATCTTCTCGGCTTTCAGCGAGTGGCGCACCGACGTGCACTTGTGGATCACCTTGACGCCCGCCTCCTTGAAGAAGGGCATCACCTGCGCCGGGTTGTTGCCGGCGGTCTCCACGATCTTGATGCCTTCCTCGATGATGGTGCGCACGAAGCCCGGATAATCAGGTGGGGTCACAGACGGCAGGAAGGTGAGGTTCACGCCGAACGGCTTCTTCGTCATCTCGCGGCAGCGCCGGATTTCCGCGCGCAGCCCTTCCGGCGTCTTCTGCGTGAGGCCCGTGATGATCCCGAGCCCGCCAGCCTCGGAAACGGCGGCCGCCATCTCGGCAAAGCCCACATAGTGCATGCCGCCCTGGATGATCGGGTGCTCGATGCCGAACAGTTCCGTGATGCGAGTCTTCATTGCGCGTTTCCCTTGATGTTTTACCCATCTGGAAACCGCGAACCAGAGGCCGTCAAGCCAGATCAGCTATCGAATTCGATCAGCCAGCGGCCGCGTCGGCTCGAACCACACCTTCCGCGCCGGAACGCTGATCAGATTGCGCTCCGGCCAGCGCAGCGCCGTCAGCGCGCCGCCGAAGCAGCAGCCCGTATCGATGCACCAGGTGTTGTTCACCGCCTGAACCTTCGGCCCCGCGACATGGCCATACACCACAGCCGCATCGCCGCGATAATCCAGCGCCCAGTTGAGCCGCACCGGATTGCCAAAGCCATCCGTCTCGCCAGTTGTCTCGCCATACAGCGCGAACGACCGCGCCTTGCCGCCTGCCTTGCCGATCATCTCGCTCTTCAGCCCTGCGTGCGCCACAACCAGAGCCCCGCTATCGAGCCAGAGATAGGGCGGTAGCGACCCCAGGAAGTTCCGCGCAGAGGCACGAAACGAAGGGCCTTGCTCCGCCATCTGGTCGATCGACGCCTGTAGTCCATGCGCCGGCTTCACATTCGCGCCCGACAGCCACCGCATGAACTTGTCGTCGTGATTGCCCTCCACACAAAGCGCCGTCCCCTGCGCCACCATGCTCATCGCAATCCGCAACACATCCGGCGTCCGCGGGCCTCGATCGACAAGGTCGCCCACAAACACCAGCGTGCGTCCCGCAGGCGGCGTCACGCTGACATCCTTGCCCTGCCAGCCCACGCGGTAGCCAAGCAAGGTGAGCAGCTCTTCAAGTTCGTCGCAGCAACCGTGCACATCGCCGATGATGTCGAATGGTCCGACAAGGTCGCGGCGGTCGAACGACGGAGCAGCCATCGCGCTATTGATCTCGCCACTCTGGGTGACGCTTGTCGATGAAGGCCTGGATGCCTTCCGCAGTTTCGGCCAGCATCATGTTCTCCGCCATCACTCGCGCCGTGTAAGCATAGGCGTCCGCCAGGCTCATGGACGCCTGCTCGTAGAACGCACGCTTGCCGATCTTCACTGCCGCTGTGAGCTTGCCCGCTACCTCCTGCGCAAGCGCCAGCGTCGCCCCGGAAAGCTCCGCCGCCGGAACGACGCGGTTCACAAGCCCCAGCTCCCGCGCTCGCGCTGCGTCGATGAACTCACCCGTGGTGAGCATTTCGAACGCGGCCTTGCGCGGCACGTTGCGCGACAAGGCGACCATCGGCGTCGAGCAGAACAGGCCGATATTGACCCCGTTGACGCCGAACCGCGTGCCGTCCGCCGCCACCGCCATGTCGCAGCTTGCAACCAGCTGGCAGCCAGCCGCAGTCGCAATCCCATGCACCTCGGCAATCACTGGCTGGGGCAAGGCCGAAATCATCTGCATCACCGCGCCACAGCGGGTGAACAGATCCAGGAAATACGCCGCGCCCTTGTCCGGTGTCTGACGGGCGGCCTGCATCTCCTTGAGATCATGCCCGGCACAGAACGCATTGCCTGTGCCGCGAAGAATGATGACCCGCGTCGCAGGATCACCCGCAAGTCCGCCGAGCGCCGATGTGAGCGCCGCCAGCATCGCGTCGGACAACGCATTCAGGCTGGCCGGACGGTTCAAGGTCAGCCGCATCACATGGCCATTGCGCTCGGTGATGATCAGATCGCTCATGCGCAACTCCCTGCAAGCATGACGGTAGCGACGCTCACACAGAAAAAAGGCCGTCGTCAGGCCGCTTTCGTCTTCCGGAACCGCGAGCCCGGCGCCGGCGGCGGCTCAGCCGCGCCGGCAAAGCACTGCGCCATGCCCATCCATTGCGTCGCGACAGGCCCGCGCACGACCAGCTTGGTGTCCGCCACGTTGCGCACCTGCGTCACGACCTGGCAGAATTCCGTAGCGGAGCCGGTGACCGAATCGCCCGCACCCTCTTCGCCCCATGTCCAGATCGCGCCCGAAGGCGCCGTCAGCCGCACGAAGGGCGCAACGGGCGGCAACTCCATCCGGCGCACCTGATAGGTCCAGCCGAATGTCGAAACGCCGAGATGCGCGATGTTCCTGATCCGGTCGTGATCGATCCGCTCAACGCCGAGATGATCATACACCTCCTGCCCGTGCGCCCATGTCTCCATCAGACGCGCGGTAATCGACGAGCGCGCGCTCATGTCTGGCCCCGCCCATTTCAGCCGCGCCCTGGGATCGGCTGTCGCATAGATGTCCGCGATCTCGCCCGCTGTCTTCAGCCACGCTGCACGCAGCGCCTGCCCCGACTCGGGAACCGTCGACAGCTCCACCGCGCGCATGCCGCCCGCGCCCGCAATTGCGCTGAGCAGCCGCACCAACTCCGCCTCGTCCGTCAGCTGCAGCCCCGCCGCGCGATTCCAGAAATGCAGGTGGCGGATCACGTCATTGACGGTCCAGCCCTTGAACTGCGTCGCCTCCGCGAAGGTCCCATCCGGCAACGGCGCGAGCAGACCCGCCAGCGCCTCCGTCTCGGCGAGAAAGTCTGCAGCCTGATCCATCTGGCCTACAACGTCCGCGCGATCAGGATCTTCATGATCTCGTTCGTGCCGCCATAGATGCGCTGGATGCGGCTGTCGCGATACATGCGGCTGATCGGATACTCATCCATGAAGCCATAGCCGCCGAACAGCTGCAGGCAGCGGTCCACGATCTTACCCTCAAGATCCGTCGTCCAGTATTTCGCCATCGACGCCGTGGCCGCATCAAGCTTGCCCTGCAGGTGCTGCGCGATGCAGTGGTTGACGAACACGCGCGCCACCGTCGCCTCGGTCTTGCACTCGGCCAGCGTGAACTGCGTGTTCTGGAAGTCCATGATCTTCTTGCCGAAAGCGCCGCGATCCTTGACGTAGGCAATTGTCAGCTCCAGCGCGCGCTCGATCGTCGCAATCGCCTGCACCGCGATGTTGAGCCGTTCCTGCGGCAGCTGGCTCATCAGCTGGATGAAGCCCTGCCCTTCTTCCGTGCCGAGCAGGTTCTCCGCCGGAATCTTCACCTCGTTGAAGAACAGCTCGGACGTGTCCTGCGCCGGCTGGCCCAGCTTGTTGAGATTGCGCCCGCGCTCAAAGCCCTCGACTTCATCCGTCTCCACGAACAGCAGCGACGTTCCCTTCGCGCCCTTCGACGGGTCCGTCTTCGCCACCACGCAGATCAGGTTCGCCATCTGGCCGTTGGTGATGAATGTCTTCGAGCCGTTGATGACGTATCCGTTGCCGGACTTCTTCGCCGTCGTCTTGATGCCCTGCAGGTCGGAGCCGGCGCCCGGCTCCGTCATCGCGATCGCCGAGATCAGCTCGCCCGACGCCATGCGCGGCAGCCAGCGCTTCTTCTGCTCGTCCGTGCCGTAGTGCACGATGTAAGGCATCACGATCGCATTGTGCAGCGATGCGCCGAAGCCATCGACGCCCTGCAGGCCCATCTGCTCCATGAGGATTACTTCATGGCGATAGTCGCCACCCATGCCGCCATATTCCTCCGGCGTCGACAGGCCCAGCAGCCCGGCCTCGGCCGCCTCGGTCCACATCGCCCGCTCGACGACCTTCTCCTTGCGCCACTTGTCCACGCGTTCGACGGGGGCGTGCTGTTGGAAGAATTTCGTCACCGAATCCTCGAACATGCGGATGTCCTCCTCCGCCATGAAATCGGGACGTTCGACATCGAGAACAGACATGTGCAACTCCGGCAATTGACGCGCGCGTCATCCTGCACACGCGCGCGCCGCTGTCGAGAGATGACGTAGCGACCCGCCCGGCGAAGGACGTCGCTAACCACCAGTGCACACTTGACGACTACGGCCGCGCAGCAGACCTACGGCTGCACCACCCCCGGCCCCGCCTCCGCCGTGAACAGCGATGCCACTTCCCCTGCCCGCGAATCCTGCGTCGCGCGCTGGTTCACATAGCCCTTATCGGTGATCTCTCCCGCATCCAGCGACGGCGGCGTTGTCAGCATTCTGAACCGCCCGACGCGCCGCGATGATCCGCCGGCCACCGCGTTGAACGCCTTCAGCTTCTCGGCAACCTGCATCGTCAGCGCGCCAAACGCCTTGGCTGCATCGCCGCCTGCAGCCTGCACGGCGGCCGCCATCGCCGCCTGCGAGGGCCACAGCAGCGCCCCGATGAATTTCTTGTCCTGCCCGCAGATCACCGCGTCGAACACAAGCGGCGCACACGCCGCCACGATATCCGGCCGCAGCGTGCCGACCGACACCCACGTGCCCGAATCCAGCTTGAAATCCTCGGTCACGCGCCCATCGAAGATCAGGCCCTTCTCGGGATGCTCCGGGTCCTCGAATCGCGCCGCGTCCCCAAGGCAGTAGAAGCCTTCCTCGTCGAACACCTGCGCATTCTTCTCCGGCATGTTGAGATAGCCGCGCATCACGGTCGGGCCCTTGACCCGGACCTCAAGCTTGTTTCCGACCGGCGCCAGCTTCAACGTCGTCCCTGGCATCGGCACGCCCACCATGCCGACGCGCTCCAGGATCCAGTGCGTCATCGTCACGCCCTGCGTCTCGGTTGCGCCGTACATGGTCAGCAGCGGGATCCGCATGCCCGTCGCCTGGATCGACAACTGCTGGATGCGCTCATAGACATCGTCCGACAGCGTCGCACCGCCATAGATGAACGCCCGCATGCGCGAGAACACCGCGTCGCGCAACTCGCTGTCCGCCTCCATCGCTTCGGCGAGCATGCCGAACGCGATCGGCGCCGAGCCAAAGGATTGTGGCCGCACATCCTTGAGGTTGGCGATCGTGGTCTGGAACAGGCCGGGCATCGGCCGGCCTTCGTCGATGTGAAAGGTGCCTCCGAGCGAAAGGACATTGTTGAAGTTCACATTGCCGCCGGAGATGTGGCTCCACGGCATCCAGTCGAGCGCCATGGCGATCTCGTCGGGATCTTCCGGAGGCAGTTCAATCCCGCCACGCGCCGCGATCTGCGCGGTCATCTGGCCCTGGCTTTGCGGCGCCGGCTTCGGCATGCCGGTCGAGCCGGACGTGAACAGGTATTTGCCGACTGAATCCGGTCCCAGCCAGTCCATCGCCGTGTCGACCACGGACGACGCTGCCGTTTCGGCAAGCGTCGCGAACGCCTCTGACCCTTCCGAACCATCCGCCGAGATCACCGACACGCCGGTGAGATCAAGCGCCGCAAGGGCCTTCCGGAACGGGTCCATCGTCTGCACGAAAATCGCTTTCGGCTTCACTGCGGCGAAGCAGTGCTGCAGCTTGGCGAAGTCCGTCGACATGATCGAATAGGCCGGTGAGATCGGCGTCGCCGGCGCACCGATGCGCTGGGCCGCCAGCGACATCAGCGCATGCTCGATCGAGTTCGCTGACAGGATCAGCAGCGGTGCATCGGGGCCCAGCCCGCGATCCAGAAGCACCTGCGCCAGCGACCGCGTGGTCCTGGCCGCTTCGCCGTAGGTCACCTGCCGCCATGGACCAAGATTGGGCAGCCGCTGCTTGAGCCACGCCCGATCGGGATGGACACCTGCACGCTCATCCAGGATATGCGGGATCGTCCGCCCGACCAGCCCCATCGGCTCGCGCGAGCGCAGGTACACCACCCCGCCTTCGCCGCGGGTCGCCTCGATATTCGGCCCCTTGTAGGGCAAGGGGCGGAATGGCGGCAGTTCCGCCGTGTCAGCAGCCATGGGTGGTCCTCCATCGACTTATATCTAGTCGCTGGTGGTAGCCTACGCTTGCGAGCGTTCCATCTCAATCACCCGCGAGGCCATCTGTGCGAAACGCACAGACGAAGAGCCGTGCAGGCTGCCGGCGTTCCTCAAATTGAGGCCGTAACACCCTAGGCCATCTTCTCCACGAACACCGTCCCGGCCGAATATCCGGCGCCGAACGAGCAGATAAGCCCCTTGTCACCCGCCTTGAAATCCTGCGAGCGCTTGTGAAACGCAATGATCGATCCCGCTGACGACGTGTTCGCATACGTGTCCAGCACCGTTGGGCTCTCGTCCTCGCTCGCCTCGTGGCCCAGCACGCGCTCGGCGATCAGCCGGTTCATCCCGGCATTGGCCTGGTGCAGCCAGAGACGTTTCAGGTCGCTCGCCTTCAGCCCAAGCCGATCCATCTCGCCGAGGATCATGCCCGACACCATCGGCACGACTTCCTTGAAGACCTTGCGGCCCTCCTGCACGAACAGCTTGTCCGCCTTGCCCATACCGCCCGGATCGCCGCGATTCAGGAAGCCAAAATTGTTGCGGATGTTGTTCGAGAACTGCGTCTTGAGATGTGTGCCCAGAATATTCCAGGCGCCCTTGCCCGCTACCTCTTCAGCCTCGATCAGAACAGCCGTCGCCACGTCGCCGAAAATGAAATGGCTGTCGCGGTCCGTAAAATTGAGGTGTCCCGAACATATCTCCGGGTTCACCATCAGCACCGTTTTCGCATGCCCCGCCCGCACGAAATCCGCGCCGGTCTGGATGCCGAAGGTCGCCGACGAGCACGCAACGTTCATGTCAAACGCAAAACCCTCAGCCCCGATCGCCGCCTGCACTTCGACCGCCATCGCCGGATACGCGCGCTGCATGTTCGAGGCTGCACAGATCACGGCATCAACCTGGCGGCCATACTTGCCCGCCTTCGCCAGCGCCTCTTTCGCGGCGTTGACTGCGATCTCGGCCAGCACGGAAATCTGTTCGTTTGGCCGCTCTGCGATGTTCGGCGTCATGCGGCCCGTATCGAGCACGCCTTCCTTGTCGATCACAAAGCGCGACTTTATGCCCGACGCCTTTTCGATGAACTCGACCGAGGATGGCTGCTTTGCCGGTACCGCCCCTGCGGCAATGTCGGCCGCATGTTCAGAATTCCACTTGTCGACCCAGGCATTGAAACTGGCCACCAGCTCGGCATTGGAAATCGAGTTGGGCGGCGTGTAGAGACCGGTGGCCGAAATGACTGGACGTGACATGGATGCCTCTCTGACTGGCGGTGGTTTAGGCCCGTCGCAGACGCCCGTCGAGTAGGCTTGTGCCGCCCGGCCTTTTCCCCCATGTCAGTACCGCCCGCCGCATTCCGAAGCGCCGGCATAACTGGGCTGGTCAATCAGAACCTGGTTGAAAACGCTTTGCCGCAGATAGGCCAGCAAGTCATCGCGGGCGAGGTCAATCTCGTTGAACCGAATCGCGCGGCAAAGCGCTTCGCGCTGCTCCTGCACCGGCCCGTGTTCCCCCAGAAGCCGCTGGAGCGATTCCTTCTCGAATTGGCGCGCATCGGCGCCAAGCGCGATCTCACGCAACACGATGTCGATCGCATTCGCGCTGACCCGGGCAAGAAACTGGTTACGCCCCTCCAGCGCCGCCCCCGCCTCGCCGCGCAGGAAATCGCGAATGCCGGCAAGCAGTTCGTCCGAACGCGGCAGGTCAGTCGCCGACAGGGATTGCTGCGCCGCCGCTGGCTTTCGCGCGGGGCCAGGGATCAGTATGTTCACGCAATCAATCTGGCATTCCGACGAGCGCCGTCCGATTGCCGGCCGTTCGAGACTGCTGTCGGATCCGTTGCGAAAACTCTGCCCCATCGACAGCGTGCCGACCGCCCACCAGAACGAGCCGAACACTTCCCAGAAACGCAGCGCGTCCCTGTCTGCCGTTTCACCAGACGCGCTCTCATAGCCGGCAATCAGATCGTCGAGCTCGCCGAACCCACCCACCGGCTTGTCTGGCGCTCCAAACCGCCATGAGCGCGTGACGAGCCAGCCAAGATCGCGCATCGGATCACCGATATGCGCCAGCTCCCAGTCGAGCACAGCCACGACGCCCTGCGCCGGATCGACAATGAGATTGCCGTTCCTGAAATCCGAATGCACCAGCTTCAGCGGCCGCGCCTTCGGCAGATTCGCCAGCAGCCAGCGCGCCGTGAAATCGATCATCGGCTGAGGCGAGCCAAGCTCCAGATAAGCCGCATGAGTCTTGCGCACGGCGTGTTCCGGCGTGAACGAATCAAGCACTTGATCCAGCCCGGCCGCACTCACATCGATCGCGTGGAGCTTCGCAAGAATCTCGCCGCACTGTTTCGCCAACACCTTGCGTGCGTCAGCAAACTCAGCGCCCCGCGCGATCTTGCCGCCGAGCGTCTCGCCGCTGATCCATTCCATCACGAAGCCCGCGCCGAGTTGGTCCTCGGGCTGCAGCACAAGCAGAACCTCCGGCCCCGGAACGCCAGCCTGCCTTGCAGCCTCAAACAGCTTTGCTTCAGCATTGAGCCCCGGCCCAGAACCCATTGCCGAGACGCCCTCTCCCTCAGCCCGCCTGAGCGCCAGCTTTCTCTCGGAGCCATTCATGCGCACGGTGAGCCGATAGGTCTCGCGGCTGGCCCCTGCCGACAGGCGATCACACGCAAGCAACTGCTCGAAGCCAGGCAATCGCTCCAGCGCGCGTTCGAATTTCGGCGTCAGGGTCATTCCTGCACGCCCTTCGGCGCGCGCTGGCCCATGAAGCCGAACATGTATCCGGCGACACGCCGCATCTGGATCTCCTCCGACCCCTCTGTGATCCGATAGCGTCGATGGTGGCGATAGATGTGCTCGAACGGCTTGTGCCGCGAATAGCCAAGTCCACCATGAACCTGCATCGCGCGGTCAGCCGCCTCACAGCACAGCCGGTTCGCCCAGTAATTGCACATCGAGACTTTGTCGCTCACCGCGAAATTGCCGATCGTGTCCATCTGCCAGGCCGTCTTGTGGATCAGCGCCCGGATCATCTCGCACTGCGTCTGCAGCTCGACCAGCGGGAACTGGATCGCCTGGTTCGACGACAATCGCTTCCCGAATGGCGCACGTACATTCGCATAGGCCACCGACTCATTGATGCAGAATTGCGCAGCGCCCAGAGAGGACGCCGCCTGCCGTATCCGGTTCTCGTTGAAGAAATGCTGCACGACCTGGAGGCCCCTGCCTTCGCCGCCGAACACGGCAGAGCCAGGAACGCGCACGTCCTTCAGCGTGATGTGCGCATGATCGGACGGCATGTTGAACGTCCAGAGATACTCCTCGATCGTGAAGCCTGGCGACTTTATCGGCACGAGGAACGCCGTGATGCCATCGCCGTCCCCGGCCTTGCCCGATGTCCGCGCCATGATCATGTCGTGACTGGCGGCATGCACGCCGGTGTTCCACGTCTTCTCGCCGTCGATCACCCAGCCATCGCCATCGTGCCGGGCGACCGTCTCCATGTGCGTGGCGTCAGAGCCATGCTTAGGCTCGGTGATGCCGAACGCGAATCCGCGCCGGCCCGCAGCGAGATCATCCATCCACTCAGCCTTCTGCGCGTCCGTCCCGTAATTCCACATCAGCAAGGCGCCGACACTGTTGCCGACGATGGAATGCTCGTTCTGCAAGTCGTTGTGGAGCCCCAGTCCCTTGGCCGCGAGATGTTCGCGGATCACCGCCATGGCGAGGTTCGATCCGCACCCAACATCACGCGCAGATCCGCCCAGCTCCTTAGCCAGCGCAAATCTGAAATGGCCCGCCGCATCCGCCTTCCGCCGCGCCTGGCGCAACAGGTCTTCCCACTCATGGCGCGGCAGACCGCCCCTGTCCCAGTCGGTCCGCGCATGTTCGCGGCGATGGTCAAAGAAACGGATGTTGTCGTCCTGCTCCTCCAGCGGCTTGATCTCGGTTTCGATGAAGCGGTCTAGCTCGGCGAGATAATCGACGAGGCCTTTTGGCAGGTTGAAGTCCACGATGCTCTCCGGCGTTTCCTCGCCGGAGAGTGTCACCTACTCGGCGGGAACCGCAACAGGGGCGGGACCGGGTTCAACCTTGCGGTCGCGTGGGGCCAGCAAAAGATACATAGGCGGCGTCACGATTCGCGCGATCAACGTTGAGGAAATCAGGCCGCCAATGATCACCATGGCCAGCGGCGAATAAAGCGGCGAGTTCTCGAACACCAGAGGCGTAAGGCCGCCAATCGCCGTCAGCGAGGTCAGCAGGACCGGCAGGAAGCGAACCTCACCCGCCTTTTCGATGGCTTCACGCAAGGGTGTGCCCCGTTCGCGTTCCTGGTTGGCGAACTCGACCAGCAGGATCGAGTTCTTGATCTCGATGCCGATGAGCGCGATGAAGCCAATGATCGACGTGTAGGAAAGCGACTGACCGCCAAGATAGAGAGCGATCAGTCCGCCCATGATCCCGAACGGGATCACGAAGGCCACGACGCCCGCAGTGGCAAACGATCCGAATTCCAGCAGCAGCACGGCCATCACGCCGAACAAAGCGATCAGGATTGCGGGCCCCATGCCGCCAAAACTGCGCGACTGCGCCTCCGCTTCGCCGCCGACATTCCACGAATAGCCTGCAGGCAGCGTGATGCCCGCCAATTGCTGCTCGACACTCGCCGAAACATCGCCGGTCAGGAAGCCCGGCTGCGTGAACGCAGTGAGCGTCACCGTCCGCTCACGCTGGAACCGGCTGATGCGGGCAGGCCCGGACGAAATGCCGGGGTCGGCGAACTCCGAAAGCGGGGCGGCCGAGCCATCGCCCGTCCAGATATAGAGGCGATCAAGGTCGGCCATGTTCATCCGATCGGCGCGCGGCGCACGCACCACCACGGGATAGGCATCCCCCACCGGATCGCGGAAGGACGCAACACGGGCGCCGCCGATGGCGATGCGCAACGTCTGGTCCATCGCGCCGGCGGGCACGCCGCGCAGGGCTGCTGCTTCGGTGTCGATGTTGAGGTCGAGATCGAGCAGGCGCTCGGCCAGCGGATTGGTGATGTTGCGGATGCCCTCGGCGCCCGCCATCGCACGCTCGACATCGGCCGCGATGCCTGAGAGGACTTCGATGTCGGCGCCCTGGATGCGGATGGCGATCGGGGCCTCGATCGGCGGACCGTTGAGGAAGCGCTTCACGTTGAACCGCACGCCGGGATAGGTCGCGAGTTCGGCGCGCAACTCTTCTAGCAGCGCGTTCCCCTCCTTCGACTCCCACTTACTGAAGCGGGCATAGATGCCGCCCACATTGCTGGCCTGCTCACTCGGTATCTCGTTGTAGTAGACCTGCGGATTGCCGCGGCCGGAGTTGGCGAAGCGCCAGGTGAATTCGGCATGCTTGGCCAGAACACTGTCAGCGAACATCACCGCCTTGTCGGTCTCTTCGACGGAGACCCCCTGCGGCAGCTCGACCTCGACCATGAAATACGGGCTGTCATTCTCGGGGAACAAGCTGAAGCCCAGCCGCGGCACGAGCGTCAGCGAGGCGGCAAAGAGTGCAAGTCCGACGACCACCGTAAGGCGCGGCATGCCCAGCGCCACTTTCAGGATCGGCCTGTAGATCGCGTGGATCGCGCCCATCACCACCTCGAGGAAGACGTTGGAATGACCATGGCGCGGCAGCATCCGGCTGGCGAGGAACGGGATCACCGTCAGCGCCACAAAGAGTGACGCTGCGATGGTACAGACCACAGCCATTGGCAGCGACCGGGTGAAATCGCCGGCAGCTTCCGGCAGGTTGAGCAGCGGCACGAAAGCGAACAGCAGCGTCGCGGTACAGCCGAGAACAGCGACGTTAATCTCGTCGACCCCGGCAATCGCCGCGTCTCGCGGGCTCAGACCCGAGCGGAGGTGTCGCGCGATGTTCTCTGTCACGACAATCGAGTCATCGACCAGCAGGCCAAGCGCCAGTACGAAGCCCGCAATCGACAACTGGTTCAGCGAATAACCGAGCATGTCGAGTACGATGACGCCGATCGCGAACGAGGCCGGAATCGAGACCATCACGACCAGCGAGGCCCGGAAGCCAAGCGGCAACAGCGTCAGCAACACCAGCGCAATGGCGATCGCAAAATCGCGTCCCAGTGACGACAGCCGGTAGGCCACCGTCTCCGACTGGTCAAAACCACGCTCCAGCTTGATCTCCGGCGGCAGGCGCGGCTCGAACTTGTCCACCTGCATGCGCACATTCGACATCACGTCGAAGATTGTCGCGCCGAGCTTGGCGCGCGCGGTGACAAAGAGCGCGCGCTGGCCGTTGAAGCGCGTGCGCACGGCCTGTTCGTCATTGGTCCATTCGACCAACGCCACATCGCCAAGCGTGATCGCCGAGCCGCCGTCGGAGCGCAGGACGATGTCGCGGATCTCTTCAAGGCTGTCGAACGGCCCGGTCGCCTCGACATTGAAACGCCGCCCGCTGCTCTCGACCGCGCCAATCGGAATGTCGGCGCCTTCGCGTTGCACCGCCTCGGTCACGGCGGTCAGCGGCAGGCGAAAATTGGCCAGCTTGTCCATGTCCGGGGTGATGCGCACTTCGGCTGTCGGGACGCCCCAGATCTCGGCCTGCTGCACGCCGTTGGCGCGCTCGATGGCGTCTCGCAGTTCGCGCGCATAGGCCTCCATGCGGCGGTAGGAGGCCGTTTCGCTGACCAGCGCCATCTGCACGATATTGGTCTGCGCCGGGTTCTGACGGTTGGCGCGCAACAGCGTAATGCCTTCCGGCAAGCTGGCGCGAATGACGTTGAGTTCGCGCACGACCTCGTCATATTTCTTCTCCGGGTCCGACCCGTAGACGAAAGAGACAGCGATCGAGGCGAGGCCCGCCTGGCTTGTGGACTGTATCTCATCCACGTCCTCAAGACCATTGAGCGCGGTCTCGATCGGAATCGCGACGACGCGCTCCATCTGCTCGGCGTCAGCGCCGGGCAGCACGACAAAGACGCCCACGCCGGGGAAAGAGACGATCGGGTCTTCCGATTTTGGGATCGCCATCACGGACTGGATGCCCAATCCGAACAGCATGAAGAACAGGATCAGCGTGAACTGCCAGCGATCGACGAAGAAGCGTGTGAAGGCCTTCATCCGCCCCTCCTCCTTGTCGTGTTACTGAGCTGCTACGGAAACAGCGTCGCCTTCACGCACCATCGAGGCGCCACGGGTAATCACCCGGTCCCCATCGGCCAGCCCCTTGAGGACCGTGACGCCGCGATCGCTGACCCCGCCGGTCTCGATCGCCCGGCGGCGCGCCTTGCCCTCGGCGTCCACGACAAACACCACGCCCTGATCGGCGCGCGCATCGATCAGGGAGATGGCTGGCACCAGATGGACGACCGCAGCCTCCTGCGCGCCCGCGCGGCCAGCGATAACGACTTCCGCAACTTCGCCAGAACGAAGGCCGTCCGGCTGGTCAACCTGCACTTCGACAGTGAACAGCCCGGACTGCGTGCCCTTCGGCGCAATGCGCGCCACACGCCCCGCCAGCGTCGCACGCTCGCGAACATTGACCGACGCCGCATCGCCAACGCGGAGTTGCGCAACCTCGGACGCCGTCATCGACGCTTCGACAATGATTCCCGTCCGCGACTCGCCGATTGACAGCACGCGCTGGCCGGCGGCTACATTCTGGCCAGGCTCGGCGTCGCGCTGGAGAACGATGCCGCTTGCTGGCGCCACGATGGACACGCGCTCGCGCGCCCGCTCCAGCGTCAGCTTCGCATTGTCGAGTTCGGCCTGGGAGGCAGCGCCCGCTGCATGTAGCCGCGTCACGCGATCGAAATTCTGTTCAGCCGTGAGCCGCGCCAGCGCCGCTTCGCTGGCGTCGGCGCCCGTCGTGGTCTTCCGCATCGTGGCGAGCACCTGGCCGGCGGCAACGCGGTCGCCGACATCGGCCGTGATCGACTCAATCTCGCCGGGGGCGCCGAAGCCGAGCGCCGTCTCGCGCTTAAAGGCCACAAGTCCGCTGGCGCGAACTTCGCCGCCGGACCCCGTCGCCGCGATGTTGAGAACTTCAACAGCGACCGCCGCAGGCACGTTTTGCGTTGCAACCGCAGCTTCGCCGCTGCAGGCAGCCACAAGAAAAGCGCAACCAGCCGCCATAACCAGTCGAGTTGAAGCTGACAGCGCCGCTGGCATGTGTCACCCAATTGACATACGAGTTGTCTTGACACTGTCTATGATTAGATTGACAGCGTCAAGAAAGAACGGGACGCACATGGCCGTTACCAAGTCGATTTCTCGCGACGATGTCAGGGCGAGCATCCTTCAGGCCAGCCTGTCGCTGATGAACGAAGGCGGGCTCGGCGCTCTCTCCATGCGCGAAGTCGCGCGGCGCGCGGGCGTCAGCCACCAGGCACCCTATCACTACTTCACCGACCGCGAGGCGATCCTTGCCGAGCTTGCGGGCGACGGGTTCGATCGCCTGTACGACTACATGGTCAGCGCTGTGGGGCTTGCGCGCAAAGAGCGCGCCGAAAAAAACCGGGCGCTTGGTGAGGCTTATATCCGCTTTGCGCTCAACAACCCCGAAATCTTCCGCCTGATGTTCCGGGCCGAGATGTGCGACCTGGCGCGCTATCCGGATGCCAAGGCAAAGGCGGATCGCTGCTTCCAGCTTGTCGCTGACACGCTTGGCGCCGCCGCGACCACCATGTCGACGTCCGACAAGACTAGCCCGGACCTCGTGCCTGTCATCGCGGCATGGTCAGCCGCCCATGGCCTTGCGACGCTGATGCTGGAAGGCAAGCTCGGCGAGGCGTTCGGCGAAACGCTGGACCAGCGCGAGGAAGCCGCCCGCCGTATCCTCGCCTTCACCTCGCAGCAGTTCTCGAAGTAGCCGCGCTCAACACCACGCGCCGGATATCGGGATAACCTGACCTGAGACGAAGCCGCTCTGCCCGAGCGCAAGAAGCTCGACAAGGGCCGCCACCTCTTCCGCCTCGCCCAGCCGCCCCATCGGCACACGCGCCAGCAGCTTCGGCCCCTTCACAGGATCCTCAAGCAGCGCACGCGGATAGTATGTTTCCGTCTGGATGAAGTTGGCGGCGACCGCGTTCACCGAAATGCCATCGCCCGCAACTTCAAGCGCCAGCGTCCGCACAACGCCATTGATCGCCGCCCGCGACGACGCGTAGGCCGCAAAGCCCGGTATGCCGCCAATCGGGCCTGACGAGGACCCGAACACAATGCGGCCCGACTTGTTCGGCCGCATCGTCCTTACCGCAGCGCCTGCGAACAGAAGCGACTCCGCGGCAAGCCGCTGGAAGTAGGGCATCAGGTTTTCTTCCGTCAGGTCCTCCACGCGGATGCGCGGCGCAGGCATGGCAGAGGAGATGATGATCGCGTCGAGCTTGCCGCCAAACTGATTGGCTGCCCGGTCCACGATATCTGCCGGTCTTGCCCAACCCACAACTTCAACGCCGTCGTGCGCGCCATCCTCGCTGATCGACGGATCGCACCCGATTACCCGTGCGCCCGTAGCCGCAAGCCGGCGCGCGATCACCGGGTTCGCAAAGCCTGTCAGTTCCGTGACCAGGACGTTCTTCGCATCCGCCATTGTCGCCCGCCTGTCAGTAGTGGTCGGTATAGGTCCCGATGCGGCAGGAATAACCATCCGGCGGCGCCGTCAAGCGGAACGCTCTCGGATCCGATCCCTTTGGATGTGAGGCCATCGTCTGCAATGCCCAGGCATTGAACGCCTGCGTGTTTATCTGCGGCCACATATGCCCGTGCGTCGACGAACAGGCGACGTGCACCACATTGGGCATCGACGCGAAATAGTTGGCGCCAGCCTGCGTCGAGGGGCGGTAGTCGGCGCACAGCCCGAGCGGCGGGCCACAATCCCACAGATCCTTCTCACCGCCCCAAACAGTGATCACGACCATGGGGGAAAGCGATTTCGGCAGAGGGTAAGGGCCGATGCGGCCCTGATGAATCTTCAACGGACTGGACATCACTGCCTGACGCGCATTGCTGAATGACAATGGCGAGCCATCGTCGTTCGACACATACCATTCGCCGGAGATTGGCATGCCCCCCGCCCAGAAGTCCGAGCTGAAGGTGAGCGCGCGATTGGTGACCGTGCCGCCCGCCGAGATGCCACCGACATAGAGCCGCTTTGCATCCAGCGGTAACATCGTGCCGACGCAACGCACCATAGCCTCGAAGAACCGCGCGTCGGGGCCTGAGTCATTCTTCCATTTTTCGCCCGCGGCATTGCCAGAGCGCCCGTCATTCCAGGGCTTCCAGTTCCAGCCGTCGGACCCCGGTCCATCGCATGGTCCGCGGCCGACATTCGGGTCCTGGCCGGCGCACTGTCGCACTGGACCGATCACGGTGAAGCCCTGCCCGGCCATCAGCGCATTTGCGCCGGACCGAGGCACGGTCAGGTTCGCGTTCGTCGACTCGACCGTACCGGTCAATGGAACCCAGACGGGCGCTGGTCCCGCCGCGCCCTTCGCGGGCGTGACGACGAAGGCGCGCATCATGCCTTCATGCGGGAAGTTGGTGTTCAGGCCCGCCTTCGGCGCAAAGCCGTCGGGGCATCTCCATAGATCGGCGGCGTGCGGCGTCTTCGTCGGCGTCATGCATGCGGCAAGTATGCCGGCGAAACACGCGAGGATGGCGAAGCGGCTGAGGCGCGACATGTCTACTGCCTGTTCTTCGGCTTGGGCGGCGGGGCGCTGGGTCCGAAAATGCCGGGGCCCTGCTTGTTCTCGAGGCCCTTGGATTCATAGAGACGCGCGCCGCTGAGAATGCCTTCCATGGCGTAGTTCCCTTCATGGCAGGCGTATTCGTAGATGCTCTCGTTGCGCTTGTTCATCACCATCTCGGCGCGCCAGGGTTGTGTGTAGTAGGTCGGATCGTCGATTTCGAATGTGTAGAGCAGCTGGCCGTCAGATGCGCGGCTGAACCGCTCGGTCAGCCTGCCCTCGGGCGAGATGATGACCTGCCCCTGGCGCGCCTGCTCGGGGTGAACGTTCCTCGTTTCAACCACCAGCGTGTCGCCCTCATACCAGCCAACGGAATCGCCGAGCCATGGCTGGATCGCGATCGGCTTGTGCTTCGCTTCCGAACGGCTCTTCGCAATCGGGATGATACGCGCATCGTGCACCATCTCGACGAGGATCATCACATGATCCGGCGCCTGCACGATCTGATAGTTGTTGTTGTAGATCGTGTTCAACATGCCCGGCCCGCCAGCATTGGTAAAGCCGATCAGGCAGCGTTCGGCGATGGGGAGGGTTTCCGGCCCCTCATACATCGTCACGCGCTTCCTGGCCGCTGCGTCGCTGCGGGCCTTCAGGCCGGCGGGTGAGACAGGCACGCGACCATCAGCTGGCTCGACCAGCCAGGATGTGCGGATCTCACCCTTCACCCTGGCAAGCGACTGGCCGGGGTCGATCCAGAATGTGTTGTAGCCGCGGTCGCTATTGCGATCGTCGAGCAGGTCATCTCCAAAGTCCGACGCGCCTTCTTCGCTAGCCGCCAGCAGAACCCACGGATTGTTTTCGACGAGATCCTTTTCCTCCTGCTCGGTCACCGACAGCTTTGTGCCCGGCTGGCGGGACAGGTTGGTGAGCGACTGGTTCGACCAGACGCCTTCAAGATCCGGCCGCTTCGCCGTTGGCTTGCCCTGCGCAAGGGCGGGGGCCGCCAAGACGGTCATGGCGCACGCCAACAGCGAGTATCTCAGCGAAACCGGCATGGACCTCTCCTCCTCATAGGCGGGTTTTCCCGCTCCATATACACAAGCCTACGCCTGCGAGGGCCGCACGCAAACGTTGACGCCGCGACAGCGAGTTCAAATCGAAGCGATGGGGGGAACCCGTCGCGATCCATGAAAAGGGGCGGCAATGCCCGATGTGCAAGTGGCGCCGGCAAGCGGCTAGCGTGCTGCGTGTTTGCGGTTCCGGTGTGGCCGCGAAGCGGCTAAGCCTTTTCCGCCGGACCGCTGCGCGGCGGACTGACAGGAGTGGCGTTGATGTTGGTGCGCGTACTGCAATTTCTCCTTGGCGCCGCGTTGGCCGGCGGTGGGGGCTATCTGGCATGGACCCATCGCGCTGACGCTGCGAACCTGTTTCCGCCGGGCGCTGCGGGCCTTCCCCTGTTTCTGCTGGCAGGCGCGTTCGGCGTCACCAGCGGGATTGTCTTCCTCGTCAGTGCTGTCCACCCGCGCTCCAACCAGAAGCGCGCTCTGTCGGCGCGCGCATCGCGTGAGGAGGCAGCGCTTGGCGAGGCCGACGCCTACTATTCGCAGCGCGCGCGCGCTGCGGACCGGGACTGGAGATCAGGCGGCATTACGCCGCTTGCCCCACCGCCCGAGCCGCCGCAGACGGTCGCGACGGTCCAGTCAGCCGAAGCCTCCGAGCCAGTTCCGCCCGTGGATCCGCGGTCGCTGTCGACCCCGCCTGTCCCTCCGAAACCTGCAGCGCCTGCGGCCGAAGCGCCTGCAAAGCCCGCCGCCAAACCGGTCGCCCGGTCCGAGCCGGCAACCAATGGCGCCAGCGCGCCGCCACCATCGCCCTTCCCGGCGCAAGTGACGCTTGCTCCGCTGCCTCGCGCAGCAGAACCGCCACCCGTCGCCGCGGCGCAGTCGCCGAAGCCGATAGCCACGCCCGCCCCGGCGACCGAGGACCCGCACGCTGCGATCCGGGCCGCAATACGTGATGGCAAGCTGGACGAGGCTGACAAGATGCTGGCTGCGGCGCGCGACACCGCGACCGGGATGGACCTCGCCCTGCTTACGGCGCTGGCGGCGGATCACGCGGCTGTGTCCGGCAGACAAAGCCACGCAAAATGGCTCTGGCGGCTTGCCCTGAAGCGATTTGGCGAGCTGGGCGCCCTGAGTTCTGATGCCGCAAAGGCGGTCGCCGAGAGCCTGCGCCAGGCCAGCTAGGGAAGATTCGTTAATCGAATTGGCCGTAGGAGTAACCTTGTCTGCTCCGCACGGGGCCACGCTGCGCCATGCCGCCCAAGACCGAGTTCCTCACAAACTCCGTCATCTGGGGCCGGGTGCCCGCCGCGATCGTGGATTCAAGTGGCCGTGTCACCGAGACCAATGAGGCGCTGGCGAACCAGCTGAACCGCCCATCATCAAGCCTGGTAGGCGTCGACCTGCTGCAGGCGATGAAGGCAGGCGCCACCGACCACGCGCGTTCTGTCTCGGGTGATGTGTTCTGCATCGACGGCGGAGAAGGCCCCTCATGGCTCAGGCTTGACCGGAGCCCGGCGGACGCCAGCCACGAGCTGGTGCGCCTGACCAACGTCACAGCCGAATGGACGGCCATGCGCGCGCTGGCCGGCACACGCACCGTGCGGAACCAGTTGCTGCACGACGCTGCAGTGGGCACGTGGCGTTTCGACCCGGATCAGGAACTCTACTACTTCTCCAGCGAGCTCGCGCTTGGCCATGCGACCGCCGGCGAGCCCGTACCGCTGTCCATTCTCCGGCTGGTCCAGCACGCGGACGATCAGGACAAGGACACGGAAATCCGTGAGCGTCTCACCACGCAGGGTGGCGCTGCCGATGGCGAGATGCGCTACCGCGACGGGTCAGGCGGCTGGAAAACTCTTCGCGTGCACTATCGCACTGGGCGCAGGCTGGCATCCGGCAAGTACGAGATGTTCGGCATCAGCCAGAATGTGACCGAACTCGCTGCCGCACGCGACAATGCAGATCTCATGTCCGGCCGCCTGGAGCTGGCCATGGCGTCGGCCAACGCAGGCGTCTACGAGATTGACCTGCGGACCGGCCAGCGCTGGTCATCGGAACAGTTCAAGCTGATCGCAGGTCCCGAGGCGATGCAGCGGCAGGAGCAAAGTCCCTTCGGCATCTATCACGACGACGAAGTCGCAGAGGTACGAAAAAGCTGGGAGCGCTGCCTTGCGACCAACGCTGTCGAAAGTCTCGAGACACGCATCTACCACCCCGATGGTCAGGGGCGCTGGGTGAGGCTGTTCACGCGCGTCGAGCGCAGTGCAACAGGCGAGAACATCCGCGCGGTCGGCATGATGCTAGATATCCATGCACAGAAGATGCAGGAGCTCGCCCTCGCCGAAGCCAAGACGCAGGCGGAGGCGGCGACGGTGGCCAAGTCCAGTTTCCTTGCTTCGATGAGCCATGAGATCCGGACGCCTCTCAACGGCATTCTCGGCATGACACAGGTGCTGGCTGCCGATTCGCTGACCGAATCTCAGCGCGAACAAGTCAGCGTCATCTCGGAATCGGGGGAGACGCTGATGTCCCTGCTCAGTGATGTCCTCGACATCTCCAAGATCGAGGCGGGCAAGCTCGACATCGCCAGGATCGACGGCGATCTTCGCATGACGATTGAACGCGTGCGGCAGCTCTTCACGTCGCGCGCCTCCGAGCGCGGACTTTCCGTGAATGTCGAGATCATGGGCGATGTACCTCCGCTTCTGCGCTACGATCCGGTTCGCGTGCGCCAGTGCGTGTCGAACCTGCTCTCGAACGCCATCAAGTTCACGGAGACAGGCAGCGTCACGATCAGGCTGGGGGTTAAGCCACGCGCGTCCGGTAACTGCGCGGTAAGCATCACCGTGTCCGACACCGGCATAGGGATGGATGAACACACGCTCTCGCGCCTGTTCAGTGCCTTCACGCAAGCCGACGCCTCGATCACGCGGCGCTTCGGGGGCACGGGTCTTGGCCTCGTGATCACACGCCAGCTTGCCCGCCTGATGGGCGGCGATGTGCGCGCCGAAAGCCGGCTTGGCGAAGGCTCCAGCTTCCAGCTCTGGTTTGTCGCCGAAAATGTCGTTCCCCGCAGCACAATCGCCCTGATCGACAACCAGGCGGCCGACAACCCGCAACAGCGGCCAGCGCGCGTGATGGGCGCGCGCGTCCTGCTGGTCGACGACAATGCGGTCAATCGCCAGATCGTAAGCCTCTTCCTTGTCCAACTCGCGCCTCGCATCGTCGAAGCGGTCAATGGTGAACAGGCGCTGCAGCGACTCTCCGAGCAGCCGTTTGATATCGTCCTGCTCGACGTGCACATGCCTGTCATGGACGGCCGCGAGACGATCAGACGTATCCGCGCGAGCATCCAGAGCTGGGGCAACATCCCCGTCATCGCGCTGACGGCAGACGCCATGAGCGGCGACCGGGAGCGCTATATCGACATGGGCATGGACGACTACATTTCCAAACCCATCGACGGGCGCGAGCTGGCAACCCGCTACATCCGTCTGCTGCAGAACCAGCGGCGAGACGCAGCCGCCTCCTGACCCCTCGGCGACCGTTACGGAAGAAAACGGATGGGCCCGCCAGCGTCGGCGAGCCCTTCACAGCCTTTCGAAATCCCGTGCGCTATCTCGAGATACGCAGCCGCGAGATCGACTGGGCGATCTTCTTGAAGGCGACCTGGAGTGTAGCAGCGTCCGAAGCGAGGTGGGCGTACTGCGAGTTCGAGGCGCAGTCCGTCAGAAAGTCGATGGTATCAGCGGATGTACCGAGTTGCATGCCAACCGTATAGATCACGACGCCAGCAGCCTTCATGTTCGTGCAGATGGTCTGGGCCTGCTCGAACTCCGACATGGTATCGCAGTTTGACGACGTAAATGATGACGGAAGCAGGGTTTTCTGGACGCCGTAGCAGCTCTGGTAGTTGAACTCACCGTCCGTCATCAGCACCGCGACCTTGATGAGGTCTTCTGTGTCATAGGCGGCTGGCTTGTTTTCAACCTCGTCGTCCCAGATATCGGCAAAATTCGGGGAGAGCATGTACCATCCCCATGCCGCGCCGAGCTGACCCGCCGTGCCTCCACTCGTCAGCAAGTCATCGATGGCGGCGTTGAGGCGCGTCTTGTTCGACGTCAGCGGCGTCACATAGTTGGACGTGTTGCACGCACCGCTGCTGGTGTAGAGGATACCGAGCTGCTGGCCGACGCCCGAGGTCGATGAGTCAGTATAGGCCTGCCCGCCAGGTCGTTCAACGAGACAGGTGGAGGCCACCTGGCTTGCGGTGTCCTCATGATAGAATATCCGCTCACAGCCATAATCGAGGCACTGGGCAGTGGCAGTTCCTGAAAAGACGCCCGACACATTGCTCAACGATGGCTTGGAGTCGTCGATCGTGAACTGATCGTTCGACAGCTTCGTGATGGTCCAGTAGCGACGCGCGGCGGCATTGGTTCCGAGCGCAGCGGGCGGAGCGTTGTCTTGCAGCACGCCCTTGTTGCCATAGTTGAAGCCGCTCGGACCGACGATGTTGCGCAGTTCCACCTTGTCGCCGGTGGAAAGTCCATGGCCCGCCGAAGTGACCACGGTGCGGCAATCCGGGCGGAGGCACTCGGCGACCGAACCGCCCGATGAACGCCTGTAGTAGTTGCGACCATCGCCGGGAAGATAGAAGGTCGATCCCGAGGGGTTTTCGGGAGAGATCGAGGTTCCAGGCGACGTGTTGATCGACGTGTTGCCGGACGAGGTGTCATCTGTGACGCCCCAGATGTAGATGCGGTCCGAGGCGCTGAAGTCATGCGCTGCCGAAGTCGTGACAGTGTAGCGACAGTCCGCCACGAAGCACTCGGAAGCAGTTCCACTGCTGCTATAGGTCTTGAAGTTCGGACCAAACGTTCCGTTGAGCGAGAAGTTGTTCGTGTCACGGTTTGTAACGACCCAGGTCGTGCCCCACGTGTTGTCCACCTCGGCGCCCGCGCCCGTCATGTTGACGTTGTTGATGTAGATCAGGTCATTCGTTGCAAACCCGTGACTCGAGGCTGTCACACGCACCGTGCAGTCGGTGTAGAGGCAGCGCTGCAGCGTGCCAGCCGTGCCGTTCGTGGTTCCTGAAGGTGGAGTCGTGTAGGTCGTCGTCCCGACATTCTGGAGCCAGAAATACCACGGCGACGCCGACGACCTGTCGGCAATCTTGTACATGTTGCCGTTCAGACCGGTGTAGCTGCCATCGGCGCCCGTGATGATCACGGTATCGCCGTTGACATAGCTCGTGTTTGCGGACGTCTGGATACGAATCCGGGTGTTGCTGTTTGTCTTGGTGATGCCGGTCACCGTCGTGAGCGTGGCACCGTTCTGCCAGGCGACATTTGAAATGGTGCGTCCAGAATTGGTGCGCCAGCCAGCAGCTGAGATCGTCTTGGTCGTGGTCGCGCCATCGCGCCAGTTCACATCTGTGATGCTGGTCGAGCCGCGGATATCGCCGCGGAGCTCCGCCAGCGCGGTCGATGTGACGTAGTCATCCGAGCCGTTCGCGATATTGACGCTCTGCGACCACGGAACGATCGCGACTTTCGAGTAGAACGGGGTCTGTGCCGTGCTGACAACCTCGTCAATCAGAACTTTCGAAGCCGTCTGCAGAGCGGCAATGCGCCCCCCGCTCATCGAACCGGTGACGTCCAGCGCAAGCGTGACTTCCACATTTGCGCCGCCGCGGCGTATCTCGCTTTCGGCTTCGACAGTGACATAGGGCTGGCCGATGATCGGCATGAAGAAGGTGTTGATCTGGACGGAGCCGCGCAGCATCAGAGCCTCATCCTCACCGCCGATCTCGACGAGTTCGAGCGCGATTGGCTCATCTTGCGCGGTCTTGAAGTTCATCTCGACAAATTTGCGGGCGACCACTTCGAGGTCGGCGTCCTGTTCTTCCGGGATCGAGCCGGCGGCAAGTGCAGCCGCATCGATCGCGGACGCCAGTTCAAAGCGGGCGAGGAAGGCCCGCCCGCCATCGATCGCAAGCCCCGTGCAGGCGCATAGCGGCACGACCATGAGCGCGAACTGCATGGCGAAGGCGCCCCTGCGGTCCTTTGCGAACTTAGTTAGCGAACCGAACATGACCCGTTTCCGTATATTGGCGCCCGCAGTGAGCGTGTGCAGTCCAAAACTCATCAACTATCGAGGTAGGCCGTCGCGCCGCCGTCATCGGTCTGGCCGTCAAGCGCGACTTTTCGTTCGATCCGCGGCCGGGCATAGGCCGACTTCTCGATCGCCATCGAGCCGCCGCCGAACAATTCGGTCAGCACGCTATGGTAATTGTAACGGACACCGACGCGAATGATCGATTCATCCTCGATGCCCATGCCCTGCGTCTCGGGAATATCAAAAGGAACCTCGGTACCGGCGACGCGGCGCCACAAGATAGTGGGTTCAGCGTCTGTCCCTTCAAAGCCCACGGAAGCGATGTCGAGGTCGAGGTCGTCCGTCGTGTCGAGCGGCTTCATCATAAAGACCGACGCGTCGAACAGCTCCAGCAGATCGGCTTGCTCGAGATCCGTTTCGCGCGAGACGATGTCGGCAACCTGGTGAACGTAGCGTGTCGCTTCCTCGTTTGCGCGGAAGCGGAAGGACATTTCGAGCACGCCCATGATGAGAAAGATAAGCGCCGGCGCGATGAGCGCGAACTCGGCGGCGGCGACGCCGCGACGGTCACGGAACAGTCGAGAAAATGGGACAAGCTTGAGCATCGATCAGTCCCACGGCTCATTCTTGACGATGGTGAACGCGTTTACGATCGCCGGAAGGTCGGGACCCATCTTGAACAGATAGTCCATGAAGGGCGTGATGAACTGGTGCTGGAGCGAGGCGCGCACGACCGAATACTCGTTGGGTCCGCCTGGCTGGAACACGAAGTTGTCCGGTAGCCCGTCCGCATCGAAGGTTGGCGGCGGATAGGTGACATCGCTGAGCTCGTCGAAGGCGCGTACATCGAAAACGATCGCGTTGCAGTCGAGCATCACGCCTGCCTTGTCGCAGGCTTCCTGCCTGAAGGCGGCTTCCATGTTCGATGCGGTCTGGACTTCGCCCGTCTGCAGGTTGCGCGTGGCTTCGTAGACGACGTGATTGAGGGCGTACGTCTTGTACTGGAAGAGCACGAACTCGACGAGGCCGAGGATCAGCATGAAGAACACGGGCGCCAGCAACGCGAACTCGATCATCACGTTGCCGTTGCGCGCGGTCTTTAGACGCCTAAGCGGCTGCATTGGTGTCCCCACCCGGAATTGCCAGCGGACACCATCGCGGATCAGGCTTAATTCCGTCCTTCGCGAAACCTGCGTTTTGCCAATAAACGGCCATTTCGAATTTACCTCTCCGCAACGATCTGGACGCCATCGCGAACGCGGCCTAAACGCCGAGGCATGACCAGCATTGTGACGGCAGCCATTATCTTGATCGGGGACGAACTGCTCTCGGGCAGGACGCAGGACACCAACCTGCGAACAATCGCAGAATTCCTGGCCCCCCTGGGCGTGGAGATTCGTCAGGCACGGATGATTCCGGACGTGCATGAGACGATCGTCGCGACCATCAACGAGCTGCGCGCCTCGCATGACTATGTGTTTACCACCGGAGGCATCGGCCCGACGCATGACGACATCACGGCGGATGCTGCAGCGGCAGCTTTCGGGCGCTCGATCGATGTGCGCGAGGATGCGCTGGCGTTGATGCAGCCGTGGTATGCGGCGCGCGGCCAGGAGATGAATGAAGGCCGGCTTCGGATGGCACGGATCCCTGACGGGGCGGACCTGATCGCCAATCCCGTATCTGTCGCGCCCGGATTTCAGCTCGGCAATGTGTTCGTGCTGGCGGGCGTTCCCTCTGTCACACGTGGGATGCTGCAGGATGTCGGACGGCGCATTACAGGCGGGTCGGTTGTCCATTCGCGCACCGTGCGAGCGGCGGGCGTGCGCGAGGGCGATCTTGCCGGGCCGCTGGGCGAACTCGCCAAGGCAACGCCTGAGGCGAGCCTTGGCTCGTATCCGTTCATGCGGCTCAAGGGCGCCGATGTGGAGTATGGCTCCAACCTGGTTGCGCGCAGCCGCGACCGGGAGGCCGTCGACCGCTGCGTGGCGTCGCTCGCGGACATTGTACGATCGCTGGGCGGCGCGCCCGACATCGATCCTAAGGATTAGGAAGAAGTCCATGAACGAACCTGCCGAACCGCTTCTGCTGGTCGAGCGCGACGGACCTGTCGCCGTGCTGACGCTCAACCGGGCGAAGCAGCTTAATGCGCTGTCCGTCCAGTTGCGTGTCGATGTCGTGCGGGCCATCCGCGAGATGTCAGCCAGCAACGGCGTACGGGCGATCGTGCTGACCGGGAGCGGGCGCGCGTTCTCGGCAGGCGTGGACCTGAAGTAGGCGGGGCAGATGGGTTTCTCGCTCGGCGTTGGGACGCAGGCGAATGCGGACATGGATCTGGCGGCGGCGTTTGCAAGCTGCCCCTGGCCGGTGATAGGCGCGATCAACGGCTTTGCGATCACCGGTGGCTTCGAACTCGCGCTGATGTGCGATGTGTTACTGGCCTCCGCCGAGGCGAAGTTCGCCGACACGCACAGCCGCGTCGGCCTGATGCCGGTGTGGGGGCTTTCGCAGAAACTGCCGCGCATCATCGGCGCGAGCCGCGCGAAGGAGCTGTCGCTTACGGGAAACTATCTCGACGCGGAGACGGCCGAACGCTGGGGCCTTGTGAATCGGGTCTATGCGCCGGAAGCGCTGCTGCCGGCGGCGAAGAAGTTGGCGGCGGAAATGGCAGGCGTCGAGGGCGGGCTGCTGAAGCGCATGAAGGCGGTGATCGATGACGGACTCTCCCTGCCCCTGCCCGAGGCGCTGAAGATGGAGATCCAGCGCGGCTCGGCAAACAATTCGGCGGTGACACCGGAAGCGGCCGAAGAGTCGCGCAAGACAGCGATGGCCCGCGGCCGGGAGCAGACGAGCTAAGGTGAGCTGGTCGCGGACATATGGCGGCGCGGAGCCGATGCGCGTCAACAAATGGCTGGCGCAATCCGGCGTGTGTTCCCGGCGCGAGGCGGATGAGCTGATCGCTGCCGGCGCCGTGCTGATCGATGGGACACGCATCAGCGATGCGGGCCGCAAGATTGCAGCAGGTCAGACGCTGGTGCTGAACGATCGCGCGGAGCTGGGGCTTGAGGCGCAGATCTCGGTGATGATCCACAAGCCGATGGGCGTCGTGTCGGCGCAGCCTGATCCTGGACAGACACCCGCGGCCCGCCTGCTGACATCCGAGCGGCAGGCGGGCAGCGGCACTGTGCCCTCTTCGCGCGCGAGCCTGCCGCCGCTGGGCCGGCTCGACCAGGACTCGCGGGGGCTTCTGCTGCTGTCGGAAGACGGCGTGCTGGCCAAGGCGATCATCGGGCCGGAGTCCGAGGTCGACAAGGAGTATGTCGTGACTGTGGCCGGCAAGGTCACGCGCGAGAAGGTGCAGAAGCTGCGCCATGGCCTCGAGCTGGACGGACGCAAGCTGAAGCCGGCGAAGGTGACACTTCAGGACGTGCAGGTCTTGCGCTTCGTTCTGAACGAGGGTCGCAACCGGCAGATTAGGCGCATGTGCGAGCTTGTCGATCTCGAGGTGACGGACCTTATCCGCGTGCGTATCGGGCCGCTGCTGCTTGGCGATCTGCCCGAGGGCAAGTGGCGGCATCTGACGGCGCAGGAGCGCGATGCGCTGGTCAAGGCGGGCGGGTAAGACGCAAAGCCTTCTGGTCGAGTCAGGAAAGGAGCTTGTGGTAAAGCGCCAGGGTCTCGCGGTCGAAGCAACAGAACAGGACTTCGATTCTGCTTTCGCGCATCGCAAGTGAATCGCGCACGGTCGCCACGGCGATTTCTGCTGCGGCGTCTTTCGGATAGCCGTACGCGCCGGTCGAGATTGCTGGGAAGGCGATGGAGCGCGCCGCGTTATCGGACGCGAGCTGCAGCGAACTGCGATAGCAGCTCGCCAGCAGCTCAGCCTCGCCCGCCCCGCCACCGCGCCAGACCGGGCCGACCGTGTGGATCACATGGAGGTGCGGCAGGTTGTGGGCGCCGGTGATGCGCGCCTCCCCCGTCGGGCAGCCGCCGAGCGTGCGGCACTCGGCAAGAAGGCTGGGCCCTGCCGCATGGTGGATCGCACCATCGACGCCGCCGCCGCCGAGCAGCGATGCATTCGCCGCGTTGACGATGATATCGACCTTCACGCAGGTGATGTGGCCTTGCTCTGCTCTGATCTGCGCCATGGCCGTCCCGGACGGTGCAATAAGGGCCGGAAAACAGTATTCCCGTGCCAGTTCATTTCCCGACATTGCAGAATCACCCGTCTCGCGTAAATGACCCGCGAGAGACGGGGCAGCCCCCGCCGGAGCTTTCTGATGAGCATCGACCAGAAAGTCGCCTGCCGCCGCGCGCCGAAGCTGCCGGATGACCTGCCGCGTGCGGCAGAATGGAAGCGCGAGGATTACAAGGGAACGCCGATCCACGTGTTTTCAGATCGCACGTGGCGTATCAGCGTCATCGTGGAAAGCTGCGCCGACGACGAAGACCCACGGGAAGCGATCTCCGAGGAGCTGGACGTGGCCGGGGACGACAGCGATCCAGCCAGCTTTGGCATGATGGCCTATGTGACACTTCAGCCCTCCAGCGCGTCACAGGATGGCGTTGACCTGCAGATGGCGGTTCTGGAAATGCTGTGCGAGACCTGCGACGGCTTGGTGCTGCCGAACTGAGGATAGAGATGATCGACATTTCCCCGCTCCTCGAGGAACAGACTGCCGCCGATGCGGCGGCAAAGGGCATCAAGGCGGACGAGTACGCCATCCTGCTCGACAGGCTGGGCCGGGCGCCGAACAAGGTGGAGCTCGGGATCTTCTCCGTGATGTGGTCGGAGCACTGTTCCTACAAATCCACGCGGCGCCATCTGGGCAAGTTTCCGACCAAAGGTACGCGCGTGATCCAGGGGCCCGGTGAAAATGCCGGCGTGATCGACATCGGCAACGGGCAAGCGTGCATCTTCAAGATGGAGTCGCACAATCATCCGTCCTACATCGAGCCCTATCAGGGCGCGGCGACGGGCGTGGGCGGTATCCTGCGGGATGTGTTCACGATGGGCGCGCGACCGATCGCGCTGGTGAACGCGTTGCGCTTTGGCGATCCAAGCCATCCCAAGACGCGCTCGTTGGTCGCGGGCGTGGTCGGCGGAATCGGCGGCTACGGAAACTGCGTCGGCGTGCCGACGGTGGCGGGCGAAACCCAGTTCCACAAGGGATACAACGGCAACATCCTCGTCAACGCGATGGCGGTGGGCCTCGCAGACACGAACAAGATCTTCTACTCGCGTGGCGCCGAGCCAGGCAATGCGATCTTCTATGTGGGATCGAAGACAGGGCGCGACGGCATCCATGGCGCAACGATGGCGTCTGCGGAATTCTCCGAGGGCGATGAGGAGAAGCGGCCGACCGTGCAGGTCGGCGACCCGTTCACCGAGAAGCTCTTGATTGAGGCTTGCCTTGAATTGATGGCAACCGACTGGATTCAGTCGATTCAGGACATGGGCGCAGCTGGCCTTACCTCCTCCTCCGTAGAGATCGCAGACAAGGGCGGGGTCGGTGTCGAGATGGACATGGACAAGGTGCCCCAGCGCGAGACGGGCATGACGGCCTACGAGATCATGCTGTCGGAGTCACAAGAGCGGATGCTCATGGTGCTTAAGCCGGGCAAAGAGGCAGACGCGAAGAAGATCTTCGACAAGTGGGACCTCGATGCCGAGGTGATCGGCTACACGACAGACACCGGGCGGCTTGTGCTGAAGCAGCAGGGTCAGGTTGTGTGCGATATTCCGGTACCGCCGCTGTCGCAGGATGCGCCGAACTATGACCGGCCGTGGAATCCGCCCAAGCCTGCGCCGGCTCTCGATATCTCGAAGTATACGGAGCCTGCCGATTATGGCGAGGTGCTGCTGAAGCTGATGTCGTCGCCGGACATGGCGTCGAAGCGCTGGATCTGGGAGCAGTATGATCGCCACGTGATGGGCGATACGATCGACAGTTCCCAATCGGGCGGCGACGCCGCCATCGTGCGCATTCACGGCACCAACAAGGGACTCGCGATCTGCTCGGACTGCAACCCGCACTATGTGGCGGCCGACCCCTATGAGGGCGGCAAGCAGGCGGTGGCGGAAGCCTATCGCAACCTCAGCGCTGTTGGCGCGACGCCGATCGCGATCACCGACAACCTCAATTTCGGCAATCCGGAAAGGCCCGACACGATGGGCGTGATCGTGAAGGCGATCGAGGGCATGGCGGAAGCCTGCCGCGCCCTCGAATTCCCGGTCGTGAGCGGGAACGTGTCCCTGTATAACGAGACGGACGGTGTGGGGATTCCGCCGACGCCGGTGGTGGGCGGGATCGGGCTGATCGAAAACCTCGACCATGTGGCGACGCTGAAGGGGGCGCAGCAGGGCGATGAGCTGTTCACACTCGGGGCCACCGACCGCCATCTCGGGGCATCGGTCTATGCGCGCGTGATCCTTGGGCTCGATGGACCTGCCGCAGGCTCCCCGCCGCGGGTCGATCTTGCCGTCGAGATGCGTAACGCCGCGATTGTTCGAAAATTGATTGGCGCGGGACTGGTAAGTGCCGTGCACGATGTGAGCGATGGTGGAGTCGCTTGCGCTGCAGCCGATATGGCGCTGGCGAGCGGCATTGGCGTCGAGTTGAGGTATGCCGACGACGATCGCGACGTCTCAGACCTGTTCGGCGAAACTCAGGCCAGATACTTGCTGGCGATCAAACCAGCCGACCGTGAAGCTGCGATGAAGCTGATGGCAGAAGCCCCGCACTTCCTGACCGGCTGGTTCGGAGGCGACTCCCTCTTTAGTGAAAGCCGCATACCAGGGCGACGGATTGACGTCCCCCTCTCCACCCTTCGCGCGGCGCACGAGGGTTGGCTGCCGAACTACATGAGGGGCGGCGGCTGATCGCGCGCGGTTGCAGCTGCACGAACGCACGTTCGGAATGATTCTAAAATCTCTTGCCGGTGTTGCCCTGCTCCCACGGTACGCAAGCCGCCTAGCTGATGCTGTTTGTCACTATTGTGTCGGCGCACCATCTCTCTAGAAACGGCGCGGGACCAGTTCCGGCTGCCGGCGAGCCGGACTGCTGGCGATTGAGGGAAGGACTTGAACCATGGCGATGGAGCGAACGACGCTCGAAGCCTATCTGCGGGACGCCTTTCCGGACGCGCAGATCACGCTCAAGGACCTTGCCGGCGACAATGATCACTGGAGCGCCGAGATCGTCTCCGAACAGTTCCGTGGCAAGTCGCGTGTCGCCCAGCACCAGATGGTCTACGCGGCCCTGAAGGGCCGCATGGGTGGTCAGCTTCATGCCCTCGCCCTGCAAACGCGCGCACCCGCCTGAACTGGAACCAGCGTGGCGCACGGGTCTGGCATTCCGCACGGAGCGCGTCGCCTCGGCTTCGGGGTGAGCGGGCCCCATGGAACCGCGCTGATCCGGCCGGAGGCGACGGTGCAGATGATCCTTCACGCTTATGCACTCGGCGTCCGCATGTTCGACACCGGCCCATCCTATGGCGCTGGGGAAGCGGAACGGAGGCTGGGCGAGGCTCTAGCGCGGTTGCCGCCTTACGATCCGATCGTGGCAACCAAGGTTGGCGTACAGTCCTCGGGCATCAAGCGGCGTGAACGTGATTTCTCCGCGGATGCGGTGCGCCGCTCCGTGGAAGGTTCGCTTAAGCGGCTTCGGCGGGCGCGGCTCGATTGCCTCTACCTGCACGGCCCGGCCGAGAACGAACTGACCGACAAGCTGCTCCGCGTCCTGGCTGATCTGCGGCGTGAAGGGCGCGTGGTGTCCGTCGGCGTCTGCGGCCGCGGGCCTGAACTCGAGGCCGCGATGCGGACGGGCGAGTTCACCCATTTCATGGCGCCCGTCCATGCCGGGCTCAAAAGCGCGGCCAAGGAGCGGCTGTACCGCCTGCGCGCGGCGGGGGAACTGGTCGGCATCGAGGTGATGACCACGGCCAATCCGCGCTTTCCACTGCCCATCGGCGCGGGGGCGACCTGGCGGCTGGCCCGCGCCGTCATGGGGTGGAGCCCGGACCGGGCCACAACGCCGATGACGCATGGCGAATCCCTGTGTTGGGCCCTGAACGAGGGCGGCGCGCATCGCGTCATCACCACGACAAGCAACATCGCCCACCTGGAAGCGAACGCCTGGGCGTTGAATAACTGCGGCGGCGGCGGCTTGATTAGCGGCTGATCCGGCCTTAGCTGAGGCGTGTACAGCTAATTGCCGGGGTTTTCGCCATGAGCGACGTCAACGCACGCATCCAGGGCCTGATCGACGCCAGCCCGGTCTTCCTGTTCATGAAAGGGACGCCGACCTTCCCGCAATGCGGCTTCTCGGCGACCGTGATCTCGATCCTCGACCATCTCGGCGTGCGCTATGACAGCGCGAACATCCTGGATGATGCGGACCTGCGTCAGGGCATCAAGGATTTCTCGAACTGGCCGACGATCCCCCAGCTTTACGTGAAAGGCGAGTTCATCGGCGGCTGCGACATCACCAAGGAGATGTTCCAGTCGGGCGAGCTGAAACAGCTGCTTGAGGAAAAGGGCGTGTTGCAGACGGCCTGATCAGCCGATCCTGCGCTCTGGTCCCGCCGCAGATTGCAGCCGTGGCGCGGCTGCCAGAATGGCGTTCCTGAACTCGAACGTGTCGACATGACCGGCCAGAGTCGCCGACGCACCGCGGATTTCCGCAATCACAAGGACGTATTCCAGGGACTTCCCCGCAAAACCGCGGCTCGCCATGGCCACGACTGCAGGAGAGCCCGGCCGTGCGCACAGCTCACTCACGAGCTGCAAATCGCTAGCGGTATCCACGTCGATCACAACCACGTCGAAGCCTGAAGCCACTTCTGCCATGGATGCAGAGCGGCGGAGTGGGTGCAGGACGGCCTCGATGTCAGCGGATCCAGCCGCCTTGAACGCTGCACGCGTAGTCTCTCCGGAAGCTATCAGAAGCGCGCGTACCCGAGCGAATGATCTAGGCATCCCAGCTCTCCCAACAGACAGGTCCGGCGGGGTGCGATCCAACGACCTCAGCCAGCCCAGGTTAAAATCTGATCCCTTTTTGTTAACTAAGGGTTGCCGGCCTCATCGGGGGGATGACCCCAGGTTTTGGCGCCTGTTGCCCGAACATTGCTGTTTTCGGGGCGGCAGGTATCAACGGCGGCCCAGCAGCATGAGCCGATGGCCGACAATTTGAACCTTCCATCCGAAGAACGGGACGAGGGCTTTTCGCCCCTCCATCCGGTTTTTGCGGCAGCACCGCAGAGCGTGAGTTTCCGCAAGCTGCGCAAGCGGCTGGTGCGCCAGACGCAGGAGGCGATCCGCGCCTACGGCATGGCGCCCGAGGGGCGCAGGCCGCGCTGGCTGGTCTGCCTGTCCGGCGGCAAGGACAGCTACACGCTTCTCTCGGTGCTGCTCGACCTGCAATGGCAGGGCGCGCTGCCGGTGGACCTGCTGGCGTGCAATCTCGATCAGGGGCAACCGGGCTTCGACAAGGACGTCCTGCCCGCTTATTTCGCGAAGATCGGCGTGCCGTACCGCATCATCACGCAGGACACGTACTCGGTAGTGACCGAGAAAGTGCCTGCGTCGAACACATATTGCTCGCTGTGCTCACGCATGCGGCGCGGCATTCTCTACCGGGTCGCGCGCGAAGAGGGATGCGAGGCGGTCGTGCTGGGGCATCATCGTGACGATGCGCTTGAGACATTCATGCTGAACTTCCTGTTCGGCGGCCGCATGGCGGCAATGCCTCCGAAGCTGGTCAACGATGCGGGCGATCTCTTCGTCCTGCGGCCGCTGATAGGTTGCGCGGAGGACGACATCCGGAAGTTCGCGGAGCTGATGCAGTATCCGATCATACCGTGCAATCTGTGCGGATCGCAGGACGGGCTGCAGCGGATGCAGATCAAATCGCTGCTGGATGACTGGGAGAAGCGCAATCCGGGCAGGCGCCAGATCATGGCGCGGGCTATGAGCCATGTGCGGCCGTCTCACATGGTGGATGGCGAGCTGTTCGACTTCACCGGACTGGAGCTGGGCCAGCCGGGGACGAAGGATGACGGGCTGTCTTGATTGACAGACTTAAGCCGAACCGCAATGGCTCGCTGCTGCTGATACGGAACGACGCTATGGCCTTCACCCTGCCCCACCCCACCAACAAGGAGCGCGATGAGCTTGCGAAACTTTTCGCGAGCATCGCATCCGAGGCGGGCGTGCGGGTGATGGAGGTCTACCACAGCGACTTCGAGCATCGCACCAAGGCGGACTACAGCCCCGTCTCGGATGCCGATGAGCAGGCCGAGGAAGTGATCCTCGCGCGACTTGCTGCGGAGCTGCCGGGCGTGCCGGTTCTGGCGGAGGAGCGCGCGGCGCGCGAGGGCGTCGGCGAGACGATCGGCGACGTATTCCTGCTGGTAGATCCGGTCGACGGCACGAAGGAGTTCATCCAGCGCAAGGGCGACTTCACCGTCAACATCGCGCTGATCTGCGGCGGCGCGCCCGTGGCGGGCGCCGTGTTCGCGCCGGCGCGCGGCGAGATGTATACTGGCGGCGCCGGGGCCACGCTGATCACCGACTTCGCGCCGGGCGCAATCGTGCGCGGCGGCCAGACAATCCGGACGCGCGACTACCCGGCCGCTGGCCTCACGGCGATTACGTCGTCGTCGCATCTCGACGATCGCACGAAGGCGTTTCTCGCCGAGCGGAAGATCACACAGCAGATCGGCATCGGTTCGTCGCTGAAATTCTGCTGGGTGGCGGCGGGCAAGGCGGATGTCTATCCTCGCTGGGGCCCAACGATGGAGTGGGACACAGCGGCGGGCCATGCCGTGCTTCACGCTGCAGGCGGGCGTACGATCCGGCCCGACGGTGCGGCCTTCACATACGGCAAGGGCGCGGATGGGTTCAGGAATGGCCCGTTCATCGCGTGGGGGCGGGAACCGGTCTAGCAATCCGGGCGCGTCTGAGGCAGAGACCGGGTCTCAACAGACGAGCTTGTCCCCATGACGACGACCATGCCCGACCGCCTGAGCCAGGATCCCAAGAGCCCCTATCATGACAAGGAGCTGCTGGAGCGCGGCATCGGCATCCGCTTCAACGGTCAGGAAAAGACCAATGTCTGGGAGTACTGCGTCAGCGAGGGCTGGGTGCGCGTGGTCGCAGGCGCAGCACTCGACCGCAAGGGCCAGCCGATGACGCTGCTGCTCAAGGGCAAGGTCGAGCCTTATGTCGAGGGCGAAGGCTGAGGGGTGTCGCGCGAGCTGTGAGGCGGGGCTCGTGCTTCGACGGTCGGGTAGGCTTTACGTCTGCAACGTCTCGATGAACCGGGCAAAAACCGCGAGACCCTTCTCGATCTCCGACACCGCCACGAACTCGTTGGGCTGGTGCGCCTGCTCAACCGAGCCAGGGCCACAGATAACCGCCGGGAAGCCCGCTCTCTGGAACTGGCCCGCCTCCGTCGCGAACGCCGCCACGCGCACCTGATTGTCGCCTGTGAGCGCGCGCATGAAGGCCTCGGCTGCGCTGTCGCGTTGCAGCTGCAGCGGGGGAGCGTCGGCGCGCTTGTCGACGATAACGCCGCATTCGGGGCCAAGCTTCGCGAGCTTTTCGTTCACGCGCGCGACATGGTCGAAGAAGGGCTGCAGCATCGCGTCGGGATTGTTGCCCGGTACTGTGCGCACGTCGAAGACGAAGCGGCATTCGCGGGCGAGGATGTTGGGCGCGGTCCCACCGCCGATTTCGCCTACGGTGATCGTCGTCCATGATGGATCGAATTCAGACCCAGTTGGCGCGTTATCCTCCTGCTCGCGTGCGATGCGGCGCAATGTTCCGAGCAGGTCAATCGCCTCGTGGATGGCGGATGCGCCCATGCGCGGATCGGACGAGTGCGCGGCCTTTCCGGTGATGCGCACTTCGTAGTCGCGAATGCCCTTGTGGGCGGACAGCACTCCCCACAGCGTCGGCTCGCCGACCCAGACGACAGCTGGGGCCGCGCCTCGGCGGCCGATCTCGGCGATCATCGGCTCGACGCCAGCGCAGCCGATTTCTTCGTCATAGCTGAAAGCGAAGTGGACCGGCTTCTTCAGCGGCAGCTTTGAAATGGTTTCAGCGTGAGCGAGCGACAGGGCGATGAACCCCTTCATGTCGGTCGTGCCGCGCGCATACCATTTGCCGCCAGTCTCGATCATGTCGAACGGATCGGTGACCCATGGCTGACCGTCGACGGGCACGACGTCGGTGTGGCCGGAAAGGACGATGCCGCCGGGCGCATCGGGACCAAGGCGTGCCCAGATATTTGCCTTCAGCCCGTCCTCGCTTGGCACGCGGACGATTTCGGCGCCGAGCGGGCGCAGGAAATCCTCGACCCATTCGATCAGCGGCAGGTTTGAATCGCGCGACGTCGTGTCGAAGGCGCAGAGCCGGTGGAGAATCTCTTGGACGCGGGAAAGGGATGTCATGGCGCGAGGCTAGCGATGGACAATCGCGGCGCAAGGCTTATGCCGCTGCCCATGATCCTATTTCACGCTGGAACTGGGCCGGACACCCAGGCGGTCGGCATCGCCCTGGAAGAGATGATGCTCGACTACAAGCTGGCGCCGGGGCGTGCGCCGGTGCCCGTGACCGTGCTGGGTCAGGCACGAATGCCCGGTCACAACAACATCCTGATCGCGCTGGCGCGCAAGACCGGCAGGTTCCTGCCGGATGTCACGGCGGCGGCCCCATGGCTGGCGAAGACGCCGCAGGGGCTGGCCGCGATCGAATCGCAGTTGGCGACGCGCGACTTCCTGATGGACGCCTACACGGTGATCGACATGGCGATGTATCCACTCGTGGTGCGCAATGGCGCCGCGATTGCGGATTATCCCCTGACTGAAGCGTGGGCAGAACGCCTTCGGATCAGGCCGGCGGTCGGGCGCGGGATGGGCGTGGTTGGCGCGTAAGTTGGATCAGGTCGGCGGAACAGCGGGACCGCTGGGTCCGAAATCCAGCAATTCGAGTTCGTAGATCACGGTGGCGTCGGCCGGGATGCGGCCATCGCCTTCACCCTGATAGAGCAGCTGTGCAGGCATGCGCACCATCCAGCGGTCGCCTCGACGCATCTGCTTGATCGCCTCGCTCCAGCCAGGCACAAGGTCTTTCACCGGGAAGAATTTCGGCTGGCCTTCCTCGTATGTGGAGGCGACGATCGAACGCACACGCACCTGTTCCGCCGTCTCACCCTCTTCCGCCTTGACGCCTTCGAGGCGGCCCTCGAAATGGACAGCAACTTCGTCGGCATCAGTCGGCGAGGCGCCGTCGCCGGGGCCTTGCGTCACGACGAGGTATTCGAGACCTGACGGGCGGCGGACGAGTTCGGACGAGTCGGTGGGCCATGGCGCGACCTTGTTCCACGGGTCCGGCGTAACCTTGAGCAGCTCGACCTTGAACATCAGGTCGGAGTTCGGCTCGATCGCCGGGGGAGAACCGCGATCGCCATAGGCTTGGGCGGACGGGATCCAGAACATGAACATGTCGCCTGGCTGCATCTTCTGGATGCCGTCGGTCCAGCCCGGGATGACGCCGTTGAGGCGGAACTCGATTGGTTTGCCATCGTCGTAAGACGAATCGAACACCTGCCCGTTCTTGGCGAGACGGCCTTCATAATTCACTTCGACCTGGTCGCGGGGGCCTGGGTTGGGACCTTTGCCATCGCCCTTGCGAATGACGACGTACTCAACGCCCGAGGGCAGTTTCTGGACGTCCGCGCGGGTGTGATTCCACGGGTCAAGCGCCGCCCAGGGGTTGGCGGGGTCGACAGCTGCGGGCGAGCAGGCCGAAAGGGCGAGCGCGGCAGCCACCGCCAGCACCAGACGTTTCATTCGGATCTCCAAGGTCATCGCCCGCCTGTTAGCACTGCTTCGCGGGCAGTGCGAGAGGCGCAGATTGATGTTGCTGTCAGGCCTTTAGGCCGTGCGGGGCGGAAACCCAGCCTCGGTCAGGGCGTCGATGATGTCCTGGGTGTGGAGGGCGTCGCGGGTCTCGATGGTGATGTCGAATTCCGCCCCCTTGGCGGGGACATCCAGCGCCATGCGGTTGTGGAACACCTCGATGATGTTGCCGCCGCTTTCGCCGATGACGGTGCTCACCCTGGCAAGCAGGCCGGGTTGGTCATTGCCGATGATTCGGACGGACGTGATGCGCTTCTCGCGTACCAGCGAGCGTGTCAGCACGGATGCCAGCAAGCGGGTGTCGATGTTGCCGCCACACAGCACGAGCACGACTTTGCGCCCGCGGAAAAGCGCCGGCTCGGCCAGCAGCGCCGCAAGACCCGCGGCGCCCGCCCCTTCGGCGACTGACTTTTCCACCGTGGCAAAGAGTGTGACCGCACGCTCGAGTTCGTCTTCGCTGACGAGAATGACCTTATCCATCAGCGAACGCAGGATCTGCGCCGTCAGCTTGCCAACCTTCTTGACCGCGATGCCTTCGGCGATGGTCGCGCCGCCGACCTTGGCTTCCTCACCGCGCAGCTCGGCCGACAGCGACGGATAGAGCGCGGGCTCGACGCCGATGATCGAAGTTGCGGGCCGCCGCGCCTTGATCGCGGTGGCGATGCCGGAAGAGAGGCCGCCGCCGCCCACCGGGATGACCATCACGTCGAAATCCGGGAGCGCGTCCATGATCTCGAGGCCGATCGTGCCCTGACCGGCGATGACATGCTTGTCGTCGAACGGATGGACGAAGGTAAGCCCCTGCTCTTTCTCGAGCTGGCGCGCATGCGCGTCTGCATCCGCCAGCGTCTCGCCATGGATGATCACCTTCGCGCCGAAATTGCGCGTATGCTCAATCTTAACGAAGGGCGTGCCCTTCGGCATCACGATGGTGGACGGGATACCGAGCCGCGAGGCGTGATAGGCGACGCCTTGCGCGTGATTGCCCGCCGACATGGCGATGACGCCGGCCGCCTTTTCCGAGTTCGACAGCGAGAGCAGCTTATTGAGGGCGCCGCGCTCCTTGAACGAGGCTGTGAACTGCAGGTTCTCGAACTTGATCCAGACCTGCGCGCCGGTGATCTCCGACAGCGTCCGGGAATAGCGCAGCGGTGTGTGCTCGATCTGACCTTCGATCGCCTTGGCCGCAGCTTCGATGTCTGCGAGCGTCACGGGGAGCGCGGCGTCTGAGGCGTGCTGGTCGGATACAGGCTGGGCGGTCACGGCGGCTGCCTTTCAAGCGAAGTTGCGGGCTGCCTATACCGTATTCGGCCACGATTAAAGCCCGGACCGTCTCTGGGGTCAGGCGGCCCGACCGTCGGAACTGGCGAGGCCGCGGGCGATATCGAGGCGACGCATCGCCTTTGCGGGCCACTGCCGCGCGCGCCCGACCGGCAGGTTTTCCACAAGAGCGCGGACCTGGAACTGGGCGGCCTTGATCACGGGAGAGAAGCCGGTTCCGCCGATGAACCCCGCCCCGACCGGGCGACTGTCGGTGGCGAGACTCTCCTTGAACGGATATTCCCCGGGCCCGAGATCGAGTTCAGAGTACCCGGCATCGGCCGCGACGCGAATAGCTTCCACGAACACGATCAGACCAGGCGAGTACGCCGCCCACTGATTGTCGTGCCCGACATACCAGGCATGCAGCGCCCGATCAGCCCGCAGGCAGAACAGGACAGCCGCAGGGTGCCCCCTGACCCTCAGGACAAACATGGCGCCGCCAAAGTGAGTGTTGCTCGCCGGCGTCGCGAAGGCGCCACGGACGACGCCATCAATCCAGGCATGATCGAAGATGTCTCTCACGCCGGTGCGGTGCATCTGCTCACGCTTCCACGCCAGAAGTGTGTCGAACGCTGCGGCGTCAGTCGAGAAAGCCTCGAAAGAAACCTCGCCGCCAAGATCACGCGTCATCTTGCCGAGCTTCTTGCGTGTCTTCGCGATTGTCTTTGTACCAGCGGCGAGTCGCAGAGCGCACCACGCGTCGTAGCCTTCCGTAAAGCGCACGACATAACCAGCCTCGGACGTCAGCAGGTGCGCACCGACAGGATTCTTGACAAGGCCTGCCGTCAGATCAATGCGGCCGACAGCAAGCGACTTTGGAGCCGCAGACAAGTCGAGTGAAATCCCCGGCCTGGCGACGAGCGCCTGATAATCACAGATCGGCCCGCCGGCCGGCATTGCCGCACATGAACTGCCACGCTGTACCGGCAGGAAACCCAGCGGCTCGCCATGTGCATCCGAGTAGACGACAACCCGCACATCGTCGCGATGCATGGCGACGAGCCTGGCCCAGTCGGGCGTCAGATAGGGGCTGGAAAGCTCAGGGTCAGCCGCGAGAATGCTGCGCCAGGCAGCGATGTCGCCGTCCGTCAGCTCTGCCGGATGTATGCTTACGACCCGCATCTGCGGCCAACCTGCTCGTCCGAGAACGACTGGTTATCCCAGAAGGGCTGCAGTTTTTGATGAACTGGGATCGATGAATTTTGATGGATTCCGTTCGAGGTTGCCGCAAGAACGGGCTCCCGCACGCGGAGGCGGCGATTTCCGGCGAATTTGCCCGGCGCAGGGTTCTGCTCGACGGTGCGGCGCTGGCGGCGGGATGCGCCACACCGGCTTGGAGGCCGCCCGCGCAGGGTCCTTTCCGGATGGTCGAGCACATCGTCCTGCGCGCGGCTATTCTGCGGGCGGCGCGATGCGGTAGATGGCGTTGGTAGTGTCGGAAGCGACATAAACCGAGCCATCCTTCTTCGACACAGCAACGCCCGTCGTGGTGTAGGCCGGCAACGTTCCCTCGGCTGCGGGAAGGCCCATCTTGAGGCCTTCAGCGATGACTGATTTGGAGGCGTCCTTCGGATCGAAGGCAATAACACGGCCAGCGCCAGCCTCCGCGAGATAGATCCGGCCGTCCGCGCCGACATCGACCCCCTCGGGACCCGCAAGTCCTTCGAGAACGCGTGTGACTGTTCCAGTAGCAAGATCGACGCTGGCGAGCGCGCCGCTGGTCTCAGTGACGTAGATCTTGCCGTCGGCAGCTTCCACCATCGACACCGGGTAGTTGAGCCCCTCCACCTGCGGGGTTGTTGCTCCGACGTCCAGCGGGCGGATCTTGCCCGTTGCCGCCTCCAGCACGATCAGGCGGCCATCTGCAAGTTCGATGGCATCTGACGGCGCCATGAAGCCGTGATGCATCTCGGCCTGCCCCGTCGCGCGATCAACCGTCTGCACCATGCCGGCCGCCCACGACGTGATCAGCACTTTCGACTTGCCCGCGCCGATGCCGAGCTGGTTCTCGGTTTCATCGCGATACATGCGGAGTGGATCAGCAATCTGCTTTGTTGCGGTGTCGATGACGCGATAGGCGAAGACGTCTGCGACGTGCAGCTTTTCCCCTTCAGGTCCATCGGTGATTACGAGATCGGTAGGCGTCGCGAGCGGCCCGCTGACAATGGTGCGCACGGCGCCGTCGGTCGGGTTCACGGCGTAGATGGTCGCATCCGCCATGTTCGAGACGTAGATCGTGCCATCCTTCGCGATGGCGAGGTTGTCGAGCGCAGGCGCGAGTGTGGCGATGACCGTGACGGCCTTTGTCTTCATGTCGATGCGTTTCACCTCGCCTGTCTTGGTGTCGATGGCGTAGAGGTTTCCATCGGGCCCGAAATTGGCGGCGGCGGGAATCTGGAAGCCAGCTGCGACGACCGTGTCCTTGCCGGTGGCGGGATCGATCTTCACGATGGCGTTCTTGAACCACAGCGGACCATAAAGCATGCCGTCCGGCCCGACCTCGAAGCCGTTGAAGCCGCCGAGGTCCTTGCGGATGAGGCGTGCAGGCTGCGCGCCGGTGACGTCCGCTTCGTAGAGCGCATCACCGAGGAAGACCTGCGTGAAGTAGAGCTTGCCCTCCTTCGTGAAGGCCAGTGAGTTCGAACCCGGAAGCCCCGACGAGATCATCTTCGGCGCGCCGCCCTTGGGCGCGATGAAAACCTTGCCAGTCAGGTAGCCAGTCCACGCCATCTCGCCGTTGGGGCCAAAGGCAATGTCGTCAGCCATGCCATCGGGCGGACCCATACGCTCCGTCACGTCGCCGCTTGCAGGGTTCACTGCATAGATCGCCTGCCCCACCACGCTGCCGGCGAGTATCGTGCCGTCCTCCTCGACTGCGAGGCCATGAAGGCCGTGGAAGGGTGAGGGGCTGATGAACTCGGTCACCGTCCAGGCGGCGGGTGCCGTGGGCGCCGCTGGTTCGCTGCCGCCGCAGGCGGCAAGAGCGAGCAGCGAGACAGTGCAAAGCGTCCGTACCATGGTTTATTCCCCACATTGTTCGTTCGGGAGCTTAGCGAGGCGACGCAATCTTTCCAGCGCCAGCCAACCCGCTACAACGCTACGTCATGCGCCAAACCCAAAAGCAAACGCCCCGGATCTGGCGATCCGGGGCGCTGCAATCATTCAAGTCCGACGAGCGTTACTGCCCGCCATTGCCCGGCATGGGGGCTGCCGAAGCGGACGGGGCAGCTCGGCCGGGACGGCGCATCTGACCCATCACGGCTTCGAATTCTTCCATGTCGATGCCGCCGTCCTTGTTCTTGTCCACAACGCCGAAGGCCAACGGATTGCCGATCCGGTCTTTGAACTGGCCGCGGAGCTCGGCCATCTGGACCTTGCCGTCGATGTTGTCGTCGAGCATGCCCAGCAGGCGCGTGCGGTTCAGAAGCTGGTCGTAGTTCTTCTGGTCCTTTGCGGTCTCGTCTTTCCAGAGATAGCGCAGCGAGGTGTAGAACATTTCCTCGAACGACTGGTCGCCCCAGACGATCTTCTCGTTCGGATTCGGGTTCGCCGGGTTCCGTTTCGAGTTGTCATAGACGTAGGTCGCGATCACCTTCGAGCCGGCCGGGATGTCGATCGGCTTTTCGAACTCGTACATGCGCTGCCAGTTGAAGTCGTAGAACGGCACGTTGAGGATCGTCTCGCGCTTACCATCCGGCGTCATCAGCTCGAGCTTCGAGTAAGTGCCGCGATAGTGTGCGTGCACCACGGCGGTGTGGAGGATCGCGTCCTTCGGGAAATCAAAGTAGGCGATTTCCTTGTGCGCGCCATCATTGGCCGGGATCTCGATGAACTGATCGACAAGCGGCGTTTCGCGCATGATCAGGTCCGGCATCTCGCCGTCCTTGTAGAAGTAGAGACCGATCTGCTCGGCCGATACGGCTTCCTTGCCGAATGGCGTGTAGTGCATCTGATAGCCGAACTGGCCGCCAGCGGGGACCCACGAGCCGATACCTTTGGGAGCAACGGTGGATTCCATGCCGACCGTATAGCCGCCAACCGCGCCGCCCCAGGCCTGCATGCCCCTGGACGTCGCGCCTTCCGGGATCACGCCCGAGAGGATGTGGTGCACGCCCTGACGCTGGCTCACCTTGGCCGTGGCAGCCTTCAGCCATTTGCCTTCCTTAAGCGGGTTTGCCACCGTTGGATATTGATAGTCGACATAGCCGGTCGCAGGGATCGTGTACTTCGGGATGTCGACGATCAGGTCGGGCTTGCCGAGCGGCCATTCCGGCGCGACATGCTTGACCTTGCCAAGCGGATCTTCGCCTTCGCCACGGGGGGCGCCGGCTTCAACCCAGTTGATCAGCGTCTTGATCTGCGTGCCCGAAAGCGATTTGTCGTCCTTGAACTTGCCCACGTGCGGATCCGGATCCCACGGCGGCATGCGATCGGTGCGGACAGCCTCACGGATCATGCCGGAGAACTGCTTCACCTTTTCATAGCTGTCAAAGCCGAAGGGCGCGATGCCGCCTTCCTGGTGGCAGGCGATGCACTTCGCTTCGATCAGCGGGGCGATCTCGTTCGCGTAGGAAATCTTTGCGAACTGCGCCTTGGCTTCCGGCGAGCGGGACGGGAAGGCGATGGCCTGCGTCTTCAGCGTGTCGTGCTTGACGGAGGCGGATTTGCCCTCGACGAGCTGCTTGATCGGCTCAGCCGTGAGCGGGCCCGAATAGGCGATCTTCCAGGTCTTGGGATCGACAACGAACGCCTGCGCAACGCGCGAGGCGCCGATCTGGCCTCCGACGAGCTGCAGGTCGTCCTGCAGAACCGGAACTGTGATGCCGTTCTTCGCGGCGTCGGCGAGGATGGCCTCGCGTTTATCGTTCGGGTTCGAGTTGAGCATCATGAACTCGACGCCCTTGGGCGCCCACTCGGCCTTCAGCGCTTCGAGCTTCGGCGCCACCGCAGCCGTATCGGGCGAACCGGCGGCGTGCATCACGACGACCACGGCGGGCGCGTCCTTCAGGCGATAGAGCTCGCGGGCATAGCCATCAGCCGAGACCAGGCGGAAATTGTCGATCCGTGCTGCGACTTCGGCCATCGGGGCCTGATCCTGAACAGCGATCGCGACATCATTCGCTGCGACGATGTCGCCAGGCTGGGCGCAGCTGGCTGCCCCTAGGGCAAGAACGAGACCGACTGCGGTCAGGGTAACGTGGCGCTTCATGCGGGGAGGTCCTCTAGCTCTTATTTTGGCCGTCATACGGCATCTTACGAAGACCTGACAGCGTCAAGACAGTTCATGCGGTTCTCACCGAAAATTGTTAACGGGCGGTACCGTTTGGGCGTCAAACCGGATCGTGTTCGCCAACCCAGTGACCGGGGGCGACTTCGAGAAGCTGCGGCCGGTAGTACGGGGCGCTGTCAGTCAGCCGGGACTTCATGAAGCGCAGGCTGGCGCGGGGGTCGAGCGGCGAGGGCAGGTCACCGACCAGCTTGACCCGCGCGCGCGACCGTTCCGCCACCGGATCGGGCGACGGGACCGCTGAGAGCAACGCGCGCGTGTAGGGATGACGCGGGTTTGCGAATAACTCATCCCGAGGAGCCATTTCCACGACACGCCCGAGATAAAGCACCATAACGCGGTGACAGATCTCGCGCACGACCGAGAGGTCGTGGCTGATGAACATCATCGCTAGGCCGAACTCCTTCTGCAGGTCGATCAGGAGATCCAGGATCTGCGCCTGCACCGACACGTCGAGCGCAGACACCGCCTCGTCGCAGACGACGAGCTTCGGCCTGAGGATCATCGCGCGCGCAATGCCGACACGCTGGTTCTGTCCACCGGAGAGCTCGTGCGGATAGCGGTTCACCATCGCCGGATCGAGGCCCATGCGTTCCATTATCTCGCGTGCGGCGGCTTCTTTGCCCGTCGCGTCTACATCAGGACGAAACACGGTCAGAGGCTCGGAGATCGACTGTCCGATGGTGGTGCGCGGATCGAGGCTGGCGAGCGGGTCCTGGAACACGATCTGCAATTCCTGGCGCAGCGGCTGCACCTCCTTGCGCGACGCCTTCGCGATATCGCGGCCAAGCCATGCGACCGACCCCGCGCTGGGATCAAGCAGGCGCAACACGCCGCGCGCGAGCGTGGACTTGCCGCAACCGCTTTCCCCCACCACACCCATCGTCTCGCCGGGGCGCAGGGTGAAGCTCACGCCATCGACAGCCCGCAGCGGCACGCGCTTTCCAAAGAGTCCGCCGGGAACGTGAACGGGGAAGGTCACGTGCAGGTCGGCGACTTCAAGAATGGGCTTTGTCTCAAGCGACGGCGGCGCTCCGATAGCTGGCCGGCCGCCACGGTCGGGGCGGTCCATCCGCGGCATCGCTTCGAGAAGCATGCGCGTGTAGGCGTGTTGCGGGGCTGCAAAGACCTGGTCGACCTCGCCGCGCTCGACTGCTTCGCCATGGCGCATGACGACGACCCGGTCGGCCATGCGCGCGATGACGCCCATGTCGTGCGTGATGAGAACGAGCCCCGCTCCGGTCTCGCGCTTCAGCTCGTCCATCAGGTCCAGCACCTGGGCCTGTACCGTCACGTCGAGCGCCGTCGTAGGCTCGTCGGCCAGCAGCACCTGCGGCTCGCACAGCATGGCGGCGGCGATCATCACGCGCTGACGCATGCCGCCGGAAAGTTCGTGCGGGAACTGGTGAAGGCGGCGGCGCGCTTCGGGGATGCGCACGCGCTCCAGCCATTCGACGATGCGCTGTTCAGCAGCGCGGCCCTTGAGGTTCTTGTGGCGGGCCAACACTTCCGCCATCTGCGCGCCCACTGTCATGTGCGGCGTCAGCGAGGTAAGTGGGTCCTGGAAGATCATCGAAATGCGCGCGCCGCGTATCTCGTTGAGCTGTTTGCGGTCGAGCCCGTTCATCTCGACGCCGTCGAAGAGGATCGATCCGTCGACTTTTCCGTTAGCCGCTGTGAGGCCCATCGCCGCCAGCACGGTCTGGCTCTTGCCCGAACCGCTCTCGCCCACGAGGCCGAGACACTCGCCGGGCGCGACGCTGAAGGACAGCTTCTTCACCGCCTCGACCAGCCCGTCCTGCGTCTGGAAGGACACGGACAGGTGGCGCACATCGAGGATGGGTTTCGCGGCAGCCAGCGTGGAGGCCGAGAGGTTAGCCGCAGTCGGGGTTGACAAGATGTTGCTCACGATAGCTTGCGGACTTCGATGCCCTCAGCGGCGAAAACTGACAAGATCGCATCGTGCAGCAGGACGCCGGCGTCGGGGCCAGCCGGCGCTGTGCCCTTGGGCGGCTTGCGGCGCTGCCGGGCAAATATGCGCCACTGCGTCGGATAGCCCAGCGTCGGGCCATGGCTGGCGCATCCGATCGTGATCTCCTGTCCCGACTCCGCCGGATACTCCAGGAACCAGCCGAACTCCTCGCCATGGGGATAGCTGGTCACGACCCTCTCCTCGGCCAGCGCCTGCGCCAGCCAGGCGGCCAGCTCGAAGCCGTAAAGGTCTTCACTGACCTGGCACGGCTCGGCCAGGAACGGTCGAAACCGGTCGGTGGTGAATTCGAAGGTCCACAGAAGCATGGCTCCACTTGACCTGCTGCGACAGCGGAAGGGAACCCCTCCCCGTCAGCGCGAGCCATGCCATTCAGCCGCAGGCCTGCGTGCCGGGAGCGTGTGGGGGACCCCGAAGACAGGTCTCTCAATCAGGAATTGCACCTAGGAGCCTGTCTCCGTAATCGTCGATCTGTTGAGTTTTGAGCCGAAGGCTGATTCTTTCGGTTCATGGCCAAGACATTTCGACCGTGGGACGTGGATCAGCAGTGGATGTTGCCGCCGTCGCTGCACGAGTTTGTGCC
>CAIMMO010000154.1 GCA_903842595.1 uncultured Alphaproteobacteria bacterium
CACCGCTACCTGTCGATCGAGGCGTTCACTGGCGTCAGCACCGTCGAGGAGGAAGCCGACCGGTTCGCTCTTGCGTCGCCTGCTGCAACGCCGATACTTACACCGCGCGCGGCCTGAGCCGGTACACTGCTTGGCCGCCCCGATTTACACCACTCAGGTGGACGTGACCTATTCTGCCCGTTCCCAGCCATTCACCGTCGTCACTTTTTGAGCATTGGCTGGTCCTCCGAACGTCAGGCACAGACCGGCCAAGAACGCAGGCAGCATGCCCCGCGCCGCACGAATTGCCGTTCCGGATTGACCGCGCATAACTCCCCCCGTCATTTCGATCTTGCGCAAGCGCATTGTCCAAAACCTAACAGAACCGGACTACGCCGCCACCGTTTTTGCGAGAAGGACTACCAAGCGTGGAGCAGGCGCTGAGGCATGACCCCTCCCACCATCACGCAATCAAACTGGTCGCGCAGCAGAGCCTGTCGATTGCCCAATACCAGCGTTTGAACAGGCGCGCGTCTCTCGTTCGATCGGAGCGCCGAGAGACTGATTTTGGCAAGAATCGATGAGGCAATGTGCCGGCGCGATCTACAGTCCTGGTCGCCATCCCTGCCGCAAGCCCGTCGACAGCTTCCAGGCCATGACGATCTAACCTCGTCCGCCGTGCATGCCCCCGTCAGGGACACGTTTGCTTGTCACGCCCATCAAGCGTCCGTCGCATGACCGCTCAAGGGGCCGAGGCTTCGGACCTTCGGTCCTTCAGGCCGCACCACCCCCTTGCGCGGTCACCGCTCCGCTTGCTTTCCGGCCGCTCCTGAGGGGCGTCGCAAACGCGACCCCGTCGGGGCTGATCCCGCGGGATCACAAGGAAAGACATCATGGACCGCGCTTCATTCGAACTCATCGGCAATGTCGGCAAGCTCGAGATCAAGCCGCTCAAAGGCGACAAGAAGCTAGCTATCGTCTCCCTTTCAACATCTGAACGCTGGAAGGCCGAATCTGGTGACGGACAAGAGAAAACCTACTGGCATCGGGTTGCCGTCTTTGCGCCTGCAAAGGTCGCACTGATCGAGAAAGCCGTTCAGGTCGGCACCCGCCTCCGCCTTGTCGGACAGATCCGTCCCGGTTCCTGGGAAGATGAGCGCGGCCAGACCCGCTACGCCATCGAGTTCGTGGTGACCGGTCTCGGTGATGTCGAGATCCTCGCGCGCGGCAAGCCCAAGGCTGACGCACAATCCGAACCTGTGATCGTGGGCGAAGAAGCGCCGAAGCCGAAGCGCAAGCGCGCGGCCTGACGGCCTGGCCGGCGGCGTCAAGCCGCCGGCCTCGTCTCGCTCTTCCAACAATCCAGATTCTCAAGGAGGTCATCATGACCGCCATCGCGAACACGCAATCGCTTCACGACGCCGTCACCGCCCGGATCATCACAGAACTCGAACAGGGCCGCTTTCCCTGGGTCCAGCCCTGGGCGTCTTCATCAGGAGGGACGCCGCTTGGTCTGCCCCAGAACGCATCGACCGGACGAACCTAGTCCGGGATCAACATCCTCCTGCTCTGGGCCGCTGCGATCGAGCAGGGCAGACCCTCCCAACGCTGGCTGACTTATCTGCAGGCGCTCGCTCTTGGCGGCAGTGTACGCAAGGGCGAGAAAGGAACGACGGTTGTCTATGCCGACACGTTTGTCCCGAAGGACGAACAGGCGAAGGCGAGCGCGTCCGGCGAAGACGCCCGCCGCGTTGGCTTCCTGAAGCGCTTCACTGTTTTCCATGTGGAGCAGTGCGAGGGGATCCCAGCTAACCCGGATCTCGCGCCACTTCCGGGTCGCACAGAAGTCCTGCCGCAGGTTGAAGCAGTCATTGCGGCGACCGGGGCGGATATTCGCATCGGGGGCGAGATGGCGTTCTATTCGCCGAGCCACGACTTCATCCAGGTCCCGCCGCAGCAAGCGTATTTCGAGCCGATCAACTGGTACCGGACCAAGCTGCATGAACTCGGGCATAATGCCGTGATCCGGATTATGCCGCATGACCTCAGCCGGAGGTTTGTTCTCCTGGCTTCGGGCATGCGGTTGTTCGGCATAATCAGAGCCTTTCAAGGAACGCGAGGAGCTGGTTGCAGAGCTTCGCTCTGCCTTCCTGTGCGCTGAACTCGGGGTGACACCGACCGTGCGCCATGCGGACTATCTCGGCGCCTGGTTGGAAATTCTCAAAGGCGACAACTGGGCGATCTTCCAGGTGGCGTCGCTGGCGTCGAAGGCGGCTGACGTCGTCATGGGCCGCCGGGACGCGCGTAACGGCATTGAGCCATGCGGCTCATGACGGGGCTTGTTCGCCTCGCCTTGCTGCGGGCCGCGTGGTCCGAAGCCGTCCAGCGATGCGCAGGGCGTTGTCCTCGATGAGGCCAGCGGCCTCCTCGACATAGCCGCGCGTGCTCCATGGCAGGGCCGCAACGGCTTCGACCGTCGCCACACGCATTGCGACGAACGCGTCGGCAAGCTGCTGGACGCGATCGCGCACGTCAGCAGGGCGGTATCCCGCCGATCCGGCGATCGCGTCCCAGTGGTGCGCTGCGACATCGGCAGGCTTTCGCTTCCTCCCCGCGATGTTCTGCGCGAAAAATTGCGTGACGCTGGGCCAGGAAAGGACAGTCGAGACGTCATAGAGCGGCGCGAGGCGGGGTCCCGCGCCGACCGGCAGGACAAGCGAGTAGTTCTTCGCGTGAGCGTCGGTGTTCGCAACAAGGATGTTGAAGATGACATCGTCCAGCAGCGAGAGGGCATCGGCAGACGGCAGATGGCGGCCGGTGCTAAGGAGCGTCGCCAAACTCGGTCCGGGGAGCGTGCCGCGCTCATACTTTCTGCCAGGCGGAACGCCATTCGCCTGCGCGAAATCTTCCTGGTGAAGTCTTTGCAGGGCGCCGGTCCGACTGACACGCCGGTCATAGCGTAGCACGCAGATGGCCTTGCGCCGGCCAGCGGCGAGAACGGTCGTGTCCGCTGCGTTAAGGCCGATCGCCCGCGCCAGGCGCAGGCAGTAGGTTTCGTTCTCGACAATGCCAGGCAGGATCGGATTGTCCGGCTTCACGACAATGGTCGATGGCGCGCCATTGCGCGGGATGGCGAGGACATCTGTGTCGCCCGGCAGCCGCAGGACCGGGGTTCCGTTTGCATCCAGAACCGCAAGGGCTGACTTCTTCTGTCCGCCGGCAAGCGAGAGGCGAACACCCTCTTCGCCGGCGAGGAAGGGGCGGTGTTGAAGGTCCTCGAAATGGCGTTCAAGAGCCGCCCCCGGGTCATCGATGCGGTAAAATTCCGTGAGCGGGGTAAACGTCCACGTTGCCCGCTCGGATGGGACGCCGAAGGAAAGCGCACCCGCCGTGTCGCCGCAAATTGCGTTCAGCACCGCCAGCGTATCTGCCCGGTCGAGACCGAGCGAGCGCGTGAGCACGTTGAGCTGTTCCTCTTCCGGCAGGAGGTTGGCGAGCCAGGGAGAAATCACCTCTGAAGGGTAGGCGATCGTGTCGAGTGGAAGGGTCAGGGAGAGCGGGAACGCGCCGTCGGTCGCGAGCCACGCCTCGGTATAGGAAAAGCCAAGTGCGCCGGTCCTGGCGACGGTCACGTCGCCAACGTGCAACGCATCGAACCAGACCGGAACGCTCGTCACGTATAGTCCCCGAGGTCATAGCCTTTTTGCCTGGAGACGCGGGCGGCTCCGGCCTGGCGGTCTTCAACAAGGTCGCCCACAGCGATGCGCAAGGCGTCGGCGATCCGACAAAGGCTGGTGACACGCAGGTCGCGTTTTCCGGTTTCGATGAGCGAGAGGGCTGGCGCGCTGATCCCGCTGAGGCGCGCCAACTCATGCAGGTTCAGGCCGCGATCCTCCCGGGCCTTGCGGATCCTGCTCCCCACGCCGGCAAGTCGTCTGTTTTCCTGATCGTTCGCCAAGACCGACCTCTTTATCGAATTCAGTAAAATTAGGCTGCGGGGTGCGGGAGAACAAGGTCTTTTATCGAAAACGGTAAAACAGAATGCAATACCGAGCCTTGCATTGGTGTTTTACCGAAAAAGATAAAAATGCTGGCGGGTAGGCTTCGGAGACCAGCGGCCATGGGTGTCAGTTCGCTTTGGCAACGGGAGTAGGACAGGGCGAGAGCGGCTGGCGGTCACGCTCGGCGTCTACGGAAAGATCACTGCCGACGAGGCGCGCACGCAAGCCAAGTACATCCTGGCCAAGGCTCATCTCGGTGAAGATGTCGCCGGCGAACGAGACAAGGTCCGGGAATCGAAGACTGTCGCCCAGCTGATCGATGCCTGGTCAAAGGATGGCGTCCTGACAAACCGCCGGACGGGCGCGCGCCGTAGCGAGGTCAACGTTGCTGGTGAGATCGCACTCGCCAATCATCATATCCGGCCCCTTGTTGGCAGCCGGAAGCTCGACAGCCTGACGAAAGGCGACATCCAGCGGCTTCGTACCCAGATTGCGACCGGCGAGTCGCGAGCCAGGCGCAAGGGACGCAAGCGCGGCCTGATCAAGGTAAGCGGTGGAGACGGGACGGCCACACGGACGATCCGGCTCCTCTCCTCCATCCTGTCTTATGCCGTCGACATGGGGCTGATCGCCAGCAATCCCGCTCTGGGCGTCAAGCTGGCGCCAGGCGGCCAGCGCCACCGCTATCTGTCGCCTGAAGAGCTTCGGCGGCTCGGGGCAGTGCTCGATCAGCCGATGAGATCACCAGCTGCGGCGACGGCTGCGACCATTATCCGGTTGCTCATCCTGACGGTCGCGCGTCGCGGAGAGATCGAGGGCCTCAAATGGTCCGAGGTCGATTTCCAGTTCGGGATGCTGCGGAAGGAAACCAGCAAGACCGGCGCGAAGGTTATCCCGCTTGCGCGCGCAGCGCTGCAGATCCTCGAAGACCAGAGGCAGTGGGCCTCAGGCAATCAGCTCTGGGTTTTCCCTGGTCAACGAGGGGAGGGGCACTTCGAAAGCCTCAACAAGGAATGGAGCCGGATCCGGATTGCAGCCGGGATTTCCGATGTGAGGCTCCACGATCTGCGGCACACTTATGCGAGCTTTGGTGCTGCAGGCGGCGTGGGGTTGCCGCTCATCGGGGGCATCCTCGGACATCGCCAGGCGTCAACAACCCAACGCTACGCACACCTCGCCGACACGCCCTTACGCGCTGCGGCGAATGTCATTGCCGGCGAGATCGCGGCGAGCCTGTTCAGAGGCGCCTGATGGAAAGAGGCCTGTTCAGGGCATATACGGGTATTTTCGGGTCATTTTTTGGGTATCGAGCAAGAAAGCTCGCTTTTACGGGTATTTCTGGGTGCAAATACGGGTATGGCACTCAAGACCAACACAATCGAAATCACGCACGAAATCCTCGGCCTCATCGCAGAAGTCGATGAGTTCAAAGGCGCATGGCGCGCCCTAGGTACGCTTGCGCCTGAGCGCCTGTCCGCGCTGCGCCGCATAGCGACCATCGAGAGCATCGGCTCTTCCACCCGCATCGAGGGTAGCAAGCTCACTGACGCTGAAGTCGAAGCGCTTCTCTCGAACCTTGAGATCAAGGCGTTCGAATCCCGCGACGCGCAGGAAGTCGCGGGCGACGCGCACGTGATGGAGACGATCTTTGCCTCATTCGAGGCAATTGATCTCACCGAAAACCACATCACGCAGCTTCACCGCGACCTGCTCCAGTTCAGCGCCAGGGATGAGCGCCATCGCGGCGGCTACAAGTCGCTCGCCAATCATGTCAGCGCGTTCGATGCGGACGGAAAGGAGATCGGGGTCATCTTCGAAACTGCCACGCCGTTCGATACGCCGCAGCGCATGGCAGAACTCGTCGAATGGACGCGCGCGGCGCTACGCGACAGGACCATGCACCCACTGCTGGCGATCGCGGTTTTCACTGTGGTGTTTCTTGAAATTCACCCATTCCAGGATGGCAACGGAAGGCTGTCGCGCACACTCACGACGCTTCTCCTCTTGCGGGCAGGGTATGCCTACGTCCCCTACGCCTCGCTTGAAAGCGTCATCGAGAACAGCAAGGAAGGCTACTATCTGGCGCTGCGTCAGACACAGCGCACGATCCGCAGCACCAAACCCCACTGGCAACCGTGGGCGGTTTACTTCCTGCGCGCGCTTCAACAGCAGAAGCGCCACCTTGAGAAAAAGATTGAGCGCGAACGTCTTATCCTGAGGTCGCTGCCAGAACTCTCGCTACAAATCCTCGACACAGTGAAGGAGCGAGGTCGTGTGACCATCAGTGAAATCGTGACGCTCACAGGCGCAAACAGCAACACGGTGAAGAAGCACCTCGCCACGCTGGTCGATGCGCGCCACATCGCACAGCGCGGCACTGGCAAAGGGACTTGGTACGAGAAGGCTTAAAGGGTCCAATGTGAACCGGCGCGCGCGTCGGATCAAGCGCGCGCTCACAGGAGCAATAGAAGCTGTTGCCGTCGATGCGTGCGAACATCTCAAACCCGCGTGCGCACGAGCGCTTCGACGATTGCCCAGACTTCGACATCATCCGCGATCGTGACGAGTGGACCGGAGCTCGGCGCCAGCACCCATTGGGCGCCGCGGCGGGTGAGGGTGGCGAGGATCACGTCGCCGCCCACCATCGCGACGCAGACTTTGCCCGCCTTGGGTTCGGCCGCCTCATCTGCAACGAGGATGTCACCGTCCTGGATCCCACGGGAGGCGAGAGTGTGACCTTTGATGCGCACCGGATAGCGGCCAGGGCGGCGCAGATCGAGAATGGCGGCCAGATCCAGTACGCCCTCAATGTAGTCCTGTGCCGGCGGCTGAAAGCCGGTTGTCTCGTCGCCCTGATACTCGCCCATGTGCTCCCCTTGTGATGGAACAGAACAAGAACATGTGGGCGGGAGAAGGGACTAAGGCTCTGAACGATATGGGTTTTCGCGAAAGATCTGATTTTGCTGGCATTTTCTAGCAAGAATGCGTAGACTACGTAGTATGCGTAGACGGCCATTCCAACTCCCGCCTCGCGTCATCACTGCTTTCGAGATGCAGAGGCGGCCGGCTGCGTTTCAGCGCGAGGCGTTGCAGGCGCCGGTGACCATTACGTCCAACGGGGAGCCCACCCTGGTCGCGATGTCTGTTGCCGAATACCAGCGACTCCGCGCGCGCGCACGAGGCGCTGAGGAATCCACGGAACGCGCCTACGCTCGGGTTGTGAACCGCTCTGATGCCCTCGAACGCCTCCGCGACCACCGCGACGTGCTGACCAGGCTCGGCGTCGCGCATCTGGCGCTGTTCGGCTCCGTTGCGCGCGACCAGGCCGACGACTTGAGCGATGTCGACGTCGTGGTCGATACCACCGACGGCACGGCTCCCGGGCTCTTCAAGCTCGGCGAAATCGCGGATCAGCTTGAACATATTCTCGGACGCTCGGTCGACGTGATCTCACGAGCGGGTCTCGAACACACCAAAAAGCTGAAACATCGGGTCGCGGCCGATCTCGTCAATGTCTTCTGAGCGCCGCAGCAAAATCACACCTGCCGAGATGGCGTATCACGCGCGCCGGCGCATCGCGATGATCCTCGCATGGACGAAAGACGACACAGAAGAATCCTATCTCGCCAACGAAGAGCGCCAGGCCGCCGTCGAGCGCAACTTCATCGCCATCGGTGAGGCCATCAAGGATCTGGCGCGCGCGAAGGATCTGGCTGCAATCGACCCGTCAGGTCCCTGGCGACAGCCAGCGCGCTTTCGCGATTTTCTCGCGCACCAGTACGAAGAGGGCGTCTCACACCCCGACGTATGGCGTACGATCCGGGATGATCTACCGATGCTGGACGCATCGCTTGAGCGCCTGGAGCCGCTGGTCGGCGGCCCGTGGAGCGACGCATCATGATGCGATCGATCACCTTTTTCTGCGCTGGCGATGGCCCTGGATTGGGCGCGATCGTTAGCTGATCTGCCCGAGACGCGCGATCAGCCGGTCATGATATCGATCCGCTGCATTCAAGCCGAAGCGATCGATGCCCCACTCATGGAGACTTTCGAGGTCCGCATCCGCCGCCTCGCTCAAGCGATAGCGGCGATCAGGCATTCAGGGATTTCCGCTTCTTCACCGCGACACGAATATCTTCTGGCCTGCGCGCGCTGATGCCGCTTCGTTCGCCTGTGATGAGCGCCGCGCGGATGGCCTCCAGCTCGGCGGTTTCGTGCTGCGCCTTGCGGATCAGGTCGCGCAATACCTCGCTGTCATTGGTGTAAGCGCCGCTGTCGATCTGCGCCTTGATCCAGTCGTTCTGTGAGTCTGTAAGCGTGATCGTCTTTCGAACCGTCGTCATGGCTGGCGTCCTTCGGGCACAGAAAATCATACTATTGGTGTACCATAGCGCTATTGTGCGCATCCGAGGTTCGAGTTTGCGCATGGTGTCGGCGGGTGTGCGGGGCGGTGACAAACCAGGCCAGTGAAGCGCCGGCATTCCCCAACATTGAGAGAATTGGAATTTTTGCTACAAAAAGCTCAATCAAAGCAGGGCGGCGTTTTCAGGCAGTTACCGCCAGCTGGATGACGGTGTCCGGGGAGCACGCTTTTCGACGGGTTAGTCCAACCGTACGAAAAAGACGAAAAAACAATAAGGTAACGTCTTTATTGAATAATAACATCGACAGTGTTAGTATCCACAACGATGTTAGATGCGCCCACCCCTGCAGATCCGTTCGGCGCCGCGCTCAGGACCTACCTGACCGACACGCTACACCTTGCTGTCGCGCTTGAGGCGTGGGGCGGCGGGGCCGGCCTGCCGATCTTCATCGGCAAGCGCTACCGCTTCTATCACATCACGCTAGCCCGTCGGCCGTGCCTCATCATGGCGGCAAGCGCAGAAGCCGACGTCAGCCCGGCCGAGATCAGCAAGCATGTCGCCCTGGTGGCAGCAACATACGAGGGCGTCGTCGTCTACGCCGCCGGCACCATGAGTGCGACCACCCGCAGCCGCCTGATCGCACAGGGCGTTGCTTTCATTGTGCCCGGCAACCAGCTCTACATCCCGCAGCTGGCCATGGACCTGCGTGACCATTTCCGGGCGCCCGTGAAGAAACGCGGCGAGCATCTGTCGCCGGCCGCGCAGCTCGTCCTGTTCCATCATATCCTGTTTGGCGACAACACGCCGCTGACGCCGACCCTGCTGGCCGAGCCGCTGGAGTTTGCCGCCATGTCGATCGGTCGAGCCTTCGACCAGCTGGCGCAGGCCAATCTGGCTAGGGTCGAATGGCGGGGCCGTCAGAAGGTCCTTCACTATGCAGCGGATCGCCGGACGCTGATCGACATGAGCCGCACGCTGCTGCGCACGCCCGTTCGCGGCGTCCATGGCGTCCGGTTCAAAGGCGAGCGTCCAGCCATGCTGCGCGCCGGTGAAACCGCGCTTGCCGATCTGACGGACCTGGCGCCGCCTGAGCGGCCGACCTACGCCGTCCTCGCAACGGGATGGCACGAATTCTTCCGCAAGCACGACATCGAGGACGTCAACGACATCCAGGCCGCTGATGCCTTGATTGAAACCTGGCGCTATGATCCGCACACCCTGAGCAGGGGCGAGACCGTTGATCCCCTGTCGCTGCATGCCCAGTTCTGGGATCATGCCGATGAACGCGTCGCGCAGGCAGCCGCCGATGTCCTGGAGCGCGTGCAATGGTAGTCGGACTCGGGCAGGTTCAAGACTTACTTCGCCGACCACGGCGACCATTATGTGCTGATCGGTGGGGCCGCATGCGATATGCTCTTCACCGATGCTGGTCTGCCATTCCGCGCCACCAAGGACCTCGACATCGTCATCTGCTGAATCCTGTCACCAGCACGACAAGCTGACCTACATGATCAAGGAGGCTGCCGCTGCGCTCGGGGTCGGGAGGACGACGCTCTGGCGCGCTGTCTCAGACGGGAAGCTGCCCGCCGTCAAATTCGGCAGCCGGACGCTGATCCCAGCGGACGGACTTAGGCAATGGATATCCGCGATGCCGCGTGCGGGAAAGTGAGCTGAGGTTCTGAAACGCATCGTCCTGAAGCGACCTGTATCCTCCGCTGCGGACGAGCCTAGCTCCAGCCTGTCGCAGTGTCCCAGGTTTGGTTCGAGCTAGCCGCGTCAGCCTGAAGCCCCTTCAAGACAGGGTGGAGGAACACCCGTAGCTCAACCAGCAAGTCGTTGAAGGGCGGCGGCGCCAAAGTCGGTGCTGTGCGCTTGAGAAAGGCGTTCCACTGCTTGAGCGTCGCCTCGTTTGCGGCGAAGTCAGCCGTCAGGCAGGCGGGCCAATC
>CAIMMO010000155.1 GCA_903842595.1 uncultured Alphaproteobacteria bacterium
CTCTCCGGCACGCGCAGCGGAATACGCCGCCTATCTCATGCTGGTAAATGAAGGTGTCCGCGTGGCGAGCCGCCGCAAACTCTCCCGTCGTCAAAGCCTCGAGGCAATTGATACTGCGCTTCGCCTGCTGCAAACAGCACCCCGCTGAACAGACCACCGCTGACCTGCCCTTGGAGTTTCGGGCCTCGCCAAGCTTGAATGACAAACGTCCGCTTCGGGCCCCAACTTCGCGCTGTTCCGGCATTGCTACGAATGGCAGGGTCGCTCGTGAGTTGGCGATCGCTTCTGCCCTGCTGATCAGGCGGGACATCGCCCACAAGCAGTCATGCGAGCTTGGCTCAAGGAGCCAGCACGACGTACTTGGCTTTCTTCGATGTACCTGGCCGCAGGTTTAGCCTCGAGGCCAAACAATTTCGGCATGCGTGTTGTTGAAATCCGGGTCGTCCACGTCGCCCCCGAGACGACACGTCATCCCCTCAGGCAGTCCGGATACGCGGATAGCCTTGCCGTCTTCGATGACACCACCCAGCGCTTGAAACTCGATAAAGCGATTGATCAGGCTGGCCGCGTCTTTGACCGATGGCGCGGGCACATGACGTACGCTGAGGTCCGGCCTGCCGAACTTCCTCATACCTCGTGTATGTAGCCATGTCCCGTTTGACTCGTCCGATTGCAGAATAGAGACGTGACTGTGGAGACCGCTCTGGCCGGCTTCGAATAACTGTTGATGCCAGTTCGTCTTGCTCCACCACCTGAAGGCTTGAGGATCAAATACGGCTACGATCCCACTGTCGAACATCCATTCGACCAGCCCCGTCACGTCGCGAAGGTAGTTGAGGTTTGGCGCGTCATCTAGCGTACCGCGAATGATCAGGCATTGATCCTGTACGCCGATCTCCCCAGCCAGCTTTTCGTCCTCGTCGCGCAGGCGATCCCATAGATAGCCTGTTCGAAAGTCATCCACGGTCTCCGGCGAAGAAGTTGGGCCATACGCGGAAATTTCCAGGCCGTCGGGTACGCCACCGAACTTGTAACGGCTTCTCGAAATCGCGAAGTCGTCGGGCGTCTTTCCGTAAGCAACGTAGAACAGGAACGGACGCCCAACGCTTGGGTCAAAATGCGGTCGCAGCCATTCTTCCAGTGGTTCAGGCATGGCGTGATCGGCTGCTCTTCTCAGCATGGGAGAACACGCCAGTTACCTGATAGCGCACGCCGTCGTCCAGCTGCGTGCCGAACGGCCAGAAAGGGGCCCCGGTGCCGCTTGAATACGGACTGCGGCGATCCGGCTGAGTCGATCTATAGCTGCCGGTCAGAGACGGTGCTGCGTTGCGGCGGGTCATCGCCCGTTTCGGTCGGTCGTAACATTCGGATATCCGAGGCGAGATTCGACCGTCCCGAATGTGAACAGGCATCGTTGGAGGCCCCCCTCTCACCGTCGCGAAATCAATCCAGAAGCGCGCCTATCCGCACCGTGACCCCAACGCTGATTCACCCCCTCCGAATGGATGAGGGAGCCGAGGGGCTCGATCCCGATCAATCCGTCCGGCGGGCTCACAGGTCCTGGGCGCCCGGTGGACGCGATCTGCGTCCGCATGCTACACGACGCCTCGCGGCAGGGCACCGGCCACGCGGGTGAGATTCAGGTTAGCGGCGCCAGGGTCGTTGGCACGTTCGATGTCGGCGGATCAGGGACGACCAACTGGTTGTATGTTGTCAGCGCAGGGACCTAGAGAACACGCGACTTGCGACACCTCATCACCCTCATTCTCGTCGCTCTTCTTGGCTTGGGCTTCTCGTGGCTCGTCGGGATCGATGGCGCCCGGCAGCAGGGGGTGCCGGTTGCCTTTATCTGCGCGCTTCTGGCGTTCGCGATCAACTGGCTCGCTGCAATCCCGGCGATCACATTTCGCACGGAAACCTTTTTCGATCTGACAGGCGCGCTGACCTATCTCAGCGTCGTGGCCTGCGCATTGGTGCTTAGCGCGCCGAGTGGCGTCAGGGAACTGAGCATCGCCGCCATGGTCACTGTGTGGGCTGTGCGGCTGGGAGGCATGCTGTTCACCCGGATAAGGCGCGCAGGTGAAGACAAGCGCTTCCGTGAAATCAAGACCGATCCCGTCATTTTCTTCAGCTTTTGGAACGTGCAGGCGCTATGGGTGGTTTTGACATCTGCGTGCGCGGTGACTGTGCTGACATCGCCTGTGCGCGAACCGGTCGATGTCTATTTCTTCGCCGGTGCGATTATTTGGGCGACAGGTTTCGTGATCGAAGTGGTCGCCGACGCGCAAAAGAATGCATTCCGCGCCCGCTCCGAGAATGCTGGCCGATTCATCACGACGGGACTTTGGGCGTGGTCCCAGCACCCCAACTATCTAGGAGAGATAGTGCTCTGGACGGGCATTGCTGTTGCCGCCCTGCCAGTGCTGCAGGGTTGGAGCTGGCTCGCCCTGATCTCGCCTGCATTCGTTGCGCTGCTGCTGCTGCGGATAAGCGGAATACCAACGCTGGACCAGCAGGCCAGAGAGCGTTGGGGCAACGATCCAGACTATCAGGATTATGTTCGCCGCACATCAAAACTGTTTCTTCTGCCCCCCGGACGGCGCGCTTAGGTGCCGATCGATTGTCTCATGACGCCGCACAGCAAAGACATCGCTGGCAACGCCAAGCTGATCTGAACTTGCTCGATCTGACAGGCGCTGGATGTCGTGGCCTGCGTCCCCACGCCCTTGATGCTGCAGGCCCACTGGCGCCAAGAAAGCCGGTTTAGCTTGACCTACCCCAGGATTTTAGCCCCCCCCCAAGCTTGGATGGCGAACGGCAAGAATGGGCCATCAATACAGAGCCCGCCACAATCCTACCGACGGCACGGTCGCTCATGAACCGCCGCTCGCCCCTTCCCGGTGGGTCGGGAAGGACCTCGCCAATGGTGGTCGGTCGCTACAAGGCGTTGAAGCTGTCCAATCACTGATCGACAAGTTCACTATGATGTTGATTGGACGCGCATATGGCATTTTATGCCATAGGAGATTTCAGCATGTCCACCCGTAACGTCGTGCTCACAGAGCGTCAGGACGAACTCATCGACACTCTGGTGAAAACTGGGCGCAATCAAAATGCAAGCGAAGTGATGCGCGAAGGACTTCGCCTTATAGAGCAGCGCGAAGCTGAAGACGCCGCAAAGCTGGCGGCGCTGCGCGATGCTGCCCGCATCGGTATGGCCGATTTTGATGCCGGCCGTTTCAGTACCTTCTCGGACACCAGCGAGATGCGCAAACACCTTTATTCGCGCGCCGCCAAAGTCATCGCCAAGACCAAGCGCGGCTAATGCGGGGAGTTGGCCGTGGCCGGAAGTCTGCGAAATACCTCCGGCCGAATGCGTTCGACTCGGAAAACGGCCACGGGACACACCGCGACACAGTCCGCCTTGGCCTCGCATTTGGCGGGATCAACCACGGGACGCAGCTTGCCAGCGGGCTGGCTGCAGGTGTCGGGCAGATTGGCGGAACGTGGAGCGTCGGACATCGCCGCTATCCTCGCAGGGTTCGCTGGATGCGGCGCAAGCCGCGGAGCATCAGGTCAAGAACCAGCACATGATTGCCAAGGACAAACCAGGCCATCGGAAAATCTCGGCGCAAAACGCGCACATCACCGACAGCCGCGTTGCGCTCGAATAGTCGGTGGCCCGCAAGCCCAGGCGCCGCATGCACCACGGGATAGGCCAACGCCAGCCATGGCAGAGGCGAGTTGATCGTCCAGACCAGCCAGACCGCGCTGGCCAGCACCCCGAGGACGTGCAGCGAAACATTGGCAGGATGCTGGTGCTCGGCGCGAAAGTGCTCGCGATAGAATTCGGTAAAGCCGGGCCGTGATGACGGCGGCTTACTGGTTGGCGCGTTGGGGATGGGAGTGTCGGACATTTCAAAAAGACCTGCGCTTGTGGAGATGCGGCCAATATGCGAGCTAATGCTCGTATTCCGCAACTCGCTTCTGGTGCGCCATGACAGAACTCAGAAAACGACCGCGCCAGAAGCGTTCCGAGGCGATGGTGGACGCTATCCTCGAGGCCGCTGCTCGCATTCTTGAAGATGAAGGTCTCGACCGCCTGAACACCAACACGACCGCAGCGAAGGCCGGGGTCAGCGTCGGCTCACTCTATCAGTATTTTCCCTCGAAGGATGCAATCCTGGCCGAGCTGATACGCCGCGATCATCTGGCGCTGTTGGCGGAACTGACGCTTGCCGCCCAGAAGCTCGCCGGCGGGACACTGGAGCAGGCCGTTCGTGCGTTGGTCCGTGTCGGCGTCGAGCGGCAGTTGGCGAGGCCGGCGCTGGCGCGTGCGCTGGATTTTGCCGAGGCCGGTCTTGGGATGGACGACGAGACCAAGGCGACGCTCCGCGCCATTGAGGCAGTCGCCATTCGCGTTCTCGGATCTCACCTGCAGCGCCTCAGCCGCAGGGCTATTCACCTCGCGGCAGCCGACATAGGTGCCCTCGCAAAGGGCATGATTGACGCGGCTGGCCAGCGCGGTGAGACCAATAGCGCGGCCTTGACGGCGCGGGTGACGCGGGCGGCATTGGGCTATCTCACCCCTCCGCCAGCCACGCGCTAAGTCGTCAGCCGCAATCGTGGAGCGCGTCGTAGGTCTTGCGCGATGACTACGATTTCAAAGATCGCGGTCTTTGATTCAAAACAATTGTACGAACTCCTGGCACCCGGAGGTCGCCGCAACCGGAATGTCGCGATACGGCTAAGTCAATCCAGTTAAGCCACTCATCGAGGACGCTGCGTTGCGGCGGGTCATCGCCCAAAAGGCATCATCCAACACGTTGAGCTTGAACGCCTAGCATTCGGCGCGCGAGGAGGGCTTTTCTCAGAGACGTCCCGTTGTCTCAAGCAGCAAAGTAATTGGATCGCCTATCAGCAAAAGGGTCGCAATAGCTGCTTCGAATGCGACGGCGATCCAATTCTTCGGGCTGTTGGCACTGTCTGCAAAAATCGAGACGACTCGACCTGCTGCGGCTCCTGCCCAACTCAGACCCAAGACAAGGAATGTAGCGGGCATCGTCAAAATGAGCGGCGCAATTCCCGCAAACAGGAACAATCCGCCAAATGTCGACCTGAACTCCGATCGCCCTGGAGTTGTCACAGCCTTCAAGCCGGTGAACGTTGCTGCGCGCTTTGGAAAAAACAGGCCCAGGCAACCCATCAGCACCGTAATGCATGCGCCCGCGACGTTTAGCATCTCCATCTACGGCTCCGAAAACTGCTGGACGGAACCCTCCTTTGGAACCATAAGCGTCAAAAGTATAGTACGCACCTTTTGGTGCCTATCCGGCTGTTCGAGGTCCGCACCATGAAGCCTGACGTTATGTCTGCCCGTTGCTCGTCACGACGGTATCTGGCGACGCTGACAAGCAAGTGGTCGATACTGATCGTGAACGCACTGGGCCACGGGCCACTTCGAAATGGAGAGTTGTTGCGAGCGGTTGAAGGCATCTCTCAAAAGATGTTGACGCAATCATTGCAGGAACTGACAGCGCTCAACATTGTCCAGCGAGACGACAAGAAAACGATTCCGCCTCATGTCGAATACCGGCTGACAGATCTTGGCCATTCATTCAGAGAACAAGCCAACAGCTTGATCCGATGGGTAGAAGCAAGTCTGCGTCTGATGTCCGAACGTACCCGGCGGGGCCGATCGTCCTGATCATGCCGAATGACGGGGTTGGGCCCCAACTTCACGCCCTTCCGATGACGTTGCGAATGGCAGGGTCGCCCGGGAATTGCCGGTCGCTTCTGCCCTGCTGATCAGGCGGGACGTCGCCCAAAGACCGCCGTTCGACGCTTAAATCCAGCTGTGCCGCTCGCTCGCCGGCCGCAACGTGCTTGATCCTTATAACGTTATGCGGTATTTATGCCAATGATCCAAGGGTTCGCTGATCTCGAAACGGAGAAGATTTGGTCTGGACGCCGAAGTCGTAAGCTGCCGACGGATATCCAAGCAGTGGCGCTAAGAAAATTGCGGATCCTCAATAATGCGCGTGTCCTGCAAGATCTTCGCGTACCTCCAGGAAACCGGCTCGAGGCGCTGCGGGGTAATCGGGCAGGCCAGCATTCGATCCGTATCAATGATCAATGGCGAATTTGCCTTGTTTGGAAGGAAGGAGGACCTGCCGATGTCGAAATCGTTGACTACCATTAAGGACGCGCTTCTGCCGAACCCGACCCCGGGAGAAATTCTCCTGGAGGAGTTTTTGAAGCCAATGGGCCTTAGCCAAAGCGAGTTGGCCCGTGCAGTCCATGTGCCGCCGAGACGCATCAACGAAATCGTGCTGGGAAAGCGCGCCGTCACGGCGGACACGGATCTCCGCCTCGCCCGGTATTTTGGAATGTCCGAAGGGTTCTTTCTAGGACTGCAGGGCGATTACGACTTGATGCAGCGGCGACGCGAGATCGGCGCCGACTTGATGTCGATTTCACCCCGCGCGGCATAAGTCGGGTCCGTATCATTGCGACTCCGCTGGAGCGGGGCCAGCCTCGGCGCAAGCGAATTCAGACGGTCTCGGGCTCCGACCAAAAGCCAAATAGCTAGGACGGGGCCCGTGGTCGCCCTAACCCGAATTGTGGCCATTCGGCTGAACTCATCCAATCGAGCCAGTCACCCTGCCCTAGCGGGCCCTGGAAACAGCTTTCCTTTTTGTATCGCGGCGCGGGGATGGGTCAGCAGAAGTTCGACGGCCTGTCGCGATAAGGGAACAAGATGCTCCTCACCCATTTTCGTCCGGCTTGCTGGAATTCTCCAGAGCGCCTTGCCGGCTGTGTTAAGCTGCTCGAACTCCGTCCAGTCGGCGCTCCGTAGCTCGCCGGTCCGCGCTGCTGTCAGCATGATCAATCTGATTGCAAGTCGAGTGAGCGGCTCGCAGTCGGCAAACTCGAGCCGGGTTAGAAACTCGCCAACCTCCCCAGGTCGCAAGGAGGCATAGTGCTCGGTCTTCGGCATGGGCTTGAGGGCTGGACCGAGGTGTCCCGCCGCATCGTATCGGCAATAGCCCGAGGCAATCGCAAAGCGAAAGACTGACGAACAGCAGGATCTCAGCCGGCGTGTTGTCTCGATCACGCCACGTTGCTCGACCTTCTTGAGCGTGGCCAGCATTTCCGTTGGCTCGATCGCCGAGATTGGTCGATGGCCGAGATCGGGAAAGACTTCGGTCTCAAATCGCTTCAGGACCTGTTCCGCGTAGAGCTCTGACCATCGATGCACCTGTGCGGCGTGCCATTCGCGCGCGACGAGTTCGAACGTGTTGCTGGCGGCCGTGCGCACTGCTTGCTTCCTGGCCGCCTTCACTGCCCCAGGATCAAGCAGCTCATCGAGCATCTCGCGCGCTGCATTGCGCTTTCGCCTTGCCTCCTGGAGCCCCACGCGCGGATACTTTCCGAGCGTCATGACCTTTTCCTTGCCGGCGAACCGATATTTCAAGCGCCTGGTCTTGCCCCGTTTCGGTGGAGTGGTTCGGTCTTGGGATGTCATCCCTGAACTGACATTGCGGCCTCCCGTTCGCGGGTCAAGGCATTATCCCTTTGTTCGGTCTGTGCGGCGTCCATCCCTTCGTCCCGGTCCGC
>CAIMMO010000156.1 GCA_903842595.1 uncultured Alphaproteobacteria bacterium
CCAAAGGCTTTTACGGCCGTCGCAAGAATACCTTCCGCACAGCCCAGGCCGCCGTCGTCAAAGCCGGCGTCAACGCCTACAAGGGCCGCAAGCAGAAGAAGCGCAATTTCCGCTCGCTCTGGATCCAGCGCATCAACGCAGCAGTCCGTGTCGTCGATGACACGCTGACATATTCCCGCTTCATCGATGGCCTCACCAAGGCTGGCCTCGGCGTCGACCGCAAGGTCATGGCCGACCTCGCCATGCACGAACCGGCCGCCTTTACCGCCCTGGTGGAGAAGGCCCGGGCGGCGCTCGCGGCCTGATCGGGCCAACGGCACTTATCTCCGAAGCCTTTCTCCGCTAGTTCCGAGCCGCTAAGCGCGGGGCGGACTATGGCCCCGTGCGCACCCCACGCACGAGACCGATATGGCTATCGAACAACAGGTTGCAGAGATCGAGGCGGACGCTGGCAAGGCGATCGCCTCGGCGTCTGACGAAGCAGCGCTCGAGGCAATCCGCGTTGCCGAACTCGGCAAGAAGGGCCGCGTCTCGCTTCTGATGCGCGAGCTCGGCGGCATGAGCCCGGAGCAGCGCCAGGTTGCCGGCCCCGCGCTCAACGGCCTCAAGGATCGCCTCACCGCGACACTCAATGCGCGCAAGGCCGACCTCGAAATGGCGGCGCTCAATGCGCGCCTTGAAGCCGAACGCGAAGACCTCACCCTGCCACCGCGCTTCGAGCCCGTTGGCGCGCTGCATCCCGTGATGCAGGTGTTCGAGGAACTCGCCGCGATCTTCGCCGACATGGGCTTCGCCGTCGCCGAAGGCCCCGATATCGAGGACGACTTCCACAACTTCACGGCCCTCAACTTCCCGCTCGGCCACCCGGCGCGGGAGATGCACGACACCTTCTTCATGAAGCCTGCAGCCGACGGCTCGCGGAAACTTCTGCGCACGCACACCTCGCCGATCCAGGTGCGCGCGATGCTGAACTCGAAGCCGCCCATCCGCGTGATCGCGCCGGGCCGCGTCTACCGCAAGGACTGGGACGCGACGCACACGCCGATGTTCCACCAGATCGAAGGCCTTGTGGTCGACGAGACCGTCCACATGGGCCACCTGAAAGCCTGCCTGACCGAAGCCTTCTCGCGCTTCTTCGAGGTGCCGACCACGCAGTCGCGCTTCCGCCCGCACTTCTTCCCGTTCACCGAGCCAAGCGCGGAAATGGACATCCGCTGCGATCGTTCAGGCGGAGAGATCAAGATCGGCCAGGGCGATGACTGGCTCGAGATTCTCGGCTGCGGAATGGTGCACCCCAACGTGCTCCGCTCCTGCAATATCGACCCGGAGAGGTATCAGGGCTTTGCCTTCGGCCTCGGCGTCGATCGCCTCGCCATGCTGAAATACGGCATGCCCGACCTGCGTCCCTACTTCGAGGCGGACGTCGAATGGATCAAGCATTACGGCTTCAAGCCGTGGCTTCTGCCGACGGTCACTGGAGGTCTCTCGTGAGCGACAGCTACGTCCTGCGTGATGGCGCGCCCGATGCAGAAACGCTTCTGCGCCTTCGCGGCGCCGCGGGTCTGACGACGTACTCCATCGAGCAGGCGCGCCGTGGCGCAACCCACGCCCTCTTCGGCGTCACAGCCTGGCATCGCGAAAATGTTGTCGGCATCGGACGCATCATCGGGGATGGCGGCTACTTCTTCACCGTCACAGACGTTGCGATTGATCCGGCACATCAGGGCAAGGGCGTTGGGCGGATGGTGATTGCACGGCTCACCGACTGGCTAGGCGCCAATGCCCCGAAACCCTCCTTCGTCTCGCTGTTCACCGACGAAGCCAAACCGCCGCTCTACGAGAAATTCGGCTTCCGCGTCTGCGGGCCGGAAGACACTGCCATGGTCTGGAACCGAGACGCACGATGAAATTCACCCTCCCCTGGCTGCAGGACTACCTCGACACGAGCGCCGACCTGCCCGCAATCCTCGACGCCATGACCATGGCCGGCCTCGAAGTCGAGGAAGCGCATGATCCGCGCGAGGCGCTGAAGCAGTTCACCGTCTGCCGCATCGTCTCAGCCGCACAGCACCCGAATGCCGACAGGCTGCAGGTCTGCCAGGTCGAGACCATCGACGGCAGACGCGAGATCGTCTGCGGCGGCCTCAACGCCCGACCTGGCCTCGTCACCGCCTACGCCCCGATCGGCGCCTTCATCCCCGGCTCCGGCATCACGCTGGTTCCCAAGCCTGTGCGCGGCGTCGTCTCCAACGGCATGCTGTGCTCCGGCGGCGAAATGCAGACCGACGAAGACCCCTTCCGCCTGCGCATCGCCCGCTTCGAGGACTGGCAGCCGCGTGCGCAGGCACTCGGCCTCTCCGACGAACAGGCGATCGCCGACGGCGGCATCCTCGAACTGCCCGATACGCTGGAAGTCGGCTCGCCTGTCGCCGATGCGCTCGCGCTCGACACCGTGATCGATTTCGAAGTGACGCCCAACCGCCCTGACTGGCTCGGCGTGGTCGGCATCGCTCGCGACCTCTCCGCCAAGGGTCTCGGCCCGTTCAAGCTGCGACACGTCGAACCCGTTCCGGGAAAATTCCCGAGCCCCGTGAAAGTCCGCATCGAAGCCCCCGAAGCCTGCCCCGTCTTCGCTGGCCGCCTCATCCGTGGCGTGAAGAACAAGCCGTCACCGGACTGGCTCTCGAGCCGCCTCAAGGCGATCGGCATCAATCCGAAGAACATGCTGGTCGATGTCACGAACTATATCTCGATCGACCGCTGCCGTCCGCTGCACGTCTATGACGCGGCCAGGCTGAAGGGCGACATCCGCGCCCGCCTCGGCACGGCGGACGACTCATTCGTCGCCCTCGACGGCAAGACCTACGCAAGCCTCGCCGACATGTGCGTCATCGCCGACGACAGCGGCGCGATCGGCCTCGGCGGCGTGATGGGCGGCGAGTCCACCGGCTGCTCGATCGATACCGTCGATGTCTTCATCGAGAGCGCCTATTTCGACGCGAACCGCACGGCCCGCACCGGCCGCGCCACAGGCATCATCTCCGAAGCCCGCTTCCGCAACGAGCGCGGCATCGATCCGCACTCCTGCGTCGAGGGCATCGAACTGGCCACAAGGCTGATCCTTGAAATCTGCGGCGGCGAAGCGTCCGACGTTATCGTCGCCGGAAAGGTCCCCGAGGGCCCGGCCCCCGTCGCGTTCCGCGTCAGCGACATGAAGCGGCTCACCGGCCTCGATATGCCAGCAAAGCGCATGGAACAGATCCTGCGCTCGCTTGGATTCGAGCCCGTCGTCCCGCCCAAGGCCCAGCATGACAGCGACACCGTCTGGACGACCAGGGTCCCGTCCTGGCGGCCCGACGTGGAAGGCTCTGCCGACATCGTCGAGGAACTGATCCGCATCGAAGGCTACGACAAGCTGCCCGACGAGAAGCTCCCAGCCCCGGCGACCCTCGGCGTCGTCGTCACGCCGCTGCAGAACCGTGTCCGCACCGCCCGCCGCGTTCTGGCCGCGCGCGGTTTCCTCGAAACCGTCACCTGGTCCTTCATGCACCATGAGACGGCCGCGCTGATGATCGGCGGCGCGAACAACCTGCAGGGCGCACTCACCATCGACAATCCGATCGCGTCGGATCTCGACTACATGCGCCCGTCCATGCTCGCCAACCTGGCGCAAGGCGCCCAGCGCAATGCCGACCACGGCGCAGACGACGTCCGCCTGTTCGAAGCAGGCCCGGTCTATCCGGGTGACAAGCCGACCGACCAGCGCATGCACGTCGCCGCCGTGGTGAAAGCCGCGAGGGCGCGCGACTGGCAGGGCCAGCCAGCACCCTACAACGCCTTCTCCGCCAAGGGCGATCTGCTGGCGCTTCTGCACGCGCTCGACCAGTCGCCGGACAAATTCCAGATCGGCCCCGTCGATTCGGCCTACTGGCATCCCGGCCGCGCCGGCACGCTGCGCCTTGGGCCCAAGCAGGTCATCGCGACATTCGGCGAACTCCACCCCGGCTTCCTGAAACAGCTCCGCGTCGATGGACCGGTCGTCGCGATCGAGCTGGCGCTCGATGCCCTGCCCGCAGCCAAGGCCAGGCCGACCAAGACCCGCCCTGTTCTCGACAAGGCCGACCAGACACCCGTGCGCCGCGACTTCGCTTTCGTGGTGGAGGAGAAGGTCGCAGCCGCCGACATCACGCGCGCCGCATCGAAGGCTGATCCAAAACTGATCACAGCCGCCCGCATCTTCGACGTCTACCGCGGCGCAGGCATCGGCGCAGGCAGGAAGTCAGTCGCAATCGAGGTCACGCTCCAGCCGCGCGGTTCAGCGATGAAGGACGAAGAGATCGAGGCGATCTCCCAGTCCATCGTGAAGGCCGTCACGAAGGCAACGGGCGCCAGCCTGCGCGGCTGATTGCCTCGCTCGAGGTCGGGCCGGATCAGGCTGCGTCCTTCAGCTCCGCCTTCACGCGCTCCGCCAGCTGCTTCAGCGTGAACGGCTTGGGCAGGAAGGAGATCGCACGGTCGTCCTCCAGCGTCTTGGCAAGGTCACGCTCGGCATATCCCGAGATGAACATGACACGGGTCTTGGTCAGCCACGGCCGCGCTTCGCGCAGCAGCGCCGGTCCGTCCATGCCCGGCATCACGACATCGGAGATCAGCAGGTCGATCGTTCCTGCCTGCTGCTTGATGATCTCGAGCGCCTGCTCACCGTCACACGCTTCGACAACCTGATAGCCGAATGACTGAAGCAGCTGGGCGGCAATGCCGCGCACGCCGTCTTCGTCCTCGACCAGCAGGATGCTGCCGCGGCCCGCGAGATCGCCGCCATGGCGCGGTGCGTGTGCAGGCTCCGCCGTCGGGGACGCCACCGGCGCATCGAGCATGGATTCGGCTGACGCTTCCTCAACGGCGCCGGTCCAGGCCGGCAGGAAGATCTTGAATGTGGTGCCGCGCCCGATCTTGGAAACGGGGTAGATAAAGCCCCCGAGCTGCTTGACGATGCCATAGCAGGTCGCAAGACCCAGCCCGGTGCCCTTGCCTTCCGCCTTGGTGGTGAAGAACGGCTCGAAGATCTTCTCGAGGATCTCCGGCGGAATGCCGCCCCCGTCATCAACCACTTCGATCAGCGCGTAGTCACCGTCTGTGACGTGGATGAACCCGTCCTTGCGCGCAGCAGCAGCATCCGACCGCGAGGTCCGGATCAGCAGGCGCCCGCCGCCGCTCTTCTCGACCATGGCGTCACGCGCATTGGTGCAAAGGTTGGTAACCACCGTCTCCAGCTGGCCCTTGTCGGCCCGGATGCGCGGCAGGTCGCGGCCGTGGACGATGTCCAGCTTGATGCGCTCGTCGATGATGTCGCGCAGCAGGGTGTAGTAGTCAGATAGCGCGTCTGTGACGTCAAAGACTTCGGGAACGAAGGTCTGCTGGCGCGTGAAGGCCAGCATCGTGCGGATCAGTTGCGAGCCACGCGCCGCAAATTCGTTGATCGACTTGAGCTCGTAGAAGGTGGGATCGCCCGGAGGATGGCGGATCTCGAGCTTGTTCACGTTGAGGATGATCCCGAGCAACATGTTGTTGAACTCGTGCGCCAGCCCGCCCGCCATGTTGCCCAGCGCCTGAAGCTTCTCGCCCTGCGCCAGCCGCTTTTCCAGGTCGCGCTTCTCGGTCGTGTCGATGACATAGGCTGCCGCTGGCCTGCCTTGCCGATCCAGCATGACGAACACATCGGCCGAGCGGTCCTTGCTGCCCGCCAGCTTGAACGTGCGCGCGCCGTCCAGCGCCTTGGCCAATTCCTCGGCGAGCGCAGCCGTTCCCCGGTCCGCCACGAAAAGATCGGCAAAGCGCGTACCCGGTTGAGCGCGGCCGCCGGTCATCTCGACCAGTGCGCGGTTTGCATCCAGCATCACGGCGCTTTCAACGCCCTCACCATCAAGCCGGACAATGCCAAGTGGCGCATCGGTGAACATGGAGTCGTCAATGCGGCTCGCCGCTGTGCGCTCTTCCGCGCTAGCCGACGCAGCAGCCGCCGGCGCCGCGCGCCGCACATTCTGTTCGGAGGCATTCGCCACATAGACGATCGAGCGGGTCAGCGCCTCACTGCCCCTGCCCGCCCAGGTCGTGATCAGCGTCGCCGCCGTCTCCACCCCGTCGCGCGCGCGCAGGATGACTTCGGCGCGCTGGCTCGACTGGCCGCGCACTTCGCGCTTCACCAGCTTGAGGCCTTCCGGCCTCATGATGTCTTCAAGCCGCAGGGCGTGCTCGCCATCGGGCAGTCCCAGCATCTGGCGAAGCGTCTGGTTGATGTAGACGACACGGTTGTCGCGCCGCGCCGAGAAGAACCCCACCGGCGCATCTTCCACATAGAGCGCACGCGCATCCACTGATCCGCCAGCGGCCGTTGCGGCAGTCGCCTCGATCTTGCGCAACCGCCATAGCGCGCGCGTCTTGCCCAGCGGCGCAACGCTGGCCTCGAACTGCGTTGGCGTCAGACTGTCGCCGAACAGCAGCGCCGGCAGAAGCTCCGTACGCGCCACCCCGGTCTTTGCGGCCTTCGACAGGCGGTAGATCGGCGCGGCCATGCCAGGGTTGGACGAAAACAGGCGATCGACCGACGGAGCATGCGCGCTGTCACCGACTTCGTGGGCCAGCTGCGCCAGTTCCTGATAGGCCTGGTTGGCGGCGACGCTTGCCCCGCCCCTGTCGGAGATCAGTGCAGGTTCGTTCAGCGCTTCCAGCCAGACATGGCGCTTCGTCGATTGCGCCGCCGCCTCGGCCGCGCCACGCTCGGGGAACACGCCCAGCTTGCGGCCCGCGCCACGCACGGCCCAGAGCACCAGCACAAGCGCCATGGCCGCCAGCGCGATGACCAGTACGGCGCCGGATGGTCCGACCGCGTCCTGCCATGTCAACGCCATGCCCGCAGCCGCGCCCGCGATGACCAGCGCGGACCAGAAGCCAAGCTGGATCCAGTCGAACCCCTTGGCTGGCGCCGGCGCGGGCGTCTCGATGGTTTCGTAAGCGAGCGGTTCGTTCGCATCAGCCATGGGCGGAATTCCGTTTCTCGGTCGGGCAGTCGGGGTCTGATCGGAGGCACTGGGGTCCATGAGACCCGGGCAAGTTAATGATTTGAGTCTGCAGCTGAATCTGACGTATTGGCCACCTTGCGGCTACCGGAAAATCGCGAGTCAAAACAAGGCTGCTGCGAGCGGCGGGGATGGCGAGCATCAGCGCTTCTTCCCCTTGGCGGTATTCATGACGAAGCCGATCACCTTGGCCACCGCCTCGAAATGCTCGCGCGGGACGGTTTCCTCGATCTCGACGGTTGCGAACAGGGCGCGGGCAAGCGGCACGTTCTCGACGATCGGGACGCCGTGCTCCTTTGCCTTCTCGCGGATGCGCAGCGCCACCTCGTCGGCGCCCTTGGCCATGCAGACCGGCGCCGCATCGACCTCGGGATCATAACGCAGCGCAACCGAATAGTGCGTCGGATTGGTGATGACCACGGTCGACTTCGGCACGTTCTGCATCATGCGCTTGCGCGATCGCTCGAGGCGGATCTGGCGCAGGCGCGCACGGATATGCGGGTCGCCCTCCTGCTGCTTGACCTCGTCGCGGACATCCTGGCGCGACATCCGCATGCGCTGCATGAAGCTGAAGCGCTGGTAGACGTAGTCGATTGCCGCGATGATGCCGATGACGACGATCGCCGCCAGCAGCAACCGCCCAGCGATCACCTGCGTCATCAGCAGGAGGCCTGCGGGATCCAGCCTGCCCGACTCCGATATGGCCGTCGCTTCCGGCCAGACCGCGTAGATCATCGCTGCGGTAATGGCCGCCATCTTGAGGAATGACTTCAGCAGGTTCATCCAGCCCTGCATGCCGAACATGCGCTGGAGCCCCTTGATCGGCGACAGCTTGGCAAGATCCGGCTTCATCTTTTCGCCCGTCCAGAGCGGACGGTGCTGGATCACATGGCCCAGCACGCTGGCGACTGCGATCACGGCGAAGATTATGCCCAACGGCAAGGCCAGCGACATCAACAGCGCGCCCATCAGCTGCTGCGCCCCGCCATCGGTCAGCTTGAAGGCGTGCGGGTGATCCATGATCCGCACGAGCGGATCTGCGATCATCCCTGCCAGGGGTCCGGCAGCCGCCATGATTCCAGCGGTCGCCAGAAACAGGAACCAGATCGGGACATCGAGGCTCTTGGCGACATCGCCTTTCTTGCGTGCGTCCTCAAGACGCTTCTGTGTCGGTTCTTCTGTCTTCTGACTGTCATCCTGCTCTTCGGCCATGGCGCGCCCCTATCGCACCGTGAAGACGCGCATCTGCGTCTCCATCGCGTCGAGCCACATCATCAGCCCACCGCCCAGTCCCAGTGCGATAACGGCAAGGCTGAGGATGATCGACAGCGGCATCGTGGTCATGAAGATCTGTACCTGCGGGATCAGGCGCGAGATGAGACCCAGCGCGATGTTGAAGATCAGGGAGAAGATCAGCACCGGCGCGGCGATCTGGATGCCAAGGCGGAAGGAGTTCGACACCGCATCGATCATGAAGGTCGAGGCGTCCCCGATCGGCGGAAAGGATCCTGGCGGAAAGATCTGATAGCTGTCGGCTGCGGCTTCCAGCATCACACGATGCAATCCGGCAGACATGATCAGCAGCAAGCCCATCATCGAGAAGAAGCCGGAGAAGATCGCCGCGGGCTGGCTTGCGATGGGATCGACCTGCTGTGCAAACCCCAGACCCGAGGCGATGCCAACCGTCGCGCCAGCCACTTGCAGCGCGCTCATCATGAGGCGTGCGCCAAGGCCAAGGATCAACCCGATGACGACTTCGAAGATGATCAGCGGCATCGCCATGATGATGTCCGCCGGCGGCTGCGGCGCACGCCCCGCCAGCGCGGGCGCCAGCGTCGCCGTGACCAGCAGCGCCATCCCCAGCCGCATCATCGGCGGCATGACCTGCTCGCCCCACACCGGGGCCACCATCAGCACGGCGCCCAGCCGTGCAAACAGCAGAGCCCCGATCCAGGCGTATTGGGTCAGCCAGTCCAACGCGTCCCGGCTCCCCTAGAATTCGGCGATTCGAACGAAGACCTGATCAGCGAAGTTGGCCAGCAACCCGCCCATCAGCGGCAGGAAGATCAGCAGGGCGGCAAAGATCGCGATGATCTTGGGCACGAAGACCAGGGTCATCTCCTGGATCTGCGTAAGCGCCTGGAAGAAGGCGATTACCAGGCCCACGACCAGACCGGCGATCATCGCCGGGGCGCACATCCAGACCGTGGTCCAGAGGGCGTCACGGCCAAAGTCCAGAACTTCCAGGCCATCCATGCCTGATCTCCAACGTAGTTTATGGTTTGCGGCCGTTAACTCTCGCAAATGAGTGGTTAAGAAAGGGTAGGCAAAACCTGCCGCCCGGGGCCGGAGACAACCAATTCCACGCGCTTTTGGCGGCTGTGTCGGGTTAACCGCCACACCGGGCCCAAATAAAAAGCCCGGGCGCGGGGCCCGGGCTTTCTTCGATCTGGGATTCCCGCAGATCAGCCGCTGAACGGCACGCCGACGAAATACTTCGTACCCTGGCGTTCAAGCTGCAGCAGCACGGCCTGGCCATTGGCCTTCTTGGCGTCGTCGACGGCCTTCCTGGCGGCCTCGGGCGAGGCGGGCTGGGTCTGGTTAACCTTCACCAGCTTGTCGCCGGTGCGGATGCCTGCCTCGGCCGCCGGCGAGTTCACCTTCACAGCTGTCACGACCACGTCCGATCCGTTGACGCCCAGCGTGAGGCCCAGGTCCGCCATTTCCATGACGCTGCCGCGTGGAGGGCTGGGCGCAGCGCTCGCCAGCTGGGGCCGCTGCACATCGTCCTTCAACGCCGCGATGTTAACCTTCAGCGTCTGATTGCGCCCATCCCTGATGATCCGCATGTCACGCGTCGTGCCCGCCTTGGTGTCGGCCACCGCGCGGGTCAGATCCTGCACACTGGCGATCGGGCGATCGCCGAACGACAGGATCACGTCGCCTTCGCGCACGCCCGCCTTGGACGCCGGACTGTCATCCGTCACCGAGTTCACCATGGCGCCCTTCGCATCGGCCAGCCTGAGGCTGGAGGCGATCTCCGGCGTCACCGGCGCAATCGCCACGCCCAGCCAGCCGCGCTGCACTGAACCGCTCTGCACGATCTGCTGCACGATGCCCTTGGCCTGGTCGGACGGGATCGCAAAGCCGATGCCGACGTTTCCACCACTCGGGGAGAAGATCTGGGAGTTGACGCCGATGACCGCGCCCGTGTGATCGAGCAGCGGGCCGCCTGAATTACCCCGGTTGATGGGCGCATCGACCTGGATGAAATCGTCATACTGTCCGTTGAGATTTCGCCCGCGCGCCGAGACGATGCCCGCCGTGACGGTGTTGGAAAGCCCGAAAGGCGCGCCGACGGCAAACACGCTGTCGCCCGGCCGCGCAACCCCGCTATCGCCCCAGGGCAACGCGCGCGGCAGGTCCTTGCCGTTCGAGATCTTGAGCACGGCAAGATCCGTCTTGGGATCAGTGCCGACCAGTTCCGCGTCGAACCGGCGGCCATCGCTCAGCAGGACCGTCATCTTGGTCGCGTCTTCAACGACGTGATTGTTGGTTACGACATAGCCGCCATCGACAAAGAAGCCCGAACCGGAAGCCCTCTGGTCAGGCATCTCGCCCTGTGGCGCGCCGGGGGCGCCCTGGCCGGGGGCGCCCTGGAAGAAGTCCTCGAAGGGTGTTCCCTGGAACGGGTTGGGGCCGAGCTGCCGCATGGTCTGGGCCCTGGCCTGGCTGCGCACCTCGATCTGAACGACCGAGGGCGAAGCCGCCTCAACGAGATCGGCAAGGTTCGGCAAAACGCCCCACCGGGCCTGTTGCGACATGGCCGGCAGCGCCAGCTGAGCCGCCGCTGGAGCCGCGAGGACCGCTCCACTCTGAGAAAACAGCGCGAAGGAGGGAGCAGCCAGCGCGAGCGCCCCGAGGCTAACTCCCGCAACCAATCCACCAACCGCGCCGACAACAACACCGCGATTCATCTGCGTCTCCGTCAAAGCCCGGATAAGCCGGGCAAAATTCGTCAGGGCCTCGCAAGCGAGCCCACTGGGAACTAGTTTGGGCCTGCTGGCGTCTTTTCAAGCGGGGCGCGGCGACCTCGGCGGTCACGGCCGCTGAATATCTGCAGCGCCCCGGAAACTGCAGCGTGCCCCCGCAATCTGGACCTTTTTTTGGCAGGAATCGGCGCTTGCCGATGATCGGCGATTACGCCGCACGCTCATCCGGCCAGGCGATGGCCGGCGCATTGTCGAACAGGCTCGGCGGCACGTACTCCTCCCGGAACCAGGGGTTCTTCCGGCGGTCGAACATGAGCCGCATCCAGCTCACGACATTGCGCACGCGCGGCGCCCGCCGCGCGCTCTCATGGAAGCCCAGCCAGACCTTGACCGAGGCAAGCGGAGGAATGGGCAGCGCAACCAGACGCGCATCCAGCCGCGCCGCATAGCTCGGCATAACCGCTATTCCAGCCCCGGAAGCTGTCGCCTGCAGCAGAGAAGCGCTGCAATCGGTCAACAATGCCGGTTCCACGAGCGCCGCGATCTGGGCGGTCTTGTCCTTCCAGCCCGGATTCTCGCTGTAGAGCGTATGATTCAGGACACGGTGAGCGCCAATATCGAGCGGACCGGTCGGTACGCCATACGTCGCGATGTAGTCGCGCGAGGCGAACGCGCAGTAGTGCAGCGTCGCGATTGGAAACGAAACGACGTCGCCCTGCACCGGCTGATCGAACCCGATCACGACGTCCGCATAGCCCTGCCCCTGTTTCGGCAAGTAGCGATCCGACGTCATCGTCAGCCGCACACCGGGGTTCTCGGCAAGGAAAGACGAAACATTCGGCGCAATGCAGAAGGCAAGAACGCCGTCATTCGCCCAGATCTTCACCTCACCCTGCGTCTTCGTCTCAAGACCACGCAGCGTGTTCTCCAGAGACTGACTTGCGCGCATCATGGTCGTCACATGATCGAGCGCTTCTGCGCCTGCCTCTGTCAGCTGAATGCCTGTCGGCGACCGCTCGAGCAGACGCGCGCCGAGACGTTGTTCGAGCTGTCCGAGGCGTTTCGAAATTGCCGATTGCGTTACGCCCATCAGCTCCGCGGCGGCGTTCATCGAGCCCGCCGTCGCGACCGCGTAGAATGTTCGAAGGTCCGACCAATCGACCAGCTCGCGGATAGGACGTTCGTTGAGGTCCTTGCCCGTCATACCCGCTCTGCCTGAAACGCAATGGCGCAACGCACCAGTTTGTGTTGAATGGTTAGCAAGTGATTAACGGCCAGAATGGTCGGGGTGCGAGGGGGCTGGTTATGGGGGACAACGCGACATCGCTTTTGCGTTCGCTGGGAGGCGAACGTTTGCATACACAGTACATGCGCGGCGCATCCGAAGCGATGATGGCCGCGGTACGGCTCGAGCATGCGGCAAGTGATCAGGATTTTGCCGACGTGCACGCGCTCGCAACGCAGGAACTTGGACCGGGCCTTGCCTCGCTCGACGAGATCAAACGCGTCGATGCGCTGACCGGCGCATCGATCTGGGTGATCCGCCGCCGCGGCGAAGTCACCGGCTTCCTCGCGCCTCTCGCGCTGACGGCGTCAGGCGTCGCAGCCCTCGTCGACAACACGTTCGACGCCGCAAACATCGACCAGAAATGGGTCGCCCGCATGGGTGAGCCGCTCGCTGGCTTCTACTGCTGGTGCTACGCTGGGAAGGATCAGGTCAGCCGCGGCGCGCTGGTGCTCGGCCTGCGCTCGCTGATCGACCGCTACTTCCCGGACCTGCCCTTCTTCGGACGGGACTCCACCGAAGCCGGCGCGCGCATCATGCGCCATCTCGGCTTCTTCCCGTTCGACAATACCCCCCACCTTTTCTGGCGCTGCGCCTCGGTCATGGAGATGGCGGAATGATGTCGGTCCACACAAATCACGCAAGCAACGACCTGCGTATCGAGATGGTGCGCGATCTCAACGACTTCATGAAGGTCGTCGCGATCCGCGCATCCGTGTTCCTCGCGGAGCAGGACTGCCCCTATGACGAGGAGTTCGACAACAACGATCTGTCCTCCTGCCACCTGATTGCGTATCTGCGCAACGAACCGGTCGCGACGCTGCGCATCCGCTGGTTCGCCTCCTTCGCCAAGATCGAGCGCGTCTGCGTGATGAAGCATGTGCGCGGCGGCGCGCTGGTGAAGCTGATGATCGAGACCGCAGTCGACATGATCGGCCGCAAGGGCTACCGCCACGTGCTCGGCTACATCCAGAAACGCCTCGTGCCCTTCTGGAAGCAGCTCGGCTTCCACCCGCGCGAGGGCCGCGAGGGCTTCCGCTTCTCGGACTATGACTACGTCGAATGCTACCGCGAACTGGCGGCGCGCAACGATGCTGTCACGATGGATAGCGACCCTTACGTGGTCATGCGCCCCGAGGGAGAGTGGGACGAGGAAAGTGTCCTCGACCGCTCCGCTGCCCGACCTGCGGTAGCCTAGCGACCGCCGCCTCCAGACCGCCCTCTTCCAGCTTGGCCTTCCAGCTCCAGGGTCTCCCCATGGACGTTTCGACCTGTCGCCTTGTCTGCGTCGACCTGCAACCGGACGCCGTGCCCGATCGCGAGCCTGATGCAAAGGCGAGCAGCGCCGCCCGCCAGTTGCTCACGCTTGGTCGGCGCCTGGGCTGGACGATTGCACACACGCGCCGGCGCACGCGCCAGCCGTTGATCCGCACCCGCAACACGGGCGCCGCCACAGGCCTCAACCCGCTGATGTCGGAGGCTGTCTTCTTCCACGACACCCGCTCACTCGCCGACAGCCACGGCCTCGCCGCCCTTCTCCATGAATGGCGTAGCGAGACGATCCTCGTCGCCGCTTTCGATCCGATGGCGCTTTCGTCCCTCGTGCTCGCCTGCCACGAGCCAGGCCCGCGCCTTCTTCTGGTGGAAGACGTGACCCCGCTCAGCGACCTGCGCGCCGCAACCCCGGTGAGCGCTTTCCACGGCAAGGGCTGGAAAGGCGCTTTTGGCCAGATCACCCTCGCCGAGCTGATCCGCCGCGCCAGTCGCGAGGGGGTCCATCTCTTTCCAGGTGTCGCCTCCGACCGCCACGCGCCCACCCCGGCGTGACCGACAACGGGGCTTGCGATCAGTTCATTCGGGATACAGAAGATGCCAGGATATCCCACTGTCTGACCGGGATCCCGAACCAGCGTACTCAAGGGGGCTTTGCGTGAACTTTCGTCTTGCAACTCTGACGGTCTCGGCGCTCGCCCTGTTCGCAGCCTGCACGCCCGCGGCCGAAAAACCGGCCCCCGCAACGCCGCCACCCGCGCCGATCGCTGAAGAGCCCGCCGGCCCCAGCGGCCCCGCCGCCGAAAACACCCCCGAAAGCCTGTCGACTGCGCCCGCCGATACAGCCGGGCCAGCCGCCGCGCCGGCCATCCCCGCAGCATCGACCGGGCCAAGCACCGAAGAGCTGGCCAATGGGCGCGCAATCTATGCCGGCGTCGGCTCGTGCGCCATATGCCACGGCCCGACCGGCCAGGGCACGCAGATGGGCATCGCCCTCACCGCGGGTCTCGACTACGAGGCGGTGAAGGAAAAGATCGTCAAGGGCATGGTCAGCCCCGGCGAGAAGATGCCGCCCATGGGCGCCGCGCTCTCGGCCGACCAGCTCGACGACCTGGCCAAATTCGTCGCTGCCGGCCTGCCGCAATAGGACCGCTGCTCAGGCCAGCGCTTCGCTCATCCCCAGAAACCGTCAGGGTTGCGCTGGCTCTCGCTTGGCCTCCTGACCTGACCGCTGCAGACTTGACGCGTCCGGAGAGCGGCCATGTCGAAACTGTATTTTTCCTACGCCGCGATGAATGCCGGCAAGTCCACCGTGCTGCTGCAGGCGTCCTACAACTACGAAGAGCGCGGCATGCATTCGCTGCTGTTCACCTCGGCGCTCTATGCCGAGACGGAGGCAGGTCGCATTACCTCGCGCATCGGCATCAGCGCCGACGCGCAGCTCTATGGCGAAACCGACGACCTCTACGTGTGGATCAATCGCGAACACCGGAAAGGGAAGATCGACTGCGTCTTTGTCGACGAAGCGCAGTTCCTGACCAGGCAGCAGGTCTGGCAACTCGCACGCGTCGCTGACCGCCTCGGCATCCCCGTGCTCTGCTACGGCCTGCGCACCGACTTCCGCGGCGAGCTGTTTCCCGGCTCGGCAGAACTCCTCGCCATCGCTGACACTCTCCGGGAGATCCGCACCATCTGCCATTGTGGGAGCAAGGCCACCATGGTGGTCCGCCGCGCGCCTGATGGACGCGCAATCACGCGCGGAGACCAGGTCAGCATCGAAAAGTCGATGTATGTGTCGCTCTGCAGGTCACACTGGGAAGAAGAGACCGGCCGCTGGCCCGTGGCATCCACGCTCAAGGCAAAGCCCGCCGCACCAGCGCGCAAGAAGTCGGCCGTCAAGAAAGCAAAGCCAGCGCGGCGCTCGCCTGCTCAAAGCCGCCGCGCCTCACGCTAGGCTCGCGCCTCCCGCACGGCATGCGCCTTCATCGCGTCCGTCAGCCAGACGGAAAATCCAGGGGCAATGGCCTCGTAGCGCGTCACGAAATCGGGATGCGAGAGATAGAGATCGGCCAGCCCGGCATAGGCCTGCGGCGAGCACGGCCGGTCCCATGCCCGAGCCACCCATGCGCGGTGCCGCCTGATCACTCTGTCAACAGGCGCTGTATCTGGCGCGACGCCGCGCTTCATGCCTTCGGCGAGCGCTGTCTCGATATCCTTCAGCTCGTCGATCACCGCGCCTTGTTCGGCCTCCGACATGCCCTGACGCAACTTGCGCGAGCGCGCGATGTCATCCTCCATCGGATCGCCATAGCGCTCGATCAGCCAGGCCTCGTACGCGGCCTGCGTCTCGGTTGAAAACCCCCTGTAGAGCTCTGCGTTCGACATGTGCGTCTCGCCCCTTATTGCAGCGACCGTGCGGTCGATGGTTTCGATGAGGATGCGGTAGCGTTCCCGCTGCGCTTCCAGCTTCCCGCGATGACGCATCAGAACGCCGACCTGGTCCTCGTCCTCGCGATCGAGCAGCGCCGCGATCTCGCCGAGCGGCACGCCCAGTTCACGATGGAAAAGGATCCGCTGCAGCCGGAGCAGTTCGGCCCGGCCATAGTAGCGATAACCATTCGCCCCGATATGGGCCGGGGCGAGCAGTCCGATCTCGTCATAATGGTGCAGCGTTCGCACCGTTACGCCCGATATCGCAGCGACTTGTTTGACGGTCAGATCCTTCATGACGCCCTTCTGCAGCCTCACGATGCGTGAGGGTCAATGGGTTTCTCGAGCGATGCGATGGTTAATCTTCGCGCGGTCCGATAGTTGCTTGGACGTCCCAAACGGTTCTGGGAGATTGCACATGAACGGGACAAACACGCTCGAACGCCAACCGGTCAGCGCCAATTCGGGGAATCCCTTTCCCTGGGCCGGCCAGCCTGACGAGACGGCGTGCAACTACGCCTTCGGCAACCTGATCCGCAACCTGCCCCCGCGCATCGCCCTTGAGGGCAAGCTGCACGCGCCGACCGTGATGGCTGCGATCGGCGCCGTTGCCGGCGTTGCAGCCCAGGTCTCGCTTCTGGCCGACGCAGAAAAGATGGAGAAGGTCACTTCGGAACAGAAACTCTCGGAAATGACGCTCAAGGCCGACGGCCGCATTTTCCTTTACGGCCCCGCCCTCAATGAGATGCTCTACAGCGTCAGAGATCCTGTACTCGCCCGCTCGCGGGTATGGAACATGATGGTCGCCGCCGCGCTGTCGAAGGGCCTCGATCGCAAGGACCTGCCCAACGTCCCGGCAATGTTCCGGCATGTCAGCGAATCGTTCAACACGCCAAAGGAGGGCCTGCCGTCGGTCGAGGACAAGCTCCGGCCCGTGGCGTCCACGCGTGACCTCCTGAAACTTGTCGGCCCCGTCGCCTTCGCCGCGCTCGCCGGAGAGATCAGCCCCGCCATCAGCACGGCGGGCGGCATTGCGAACCGCAAGTCATGGGTCGCCATCACGGCTCAGGCCGCTGCAAACATGCTGCTCAGCGCCTCGCGCATCCTCCCGCCGGCCCAGTGCCTCACCATCGCGATGGAATCGGCAATCTACGCGTCAAAGATGCGCGCCAACGCCCCCGCCGAAACCACGACGATCGTAGGTCACGCGTAGGCAGCGACCGACCTGACCACCCTGCCATCCGCCCTCAGCACAAACGTCTCCGTGACCTGCTGCTGGCGGTGGTTTGTGTAGAGAATGGTCAGAGCGTCGGAGCTGGCGAAGACCTGGTCCACTTCGAAGTAAAGGTCACGCGCGAGATCAAGGGCTTTGCCCCAATAGTCCCGCAGCGCGGCCTTTCCGTTCAGGGCATCGACGTCCCGGCCCGTGACGATCCGGATGCGCGGCGAATGGAACACCACATCGTCCGCATAGTGGGCGAGGATTGCCTCAAGATCATGGTCGTTCCACGCCTTCACCCATTCCCGGGCGAAGGTCTGCGCGTCATCCGGGCTGATCATCGAAAAGGGTCGTCCCTGCAGCTTGCGTACAGCACCAGATTGAGCGACCGCGCCCGGCCCGCCTTGGCAATCTCGCTGACCGGAATCGCATGCGTCGACAACCATTTCCCATCCTGCGCTGGAAAATCGCCCATCATCCAGTAGACGCTGCGCTGGTGCTGCGCCCCATGGCCGCCAATGTAGATGATCGCATTGTCGGCGGCCCTAGAGGCGTCGGCAAACTCCGCCATCGCCGCGCGCGCCGCGTCAGCAGTCGCATCAAGTACCAGCATGGTCTGGTAACCCGCGGCGCTCAGGGCCTCGGGAACACGTTTCGCATCATGCGCCGCGCCCGGCAGTGAGTAGGCATCAGACTTCGAGTAATCGGCATTGATCAGCACGAGCGCGAGCCGCGTCTCGCCCTTGTCCAGCCGGCGCTTCGGGTCAGGCAGCGTGCGCGGATAATCCATCATCTGCCAGCCGCGCGAATGGATCTGGTTCGCCTCCGCCATTCGCCGCGTGAATGTCGCCAGCGACAGCGGCTTCCCGGCGATCACCTCGCACAGCGCACTTGCAAACGGATTTCCGCCCTGGCTTGACCGGTCACTGGTGAGCCGCCCTGCCTGCCCCGCATAATAGATCAGTGGCGCAGCGGGTGACGGCGCAGCCTGCGCGAATGCAGGGCTCGCGGAGGATGCGGCTAGCGCAGCGAGGAAATCTCGGCGGTTCATGAGACGGAGGGTAACGAGCCTCCGCCTCATGTCCAGCTTGTCCGGCAACTAGGCTGCATACTCATAAACGGTTTTGCGATTGAGCGAAGCGTGATTCAGTTTCCGTTGAAGGAGACTGATCATGGCGCGCTACGATTTGACGGATTTCGAGTGGAAGGTGATCAAGCCGGTTCTGCCGAACAAGCCGC
>CAIMMO010000157.1 GCA_903842595.1 uncultured Alphaproteobacteria bacterium
AAGCCGCTTGAGTTCTTCCGACAGCAGGTCGCGATTGAGGTAAGGCGTGCCGATCTCGAGCGGCCGCATGCCCAGCTCTTCCGCCAGGAAGCGCGCCAGCGGCGGCTCGAGCTGTGAGTCGGGGAAGAAGAAAACGCTCAACCCTTCAAGCGTCTCGCGCGACCGTGCCAGCGCCCGCTTGGCCCGTTCACGGTGCGGGGCGACGATGCGGCGGAAGTCCATCTCTGGAATCGACCAGGCATCGGCCGCTGCCTTGAGCCAGTGAGTCGTGCCCTCTGCGCCGAACGGGAACAGCGCAGGAAGCCGTTTGGCCCCCCGCGCTTCAAGCGCGCGCGCTGTATCACCGAGAAACGGCTGTGCAATCAGCATCCGCGTATTCGACCCGATCGCTGGGATCTCGCCGGAGCGACGGGGCGGGAAGAAATCCACCCGCGGAATGCCCAGTTCGGCAAACAAACGACGGAACTGATCTTCCACGATGTCGGGAAGGGCACCGACGACAAGCAGCGAAGGGGCCGCGTTGTCATCGGCCTTCGGTGCTTCGGGAACGAGCGAGGCGAGACATGCGTCTTCGCCTTGCGTGAACGTGGTCTCGATGCCGCTGCCGGAATAGTTCAGCACCCGGACGCCCGGCTGGTGCTTCACCGAAAGCCGTTGCGCCGCGCGCGAAAGGTCGAGCTTGATCACTTCGGAAGGGCAGGAGCCGACAAGAAACAGCAGCTTGATGTCCGGTCGGCGCTCCAGCAGCCGGTCAACAACGCGATCCAGCTCTTCGTTTGCGTCGGCAAGGCCCGCGAGGTCTTTCTCTTCCATGATCGCTGTGGCGAATCGCGGCTCGGCGAACACCATCACGCCGGCGGCCGACTGGATCAGGTGAGCGCAGGTGCGCGAGCCAACCACGAGAAAGAAAGCGTCCTGGATCTTGCGATGCAGCCAGACGATCCCAGTCAGGCCGCAGAACACCTCGCGTTGCCCACGCTCGCGCAGCACCGGAACAGCTTCGCTCTCGCATCCGGCGCTGGGGGCAGCTGGCATCATGTGGAATGACCGCGCAGGTCCATCGCGGCCGGGGCGGATCGCGGCGCCTGAAGGCGCGCTTCACGCAGTTTCAGAAGAAACTGCGCGGCGTTGATCACATAGGCCGCGTAGGCTGCGACTGCGATCAACATCTGATCCGAAGCTGAACCCCACCCATTGATCAGAGCGAGCAGGTAAGCCGTCTGCAGCCCGAGGACGAGCATGCTGAAAACGTCTTCCCAGAAGAAGGCGCGGGCAAACAGCCATTTGCCGAAGACTTCCTTTTCCCAGATCGAGCCCGTCACCATGATCAGGTAGAGAAGAAAGGTCTTGGCGAGGATCGAAGCCGTCGCGATGTCGTACCCTTGGCCGGTCATCAGATAGCGGACAACCAGTACAAGGCTGATGGCGAAGACCACGAACTGCAGAGGCGCCAGAACCGCCTGAACCATCGTCCACGGCGAGGTGTCCCGGCGGATGCGTTCCTCTCGGGTGTAAAGCTCCTGCTTCCGATGTGTCACGCCGTGTCTGTTCGCAAGGTGCGAACCGACATGAGCGGGCCAGGGGCAGGGCGCGAGCGAATCGAGCCAACCGTCAAACATCTCGGAAAACAGCCTGTTTCGTTCACCCGAGCGCTGTCGCCCGGCTCCCGTGTGGTTGTCGTAATGGCCCCGGTTCGCCTGCATTTCCGACCTCCCGCGCCGATCGCGTTGGATGAAATCACCATGGAAAGGTAGGGCGACGCCTTTCAGATTGTCAAGGAAAGCGAACGTCCAAAATGTTGGACACATGCGTCAAACTGTCAAATTTTGGACTCGCCTAACGGCATAACTTCTGTCTACCGTGACCCGCCGGGAGCAGAGACCCTCGACAGCGGGCGCAATCCTGGGAGGAAAGACCTGCATAGAGCCGGTATGTCCTGGCTCGGTTGGTAGGCGTAGAAGCGGAAGCTGCCGAAGTGCAGATCCGCGGGAGATGGGGGCGCAGATGGCCAGCCTTCCGGGATTGTCGGTGTTCGATCTGTGTGGTGAAGAGCCAATGCAGATCGCGCCAGGAGCTCGGCGTCCATCGTCATTGTCAGTTGTTGATGCAACGCCTCGCCCACAGCTCGGCGACCAACTCGCCCGGATGGTCGAAGGCGAGATCATTCCCCGGCTCATGCTCGTGCATCGCATGACGCGTCAGGATGGTAAGGAAAGCGTGCCGCTTTCCCCGGAAATAATTGAAAAATTTGCACTTTATTCCCTATCGTCAGGTAGAGACTCCCTGATGGCGATCATCGGGAAGCTCATGCAACAGGGCGTTGCGCTGGAGTCGATCTACGTTGACCTGCTTGGCCCCGCCGCTCGCCGTCTGGGCGAATTCTGGGAAGAGGATCGCGTGTCCTTCTCTGACGTTACAATCGCCTTGGGCCGGCTGCAGCATATTGTCCGGGAGTTGAGCCTCCACGGACCCAACGAACTTCCCATGTCAACCGGCCGCGCGGCGCTGTTCGCAGCCGCCCCGGGCGAGCAGCACACCTTCGGTCTTGTTATTGTTGAGGAATTCTTTCGCCGCGCTGGCTGGCGCACATGGGCGGAACTGTCTGGGTCCGTCGCCGAGGTTGTGTCTGCGGTGCAAGCACATGACTTCGATTTGTTCGGAATGTCAGCCAGCTCAGATGAACAGCTTGATCAAATCGCGCCAATGATTATGTCGGTACGGAAGGCGTCAAGGAATCGAGACATCACTGTAATGGTAGGTGGACGGCTCTTTGTTGAGAGGCCGGAACTGGTTGCGAAGGTTGGTGCCGATGCGATGGCCACCGACGCAAGGCAGGCCGTGTTGGGGGCTGAAGGCGCGGTTAGGCGGCTCGCATCCCGTTAACTTTGCTGCCGCCGAGGAAAGGGCGAGTGCGGGTTCTATGGCTATCTATTCTTCTACCCAAGGCCGTGTCGAACCAAGGTTCGCGCGCGATACTTTGGGTGCGCTGGACGCCCGAGTCGCCGCAAAGGTCGCCGCAGCCGGCGGGGATGTGGCAATGATCATCGATCGCAGCGGTTTCATTCGCGACATGGCGATCAACAACAGCGACATGGTGCAGGACGGCTTTGAAGCCTGGCTCGACCGCCGCTGGGCCGACACCGTTACGGCCGACAGTCGGCCCAAGATCGAGGAAATGCTCCGCGACGCCGCGAACGACGCCGGCCCACGATGGCGCGAGATCAACCATCGCACGGATGACGGCGCTGCGGTTGCGGTTCGCTACATTGCGATGAATGCCGGTGAAGACGGCCGTGTCATTGCGATCGGTCGCGACCATCGCGCCATCAGCGAGCTACAGCAACGCCTGATGCAGGCGCAGCAGACGATGGAACAGGACTACCGGAAGCTTCGCGAAGTCGAGTCACGCTACCGCCTCCTGTTTCAACTCGCGTCGGAAGCCGTCATCGTGGTCGATGCCGCTACACGGAGGATCGTTGAAGCCAACCCGGCCGCCGATCGCCTTATCGGCAGCGCAGAAGTCTCGCTTGTCGGCCGCGAGTTCTCGTCGGCCTTTGAAGAACAATCGCGAGACGCTGCGATTTCGCTTCTTGCAGTTGCTCAGGGCGGCCCGAATCTCACGGCGCAATCCACCCTGCGCCAGGGAGGCCGCTCATTTGAAGTGGCTGCATCGCTCTTTCGTCAGGACCGAGCGTCTCTCTTCCTCGTGCGCTTGTCTTCGCCGGAAGCGGGCGTCATTCGCGTGCCGGAAGCCTCCCGGCACCTGGTTTCCGTGCTGGAGCGTATTCCTGACGCGTTCGTCGTCACCGACGAAAATCTCCGCATCCTGGCCCAGAACGCCGCCTTCCTTGACCTGTCGCGCATCGCCAGCAACGAGCAGGCAAGAGGCGTGTCGCTGGACACAATTCTTGGCCGGCCGGAGATCGACCGCAACGTCCTGCTCTCAAGCCTGCGCCAGCACGGATCGCTTAAGAACTTCGCGACTGTCCTGCGCACGCGTCTGGGCGAGCAGGAAGATGTCGAGGTTTCGGCCGTCCATGTCGCCACAGGCGAACAGCCCTGTTTCGGGTTCTCGATTCGCGCTGCCGCCCGCGGTGCCGTCGCCAAGCCGCGCATCGCGGGTGAGCTGCCGCGCTCGGTTGAGCAGCTTTCGCAACTGGTTGGTCGCGTCTCGCTCAAGGAGCTCGTACGGGAGACCACCGAACTTGTGGAGCGTTTGTGCATCGAGGCCGCTCTTGAGCTGACAGGCAACAATCGCGCGTCCGCGGCCGAGGTTCTGGGCGTGAGCCGCCAAAGCCTTTACTCGAAACTTCACCGCTATGGCTTGGGTGATCTGGCTGCGGGCGAGTGAGTCCAGTCAACGAGACACAGAAAGCGTCCAGATGAATTGACACTCGCCGTCGCGATTTGTAGCGTTTCGCATGTCGTCCACGCATGTCGAAACAATAGCGAGAACACTGCCGACGCCGGGTGCCGTCCTCGAACTTTTCAAACCGATCACCTGGTTTCCGCCCATGTGGGCGTTCGGCTGTGGTGTTGTTTCGTCTGGCGCGAACCTCGCTGAACGCTGGCCGATGGCGCTAGCCGGCATCGTCCTGGCCGGACCGCTGATCTGCGCCACCAGTCAGGCCGTCAATGACTGGTACGACCGCGACGTCGACGCCATCAACGAACCGAACCGGCCGATCCCGTCCGGCCGTATTCCGGGCCGCTGGGGCCTCTGGATCGCGATGGCGTGGACTGTCGTGTCGATGCTTTGGGCGCTCGCCCTAGGTCCATGGGTCTTCTGCGCCGCTGTCGTCGGTATGATCCTCGCGTGGGTCTACAGCGCGCCGCCGCTCCGCCTGAAGCAAAGTGGCTGGTGGGGGCCAGCCGCCTGCGCGCTCTCTTATGAAGGCATCACCTGGTTTACCGGCGCCGCTGTCATGCTGGCGACTGTGCCCAACGCCCAGGTCCTCCTTATCGCGGCGCTCTACAGCTTCGGCGCCCACGGAATCATGACGCTCAACGACTTCAAGGCGATCGATGGCGATCGGCAGACGGGCGTTCGTTCGCTCCCGGTGCAACTCGGCGTCGACCAGGCGGCGCGCGTGGCCTGCATCGTGATGGCCGCGCCGCAGGTCGTCGTTGTCGCGCTTATGGCCGCCTGGGGCGCGCCTTTCCACGCCGCCGCCGTTGCAGTGTCTCTGGCCCTGCAGCTCTACATGATGTCCCGCCTTGTCACCGATCCGCGCAAGCTCGCCCCCTGGTACAACGGGACGGGCGTGCTTCTTTATGTTCTCGGCATGCTGGTCAGCGCATTCGCTCTCGGCGGCCTCGCTGGAACTCAACCATGACACAAGCTCCGCTCGGCTGGCTAAGCATCGTCCGCGTCGGCCTGGTGCAGAGCGCGCTCGGCGGCGTCGTCGCCCTTACCACATCGACGCTCAATCGCGTCATGGTGGTGGAATTCGCACTGCCAGCCATGCTGCCCGCCGCACTCGTCGCCTGGCACTACGCGATCCAGCTGTCGCGTCCACGCTGGGGCTATGGCTCAGATATGGGCCATCGTCGCACGCCTTGGATCGTCGGCGGCATGGGCGTCCTCGCCCTCGGCGGACTGTTGGCCACCAATGCGACGGTGATGATGGAGTCGTCGCCCGGCATCGGCATCCTTCTCGGCATCCTCGCCTTCACCATGATCGGCGCAGGCGTCGGAGCCTGCGGCACATCGCTGCTTGCGCTTCTCGCATCACGCACGGCGCCCGCGCGGCGGCCGGCCGCTGCCGCCACGACGTGGATCATGATGATCGTTGGCATCGTCATCACTGCTGGCATCTCGGGCGCCTTGCTTGACCCATTCTCGTCCCAACGACTGGCGCTGGTCGCATCCGGCATCGTCGGGATCGCTTTCCTTCTGACGCTGGTCGCCGTGTGGGGCATCGAAGGCGAGCCGGAGACGCCTCGCGAATCCGAGCAGGCAAAACCGCCATTCGCGCAGGTCCTCCGCGAGACATGGGCTGACCCGCTGGCCCGCCGCTTCACCATCTTCGTGTTCGTCTCGATGCTCGCCTACAGTGCGCAGGACCTCATCCTCGAACCCTTTGCAGGCCTTATCTTCGACATGACGCCCGGCCAGTCCACGCAGCTTGCCGGTGTCCAGAACGGCGGTGTCTTGCTCGGCATGATCCTGGTCGGCGTCTGCGGCGCACGCTTCGGCGACAAGAAGCGCGCATGGATGCGGCAATGGACCGTCGCCGGATGCATCGGCTCGGCCGCAGCGCTCGTCGCGCTTGCATGCGCAAGCGCCGTAGGCCCTGCATGGCCGCTACAACCAACTGTATTCGCCCTCGGCTTCGCAAACGGTGTGTTCGCTGTCTCCGCAATCGGCTCCATGATGGGGCTTGCTGGAGCAGGGCAGGCGTCGCGCGAAGGCGTCCGTATGGGCGTCTGGGGCGCAGCCCAGGCCTGCGCCTTTGCATGCGGCGGCTTCGCCGGCGCAGCGGGCGTCGACATCCTTCGCGCAGTTCTTCCGCAAGACTCCAGCGCTTTCCTCATCGTCTTCTCGCTGGAGGCTGCTCTGTTCACGTGCGCCGCACTTCTGGCAGCCCGCCTTGATCTCGTCGGTGAACGGTTCGTTCCTCAGGGAGCCCGCATATGACTATGACTGAAACGTACGACGCGGTCGTCGTCGGTGGCGGCCCGGCCGGAGCAACAGCCGCAGGCGATCTCGCCCGGGCGGGACGAAAGGTTCTGCTGCTCGATCGCGCCGGCCGCATTAAGCCGTGTGGCGGCGCCATCCCTCCGCGACTGATTCGAGACTTCGGCATCCCCGATCACCTGCTTGTTGCGCGCGCCACAGCCGCCCGCATGGTCTCACCCTCCAACCGCATCGTGACCATGCCGGTCGAGGGCGGCTTTGTCGGCATGGTCGATCGCGACGAATTCGACGAATGGCTACGCGAACGCGCCGTCGCGGGGGGCGCTGAACGCCGCTCCGGAGCATTCCTCCGCATCGAACGCGACGAAGACGGCACGGCCGTCGTCTGCTTCCACGACAAGGGCGACGGCAAGGAAAACGTCCAGCGCGTCCGCGCCCGTGCCGTCGTCGGCGCCGACGGCGCCCGCTCGCAAGTCGCGAAGCAGACTATCAAGGATGCGGACCGAATGCCCTGCGTCTTCGCCTATCACGAAATCATCCGCGCTCCGGCGCACGGCGCAGGCGGCTTCGAGGAAAGCCGTTGCGACATCTACTATCAGGGCAAGCTCTCGCCGGATTTCTACGCCTGGATTTTTCCGCATGGCGACACCGCCAGCGTCGGCGTCGGATCCGCCCGCAAGGGCTTCTCGCTGCGCGGCGCCGTGAGCGACCTGCGACAAGTGTCGGGCCTAGCAGGTTGTGAAACCATTCGTACTGAAGGTGCGCCGATCCCGCTGAAACCTCTGCGGCGCTGGGACAATGGCCGTGATGTCGTCCTTGCTGGAGACGCCTCCGGCGTCGTCGCGCCGGCGTCAGGGGAGGGGATCTACTACGCGATGGTCGGTGGCCGCCTCGCCGCTGAGGCCGTCGTCGAAATGCTTGCCACGGGCAAGGCGAAAGCCCTTGCCGGAGCGCGCAAGGCGTTCATGAAAGATCACGGCAAGGTCTTCTGGATTCTCGGCATCATGCAGCACTTCTGGTATCGCAGCGACAAACGCCGCGAGGGTTTTGTTAAGATGTGCAACGATCCAGACGTGCAACGCCTCACCTGGCAGGCCTACATGAACAAGGAACTCGTGAAAGCGGATCCGGCGGCGCACATGCGTATCTTCGTCAAGGACATGGGCCATCTCCTTGGCCTGTCATCCTCGCCCCGTGCCCCTTGAGCATGGGCGCCCGACGACCGATTGTCGTCGCAGGAGCGGCGGCGATCCTTGTCGCCGCTCTTGGGGGCGCCATCACGGATCTCGGCCCCTGGTACGCGTCCCTGAAGAAGCCTGACTGGCAACCGCCCGGGCCGGCCTTCGGCATCATCTGGACCACCATCTATTCGTTCACCTTAGTTGCGGCGGTCATCACATGGCGTCGTGCGCCGCAAGGGCCCGAGCGGGACTGGCTTGTCGGCCTTTTCTCACTGAACGGTTTTCTCAACATCCTCTGGAGCCTGCTGTTCTTCCGGCTCCACCGCCCCGACTGGTCGCTTATCGAGGTCTGCTTTCTCTGGCTGTCGGTTGTGTCATTGATCATCTTCACCGGCCGCCACTCGCGTCTCGCTGGCATGCTGCTCACGCCCTACCTTGTCTGGGTGTCCCTGGCGTCGGTGCTGAACTTTGATGTGGTCCGCCTCAACGCGCCTTTCGGCTGAGCAAGGACAGGTGGTCTGATGCAGGAATTCTTGCTGAGCGGTCGGGCGGTCGATCTGGTTCTGCTCGTCATCGCTGCCGAATTCATCGGTCTTCTGGCCTTGCGGCGAAGAATCTGGCGACGCGCTTTGCCGGATCTCTTCTTCGCGCTGATGCCCGGTGTATTCCTGCTCGTCGCACTAAGGCTCGCACTTACCGGCGCGGAGTGGCACTGGATTGCCCTTGCAGTGGCAGCCTCATTCCCATTGCACATCACTGACCTCGTCAGACGCCGAAGTGCGTGACGAAACCAGCACGTGCCCTGCGCCGCAGATATTCGCCACCAGAACTAAAAAGGCCCGCCGGGATGCTCCGGCGGGCCTGATTGGCGTGAAGGTGAAGCCGCCTACTTCTGCCCGTTCACTTTCAAGTAGGCGATCAGGTCAGCGCGATCTTGCGCCTTCGGTAGGCCGGCGAAGGCCATGATCGTTTTTGGGATGCGCTTCTTGGGGTTCTCAAGATAAACGAACAACTCCTGCTCGGTCCATTTGATGCCCGATTTCTTGTTTGCATCGGAATAACGGAAGTTCGGGGCCGAGCCGGCCGGACGGCCAACGATGCCGTGCAGCGACGGTCCCGTGCCGTTCTTGCCTTTGACCGGCGAGTGACACTGCGCGCACTTCTTGAACACGGTCTGCCCGCGCGCTGTGTCGCCAGACACCGCAGCGCCACCGGCGCCCTTGATGTCAAGGGGAATCGCTTGCGCGGTTGCCGGCCCCCCCAGCATCACGGCAAGTCCCAACGCGGCGGCGCTCACGAGTATACGCATCGAAATCCTCCAGATCCTTTGTCCCCTACTCGAACTCTCTGACGGGGGCGCCTGTCAAGATGTTTTGGCTGCCATACTGTTTCCAATGCGGATGTGGCGACCACGAGCCCCGCCGCTGCCAACAGTTGACTCCAGCGCAGGGTCAAATTCGCGCCCGCGTCTGACGAAGGCGCATCGAACCATCTCGACTCTCTCAGAATGGCCACCGCGGCAAGCAACCCGGGCTGGGGCGCGCGTGGCACCTGAAGGCCGGTGGGGGTGAATCGGGTCCCAGAGCCTTCGACCTGCCCGGGCTGTCGCCTTGCTGTCCGAAAGGGCGTGCCGGATCAGCAAACCTGACCGCGTCAGGTCATGGGCGCGCCGGCGCGGTGTAAGGAATGGCGAACGGATCGTTGGTCGGATCGCTGTTCCATTCGTATTCAAGACTGTGTGCGAGCAGGCCAGCGCGTTCGGCGCCGTAGAGCCTGGCGACGAGGCCAAGCGCTATGGCCGTGCCGGCAGAGACGCCGGATGACGTGATGTACTTGCCGTCCTCGACCCATCGCGCCTTGCCGTGCCAGTCGACAGAGGGGTCCTGCTGGACTGCGAGCGAGCAGAAATTCTTGTTCGATGTTGCCTTCCTGCCTTTGAGCAAGCCGGCCTTAGCGAGCAGCGCCGAGCCCGTGCAGACGGACGTGGTCAGCTGTGTCGCCTGATCCTGTTTCTTGATGAAGTCGAGGAAGACCTTGTTGTTGAGTTCGGTGAAGGTACCCCCACCGCCTGGCATCATCATGATGTCGAGCTGCGGGGCGTTGGCGAAGGAATAGTCCGAAAGCGTCGAGACGCCCTGCGCGGAGCGCAACGCACCACCTGTCTGCGAGATCATGACGACCTGGAAGTCCGGCACATATGCCCACATCTCCACCGGACCGAAGACATCAAGCACTTCGTATCCGGGATAAAGCACCACCCCAACGACCTTGCGACCTGGCGCCACCGGCGGTGTCTGAACCTGCTGGTCCGGCGCAGGCTGAACATCCGGTCGAAGTGCTGCCTTGATGAAGGCGGCGCGTCCCTCTCCGATGAAGGCGAGATACTCTGCGCGGTTGGAGACACTATCGCCATCCACATCGCCGTCGTGAGCCAGGAACCTGCCAAGGGCAACGGCCTGCGAATAGTCGCCCTTCATCGGCGCACCGAAGTTCGCTGCCATGGCGCTGCAGGACTTCAGGGAATTCTCTCCCAGCATCGCATAGCCGGCTCCGAGCTTGCCTGCGGTCGGGTAGCGACTGGCGAGCTTTTGGAAGTCCGCTTTGGCCGAGGCGTCGGCCTGAGCATAAGCTGCGGCAACTGCGCCGTGGTCGACGCCGCCCTTGCTGCGCAGGTCAAGCTTCGGGTCGGCGAGTATTGCGCCGATCAGCGCCATCTCGTCCGCATCGACCATGCCGTTCCCTGCCATGGTAGCGTCGAGATTTCCGTCAAGCGTGGCGGACGCGAAGTTCAGCCCGCGCATGGCGTCGTCAAAATCGAGGACAACCTCGCCTGCGTCGTTCTGCGCGACTGACGCACTCGGCGTCGCCACTGCGGCGCACGCCGCCAACGCGATTGCTGTCGCAGCGGCCATGACGCGGATCCGCCACGGCCTCTGTTCGAGTGTCTTGCTCATCCACATATCCTCAAGTTGGCGGCAGCTTTCGCTGCCGCACTGCTTCAAAAACTGGTTCGCAATGTCACGAAGGCCGACGGCGGCTGCGTCGCCGGTACGATCGAGGCCGTGAAATGCCCATGGGGTTCAAAGCTATCCTCATCCGCGAGGTTCACGACCGACGGTGACAATGCTTGCCGCCTGAGAATGCGCAGCTTGAGTGCGCGCTGAAGTCGAGGGCGAAACGCCCCGCGATGCTGTCTCAGACGGTGGCGGGCGGTCCCGTTGGCGGACTGCCTGGCGACCACTGTGTGGCTGCCGGCCTGTCATCATGAAGCCTGAAGACGTGTGTGGGGTGAGCCCACACAATCGCGATGGGGGCGCTCGCGGCCGCTTTCAGAACTGCAGGTGAAGCAAGGCTCGCAAACGGACACGCGGGCGATTGTTGTTGCTGCTCCGGCGCATCAAGATCGATCTGGATGCTCTGGTCTGCATGACCAGAGCGCATCGCGACTGTCATGATGCTATGGTCGCTGTCGAAGATCGGCATGAACCCGGCTGGGACTGCCGCCAGGATCAGGATCGCCAGAAGCATCACAAGGCAGCCCAGCTACCTCAAATCGAGGCCGGCGCGGCGCTGGGCCCTGGGGGCCGCCGAGCTTACGCCGATCGCACGCCTCATGCGTGCGGTGAATTGAATGTGGTGAGCCAGGCCGTCGCGACGAAGACGCTGGCAAACAGCCCAAGTTCGATGCCGATACTTTGGCTGAGTTGCTGCGCGCCCTTTCCGTCCGCTGCGGCAATCCGAGGCGTGATCAGAAACTTGTTCCAGACCGCGATTCCGAGGACTGCGACGGCCAGAACGATCTTCATCGACAGCGCCTGCGCGTACGGGGTCAGCCATTCCGAACGCCCGAAATTGACCAATGTCAGGGTGAGGAAAGCTCCACCTGCAACCAGACCTCCGACGATCACGATGGCAAACATGCTGAACCGGCGCACAAGCGAGGCCAGATCGGGTTCCGGCAAGACGCGTCCCGCCTCGCGCAGCAGAAGCAGCGAACCGAGCCACCAGCTCGCTGCGCAAACATGCAGAAAGGCGATCGCGCCCGTAAGCTCGCTGATTGAAGCCGAATGTCCATTGAGGCCGAAGGAGGCGAGGGCGACAACCCCGCCGCCCAGCTGGAACGCCAGCATACTACCTTTCGCGTGGGCCGACATCAGAAGCAGCGTCGCACCGGCCAGCTGAAAGGCGATTGCCGGTCCTGCGGGAGTCTCCCAGATCGCCGACAGCGTCGTGGTGTCGACCTGGCCGCCAAGGCGGGCAATCAGGATTGCTGCACCTGCGATCGCAGCGGCCAGCATGACCACAGCGGCCATCGCGATGAGCTTTGGCGCAACCTCGGCTGACCGGCCGAGGCGCCTGCCAAGGCTCATCGATGCGAAGGCAACGCCGGCGCCGGCAAAAGATCCGACGTACAGCGCGAGCTTTGCTATGGCGGCGAAAAGCTCAAGCATCAGTGGGGTGTGTGCTCAGCGCTTGCCGCGGGCGCATCTCCGGAAGAGGTGGCGCCTGCCTTGATCACGATGATGATCGAGCCCGAGACGGGATGGCCATCTTTCGAGAGCGCCTTCCACTTGATCTCGTTGCGCCCCGCGCCAAGGTTGGGTGCCGGTATCCTGAATGAGGTCGTGCTGCCTGATGGCGGCGTGAACTCCAGCTTGCGATCGGCTTTGCCCGTTTCCGCGACCACGACAGAGGTCATGCGGGCTGGCTCATTGAAGTTTATGAAGACGCTGTCGGGCGACCGGTTCACAACCGAGCCGCTTGCCGGAACTGTACTCTTCACGGTCGAGTGCGCAAACGCTGGCGACGAAGACATGATCATCGCGGCGCCAAGCGTCAGCGCGCTGAGGAATCTCGCCATGTTAAGTTTCCTTCTTCCAGGGGGCTGAGAGTTTAGGGTTGGTCAGGAAGGTCTCGTCCGTGAGCGATTTCAGGAAAGCGATCAAGTCGGCCCGTTCGTCCGGCGTCATCTCGAAACCGGGTACGAATGAGCTCTTGAGCGGGCTGTCCCGGCCGACGCCTGCATGCGGGACATCCTTGATCGTGCGGCCCCCTGCTGCATAGTGGTCCAGAACCGCATCCAGCGTCACAATCGATCCGTCATGCATTTACGGTGCCGTGATCGCCACGTTGCGCAGGCTCGGAGCCTTGAAGCGGCCCATGTCTTCGGCCCGGCCCGTCAGCTCTGCAATCCCTGTATTGCCCGGGGGATAAGCCCCCTTGCCGTCGATGTTGTAGAGCCCCTTGTTGTTGAACGCGATCTCCGGGTGCGGCGCACGCGCATGCAGGATGTTGTCGCTCATGTTGATGTTGTTGTGGCAGTGGTGACACTCGAACTTCTGCGAGAAGAACAGCGCCTCACCACGAATGGCCGCATCAGGTATCGCGGCGATCTCGCCCTCGTGTCGATCCCGGTCATATGGGGAGTTCGCGGAAACGATCGTACGCTGGAAAATCGACAGCGCGCGCACCATGGTCGCGAGGCTGATCTCGCCCTGTTTCTCCGGGTCAACCAAGGCGCTCTCAACCGATTTCGATCACGATCCGCCCGCGAATCTTGCCGTCAACGATCGACCGCGCTGGCTCGATGGCGTCCTCCAAGCGGATGGTGGTGGTCATGACAGCGAGCTTTGTAAGATCCAGCTCGGCCGCAAGTCGTCGCCAAGCTTCCAGTCGTACAGTTTTCGGCGCCATCACAGAATCGACCCCCAGCAGCGCGATGTTCCGGAGAATGAAGGGAGCGACAGAAGCGGGGAGGTCCATGCCTCCGGCAAGGCCGCACGCCGCAACGGCGCCGCCATAACGTGTCATCGCCAGCATGTTCGCCAAGGTCGTGGAACCTACCGAGTCCACGCCTGCAGCCCAGCGTTCCTTGCCCAGTGGACGGCCCGGCGCGGACAGGCTGGCACGCTCAATGATCTCGCTCGCGCCGAGACCCTTGAGATAGTCCGACTCCTCCGGCCGGCCGGTTGACGCAATAACGCGCCAGCCCGCGCCCGCTAGGAGGGCGATCGCGACTGACCCGACGCCACCTGCCGCCCCGGTCACAAGCGCGGGCCCGTCAGAAGGCTTCAGACCATGACGCTCCAGCGCCATCAGACATAGCATCGCCGTATATCCGGCCGTGCCAATCGACATCGCCTCAGCAGCGCCAAGCCCCTTTGGAAGCGGCACCAGCCAATCGCCCTTTACGCGGCTGCGCTCAGCCCATGCGCCGAGATGGGTCTCTCCGGTGCCCCAGCCATTCAGCAGCACTGCATCGCCCGCCCGGAAGTCGGGGTGCTCGGAACTCTCCACCACGCCGGCGAAATCGATGCCGGGGATCATCGGGAAGCGTCGGACAACAGGGGCCTTGCCGGTAACGGCCAGTCCATCCTTGTAGTTGATCGTCGAGTGGCTCACGCGGACGACGACGTCTCCTTCCATGAGGTCGGTCTCGGGAAAGTCACCAAAGTCAACGGATTGCCCTGCGTCGATCTTATTGATGACTATGGCACGCATGCTCTCGCCTCATGATTTGCGGAGCGACAACGTCCGCCTTACGCACCCGTCTGTTATCAGATGTTGCTGCCGACCGCCAACGTACCGGACGACCGCTTGTGGGCGAGCTCCCGCCTGATCACTAGTGCAGGAGCGACCGGCATGTCTGGATGGCTCCCGCGTTGCAAGCGGCGTTTTGATCTCTTTGGCTCGTCGGTCGGGTGCAGACATGTCTTCGGCCTGTTGGTGCAGCCTCAGATTGCCTGCTGGCCCTGATGGGGTACGCGAACAAGGTCCCAAACAATTCACCAGGCTGTGACGCCTCTGCCGGTCGATGGGTTGTCCTCGTTCCCGGACTGACCGGTTTGCCATCTCGATCGCATCGTCCTCGCAACTTCGTTAGCGCGCCTTACGCTCGTAAGCGTGCTGGTCTTTTAGGCCGCAAGGGCCGGGACATGGCGAGCGCGGTATGTTTCTCCTCGGGTCATGATGGCCCAGATGATGCGCGCGGTCTTGTTGGCGAGCGCGATGGCCGCCAGTCGAACCGGCTTCCGCGCGAGGAGATCGATCAAGCGTGGATCGACGCTCTCAGGCTTGTTTCTGGCGCTCTTGACCAGCGACATCATGCCGACGAACAGCAACTTGCGTAGATATCGGTCCCCCATCTTGGTGATCCGTCCCAGGCGTTCTTTGCCGCCGCTGGAGTTCTGGCGTGGGGTGAGGCCAAGCCAGGCTGCGACCTCGCGACCCGAGCGGAACTGGCTGGGATCGGTGACCGAGGCTGCGAGGGCAGAGGCGCCGATGGGCCCAACGCCGGGGATGGTCGCAAGCCGCCGCGACAGCTCATTGCCGCGATGCCAGCGCTGCAAGTCACGATCAATGCCCTGGATCCTGCTGTGCGTGTCGAATGCTTGTTGCGACAGCATCAGGACAACCTTGGCCGCTTCCTGGGGTATCTCCAGCGCCTCACCATCGAGGATCCGCTTTGCGATTAGCAAGGCCCGCTCGATCCCGCGTGGGATATCGACGCCGAACTCAGCGAGCAGCCCACGGATCATGTTGACGACCTGGGTGCGCTGCTTGACCAGGAAGTCGCGGGTCCGGTGCATCGAGAGCGCCGCCTGCTGTTCGGCGGACTTGATCGCGACGAACCGCGTGGTCGGGCGGGTTACCGCCTCGCAGATCGCTTCAGCATCGTTGGCGTCGGACTTGCCGCGCTTCACATATGGCTTCACGTAGTTCGCAGGCATCAGCCGGACTTTGTGGCCAAAACGCGCAATCTCGCGCGCCCAGTAATGCGAGGTCCCGCATGCCTCGATGCCAACCAGGCATGGCGGGAGTTTTGAAAAGAAGCTCTGAACCTGGCTGCGTCGCAGCGTCTTGCGGACGGCGACGGCGCCCTTCGCGTCAACTCCGTGAACCTGAAAAATGCTCTTGGCCATATCCAAGCCGATTGTGGTAATCGTCATGGCGGATGGCTTCCTTTGCTCGTGGACGTTTTTGACAGCAACCACACGTTGGCGCTTTGACGCCGTGAGCGGGAGCCATCCACCTCAACAATTCACGAGCGCGGCTGCCATTGGTGACGTAATCAGAAGGGCGCGAAGTCGGGGCCCCAAACGGCCGTTCATACACGGTGTTGCTCTCGACTGAGTATCCGGGGCTCTACCGGCCTGCTGAATCGCGATGCCAGCACAATTGCCACTTAGTCCAGTTCACTTAGAGCTGCTGCGACATGCTTGTGAAACCGCATTATCCCGCCTTCAAACAGACCGAATGTCAGGACATCGTTTGCCGGGGTTTTCAGGCCGCTCTGGATGGATGCCTGAACTTCTCCGTCTTCCTTGACGCCCGCCAACACGAAGTCGCGCCCGGCCTGCACCGCCTTGAATTCCTCGCTTCCTTCTTTGCGATCACACAACTGGTAGCCGACCATCAGCGTTCGGTCGATCGCCAGGGGTTCGAAGATCGTCAGTGATTGATGCGTCGGAAACGTCGAGACGGCTGTGTTGGGAAAGAGATGGTAGACGTGTGACAAGACGCCCGACACCCTTCTCTCGGCCGCCGGTACATTCCTGAAACGCTCGATGTTCCTGTACGGGAAGGTCATCCGGGTGTTGCGGCCGAAAGGTTGTATCAGCGTCAGGTTGTCGAACTGACGTGGATAGAACGTTTCTGCGTGGGTTGATCGGATGTGATACCCTTCCAGAATGCCCTCGATGACGACCTTCCAGTTGGCGTTGATAACGTCTCCTGTGACATCGATCAGGCGCCACTCCGGCCCGAAGAAATCGGGGATAGCGGGATCGGGCTCGGCGTCTCCATGCTGAGTGACATAAACCAATCCGTTGCGTTCGGTGGTCTTGACCGGCACGAGGCCGTGGTCTCCCTTGTCCAGGCAAGGAAAGCCGTATTCATGCGGCAGGCCACGCAGCTGACCATCGAGGCCGTATGTCCAGGCATGATAGCGGCAGGTGAAGGTTCCCCGCCGACCCACGCCGTCGGCAACAATCTTGGCGCCGCGGTGGCGGCAGGCGTTGAAGAAAACGCGTGCGACCCCGTCCTGGCCCCGGACGGCGACGAGCGGTGTTTGCGCCGCATCTCGGGCAACATAACACCCCGGTTCGGGAATGGCGGCAGATGGGCAAAACGGAGTCGCCGTGCGGCGCATCACTTTGGTTAGTTCGTCCTGGTAGCGCTCGGGCAAGGTGTAGTTGGCGACCGGCTCGCGCCAGATCTCATCAAGCACGTCCGTTGTGTTGTTGTCGATGTGATCGAGGATACGCTGGATGACCGTGGAATCGTCGTCGAGGATGTCTGCCATGGCTCTTGATTGTCCGACAAAGGATCGCTGCAACTCGGTATGTTGGCCTCGATTACCCCTGCAGGGAAGACGGCGTCGGAATCTGCCGATACAGATCGTGTCCCTGCAACCATGTGTTTATCGAGGGATGGGGCCCCCAAATTCCTCCATCACCTCATCGAACAGCTCCTCGGTGTTGAAATCAGGCCAGCGGTGCTGTGTGGCCGCCGCGTCAACCACCAGCGTGGTTCCGTTTATCATCCGCGCCGCCGGCGAGCAGAGAAACAGGATCGAGGCGGCGATGTCTTCGGGCTCCTGAGCGCGGACGCGGCCGCTCAGGGCTCTGAACTCGTCCTCGGTCTTGCCGTAGTTGGCGGCAGCGGCTGCCGACACCGTGCCTCCAGGCGCCAGGGCGTTGATGGTGACGCCGCGCTGCTCAAGGTAGGGCGCGAGGCTGCGGGTCATGTTGACAACGCCCGCGCGCGCCGCACCGGAATGGACGAACATTGGGGCCCCGCGATCGAAGATATAGATGTGCACGATGTTGACGATCGCGCCGGACCCGCGCTGCATCATGGGGCGCATGAACCGGCTGGTAACGTTCCACGTCCCGTTCAGGTTTAGATCGACCACAGATCGCCAGCCGTTGTCGCTGATCTTGAATGGATGGGACAGGAACTGGCCGCCAGCGTTGTTGATCAGGAAATCCACCGCTCCGAACCGCTCAAGCGCTGCGTCGCGAAGGGCCTCGACTGAGCTGATGTCGCGAATGTTGGTGGTCACCGCAAGACACTGCACGCCGAGCGCCTCTATCCGGGCGGACGTGTCGGCGAGCTCGGCTTCAGTCCGGCTGGCGATGATCACGTTGGCGCCTAGCTGCGCAAAGCCAATGGCGGTCGCCTCGCCGATGCCGCGGCCGCCACCGGTGACCAGCGCAGTCCTGCCGGCGAATAAGCCAGGGGCGAAGCTGTTGCGGGGATCAGGTGCGATGGTGCTCATCCGCGTCGGTTCCCTTGCAGCGTTGGACAGGATGCGCACAGGCCGGTCCGCCGGTCCACTGTGCCTGTCTTCCGCAGCTCATCCGCCCGTCGGACGCTCCAGTGGGCCGTTGTGACTCTGCATGGGTTCAGTCGCATGTGTGCGGGATACGATCGAAGCGCTCGTGCTGGGTCTGGTTCATCTGACCAGTGTTGGTCGAGGTCCCGCCGGATCAGCACGGCAGAGGCGAGCGGCAAGTCACAAACGGCTCTGCCGCCGAAAAAAGTGGCGGGTTCGGCGTTGGTGGCCCACAAACGTCGTTCGTCATTCAAGCTTCGGGAGGCCCGAAACTCCCAGGGCAGGTCAAGGGTGACCTGCTCGCATTCTTCGCTCCCGGCTCCCCGCGAACCGCTCTGATCCGGACGCTATCGCCCAGACGATTTGCGCGCATCAAGCCAGTCACGGATCGTGCGGTTCACGAGTTCCGGCGCGTCGTGATGAACGTTGTGGCCGGCATCGGGGATCATGACCAGCGTGCTGTCCTTCGTGATGTGGTTCCACATGCCTGAGTGACCCGAGGCGAGCAGATAGGGATCCTTTACGCCGTGGAGGACAAGCACGGGCACGGTGACAGGCGGATGAGTGATCGGCGGCGCACCCGGTGCAGGCGCATTGTTCCCGAGCGGAAAGTTTGCGCGGTAGTAGTTCATCATTGCCGAAAAGTCGGATCGCTTAAGCGCCTCAATATAGCGTGCTTTCCCCGCCGGGTCTTTGATCCCGCCCGCGAATGCCTCAGCCGTCAGGTTCTTTTCCGAACCTTCTTTCTGGAAGTTTACGGCGTACTGGCTGTTGCGCAGCTGGACTGGGTTGGTCGCGAGCTCATTGGCGAAGGTCATGGGGTGCGGCACTGACAGGATGACAAGTTTGTCGAGCATCTCGGGACGCTCGAACGCAAAATTCCACGCGATGATCGCTCCAAAGTCGTGGCCGATGATGATTGCCTTGTCGCGTCCCTCGGCCTTGATCACGGCAGCGACATCGGCGACCAGCTTCGGCATGGCGTAG
>CAIMMO010000158.1 GCA_903842595.1 uncultured Alphaproteobacteria bacterium
AGCGAACAGGGCGTTGAATTCTCCCGACGCGTATTCGCGCTTCACCTGACCTTGCGCGTTCGCCTTGTATGTCCTTTAGCTGCTGCTAAATCAGCCTCCATTACGTTCTGGAGTCGCACATGCCCGCAGCCCGCCGCAAGCGCAGCCCAGCGATTCCCGCTGTACGCAAGCTTGAGCTGAGAGCGGCGGAAGCTGCGCAATTGCTCAAACTGCTGGCGAATGATCAGCGCCTGACAGTGCTTTGCAGGCTGAGTGGTGGAGAGATGTCCGTGACGCAACTCGGCCAGCATGTGAATCTCACGCAGACGGCGCTGTCACAGCATCTTGCGAAGCTGCGGGCAGAGGGGCTCGTCGCTACACGCCGCGAGGCCCAGACGATCTACTATCGTCTGTCTGACCCGATCGCAGAGCGCCTCATCGGCGTGCTCTGCGAACTGTATGGCGGGCCCGGCCACTAGCGCCTGCAGGTCCTATCGAAAAGCTGCGCCCGGCTTCACCCCGATCTTCCTGAACACCATCGCTGCCGGGCAGAAGCCTGTGAAAGCTGCCTGCAGCATGTTGGCGCCGCCAAAGCCCGACAGCCAGATCCACATAGGATGCACGCTCAGGGATAGAATAATGCCAGCCAGGACGACGATTCCGGCGAAGGCGAGGACAGCGCGATCGAGTGACATCTAAGACTCCTTCAGATTGCAGGTTTGTCTGAGCTGGTCAGATGACCGCGAACCCATGTGACAAGGGCGTCGGCCTTGATCAGTCCTGCCTTGCGGTCGACAATGCGACCATCACGAAACAGGATCAGCGCGGGGATGCCAGACACGCCAAGTGTGCTGACCATCTGGCTGCTATCGGCGTTGAGCTTCACGAACCGCGCATACCCCGCCAGCGTTCTGGCTGCCGCCGCGAATTGCGGCGCCATGGCGCGACAGGGGCCGCACCATGGAGCCCATACGTCGAGAAGAACGAGGCCCGACGATTTCGCGAGAACCGCCTTCAACTGACTGTCGTCAACTTCCGCTGGTGCATCGAGGCCCAGCGGCGCGCCACAGCGGCCACACCTCGCGGCCGCTACGGGTTTGCTGGCGGGGATGCGGTTGGCAGATCCGCAGGAGATGCAAACAGCCTGGCTGGATAGCAAAACGCCCATTGATTCATCCCTTCAGCTTGTGGATCCCAAGGGTGTCCATCACGAGCTTTTCGTAGAACGGCTCGCTTTCGCCCTTCCTGATCTTGCCAATGAAGTAGGATTCGAACCCCGCCTTGGCCATGTGAACCCAGCCTCCCTTGGCGGACCAGTTCACATTGCGCGGCGGAATCTGCGGCTGGGCCACAAAGACAACGCCACCATCACCAAAGTCCGCGAGGCATACGGCGTTCCAGGTTGCTTCGGCATCGGCTGGCTTCCCGCGCAGCAGGGCTCCGATGTTATGGGCGGTCGCGGTCACCATGGATTCGATCATGAACCCCGTCTTCGGCACGCCGACCGGAACCGGCGTCTTGCCCATGGGAGGGATCGCGACAGTGACGCCGATACTGAAGATGTTCTGGTAGGTCGGGTTCCTCTGGTGCTTGTCGATCAGAACAAAGCCGCGCGGATTGACGAGGTTGTCTACGCCGCGAATGGCGGACACGCCCCGGAAGGCGGGCAGCATCATTGAGAAGGCGAAGGGGAGGGAATGGGTCGCCTTGACGGTCCCATCCTCGGCAACTTCTTCCACGTGCATCATCCCTGCGTCGACACTGGTCACGCGGGCATTTGTGATCCACTTCATGTGGCGGTTGCGCATCTCGCTTTCGAGCAGGCCTTTGGTGTCCCCCACGCCATCAAGGCCAAGGTGTCCGATATAGGGCTCGGAGGTCACGAAGGTCATCGGAACCTTGTCTCTGATCCGGCGCTTCCGCAGCTCGGTATCGAGGATCATTGCGAACTCGTAGGCCGGCCCGAAGCACGACGCACCCTGAACGGCGCCGACCACGATAGGTCCGGGGTTCTTGCAGAAGGCCTCAAAGGCGGCCGCGGCCTTCTCAGCGTGCTCGACCTGGCAGATCGACTGCGTGAAGCCCTGTGGTCCAAGTCCGGGAATTTCGTCAAAGGCCAGGTCGGGCCCGGTTGCGATGATCAGATAGTCGTACGCAATGGATTGCCCGTCCTCGAGTTCCAGCCGGTTTTCCGCAGGAACGACGCGGGATGCGCCTGTCGATACGAAGTTGATGCCCTTCTTCTTCATGACGGGACGGAGGTCGATTTCGATGTCTTTCCGCTTGCGCCAGTTGACTGCGACCCATGGGTTCGACGGAACGAACTGGTAGATAGCGCCCTTTGAAACGACCGTGATCTTGTCTTCCTTGCGTATCTTCTCGCGAACTTCGTAGGCTGCAATCGCGCCACCAAGTCCTGCGCCGAGTACGACGATGTGTGTCATGGGCGTTCCTCCCGGAGTGCGCGTCAACCGGTGTTGACGACACATGCGGACTACCGCATATACGCAAGTATGCATATATAAGCCGCGAACATGGCAGAGCAGGCGTCGGATGCCAGCGACCTCCTGAGGGTGCTGGCAAGTCCGCATCGTCTCATGATCGTTTGCCGGCTGATTGAGGGAGATCAATCTGTTGGCGCTCTCGCAGCCGACCTTGATCTGCAACAGACACTGGTTTCGCAGCATCTGGCAATCCTGCGAGGTCAGCGTGTCGTTGAGGCGAAGCGCATGGGGAGGACCATGCGCTACCGTCTGAGCAGCGGTGTTGCGCGGGCAGTCGCCGAGACACTGGCGACCCATTTCTGCGCGATCCCCGCCAAGAAACTTCCGGGAAATTGAGGAATTGTCGATGTTCAAGTCACCCACCGTACCGACAGAAACCCCGCAGCAGGTTCACGATGCCATGGCGCGGGGCGAGATTGTCCTCATCGATGTGCGCGAGCCCTCGGAATACGCAGCCGAGCGCATACACGGCGCAATGCTGTTCCCGCTCTCGACCTTTGATCCCGCCGGACTTCCCGACGCGGTGGGCAAGCAGGTCGTGTTGCAGTGCGGCTCTGGCAAGCGGTCTGAGACGGCGTTGCGGAATGCCCTCGCCGCTGGTGTGTCGGTTCGCAGTCACTTGGGGGGCGGCATCATGGCCTGGAAGGCGGCCGGTCTTCCCGTTGTCTCAACCGATCCAGCGACCGGCGCCGTTCGCGATCGCTCCTAGGGAACATCAGAGATGGGCATGCGCTATCTGGTTGGAACTCTGGTACTGGCGACCACGCTGATCGCCGCTGGCTGTGGCGGGGCATCGACACAGATCCCCACGGCGGAGCAGGGCCTCGCATCGGTCGCACTGACCGTGACTGAGCGCACCGTTCCCGATTTTCGCATGGTGTCCGCCATTCTTACCAATCGTGATGTAGGCGATGCCCGCGCCAGGATTGGCGGTCGCATCACGCAGATCCTGGTAAAGGAGGGTGACAAGGTACGAGCGGGGCAGGTTGTCGCCGTGATCGGGGACGATCGCATTTCGCTGGAGGCGGACGCCGCTTCTGCGTCAGTCAGAGCCGCCGAGGCGGCCAGCCAGCAAGCCCAGCAGGATCTGCAGCGCGCCGAGCGGCTCTTCACCAGCGGCGCCATCTCCAAGGCCGCAATCGATCAGGCAAGGTCGGCTGCCAGGGGTGCGGAAGCGCAGACGCAATCTGCGCGCGCACTGGCTGGCGCTGCCCGTGCGCTGAATAGCCAGGGGCAGGTCGTTGCCCCATCCGCTGGAGAAGTGACCCGCATACCGGCTCCACGTGGCGCCGTCATCATGCCGGGGGAGGTTGTCGTTCTGATCACGACCGGTGCGCCCGTTCTTCGGATCGAACTGCCCGAGTCCGAAGCTGCAAGCCTCAAGCAGGGCCAGTCCATCCGGTTCCTGGCCGACGACAGCGAAGAGCCAAGGCTCGCCACCATCCGTCAGGTCTATCCCGCAGTAACCTCGGGTCGCGTCATGGCGGACATCGATGCGTCCGGCATTGACCGTCAGCTCATTGGTGGTCGCGTGCGCGTGATGGCGCCGGCGGGAGAACGCCTGGCGATCGTTGTTCCCGACACCTACATTGATACGCGGTATGGAGCCGACTATGTGCGGCTCAGCCGAAAGGCTGGGGCAACGATCGAAGCCCCGGTGCAGCGCGGATCGCGCGTTCCGCTCGAGGACATGCCTGATGGCGTCGAGATCCTGTCGGGTCTGCGTGCTGGCGATGTCATCCTGCCGGTGGAGCGCGCATCGTGAAACTCGGCATTTCGGGCAAGCTGACCGAGGCGACGATACGTTCGCCGCTGACGCCTCTCTTTCTGCTCACGGCGATTGCGCTTGGCCTGCTGGCACTGTTCACGATCCCGCGCGAAGAAGAGCCGCAGATCAGCGTGCCGATGGTGGACATTGCCGTACGCGCCGATGGCCTCAAGGCGCCCGATGCCGCCGAGCTGATCACCAAGCCACTCGAAACGATCGTGAAGGCCATTGACGGCGTTGAGCACGTTTACAGTCAGACACAGGATGATGGCGTCCTCGTCACGGCCCGCTTCAAGGTGGGCACGGATCGCGATGACGCGATTCTGCGTATCCACGAGCGCATCCGCGCCAACTACGACAGGATCCCCACCGGCATTCCCGAACCGCTCATCGTCGGCCGTGGCATAAGCGACGTTCCCATCGTTGTGATTACGCTTGCTCCCGAAGCGGCAGCCGCAGACCGCTGGAACGATCAGGCGCTCTATCTGGTCGCAGACGAGCTGCAGACCGAGCTGGCCAAGGTCCAGGATGTCGGTCTCACCTTTATCGTGGGCGGTCGCCCGCAGGAGATCCGGATTTCCCCCGATCCGGGCCGCATGACGCTTTACGGCGTCCCGCTCAAGTCGGTCATCGATACTGTCAGCAACGCCAACGCCTCGTTCCCGGCGGGCGACCTGCGCAGTGTCGACAAGGTTCAAGCCGTCGCGGTTGGCAGCACGCTCGATACGGTCTCGGAACTCCAGCTCCTCTCGATCCGCGCCGCCGACGGCCGCACCGTCTATCTCCGGGATGTCGCTGACATCTCTCTTGGCGCCCGCGAAGATCAGGCCCGCGCCTGGCGATTCAGCCATGAAGGCGATGCCGTGCGGATGGCCCCGGCCGTAAGCCTCGCCATCGCCAAACGTGACGGCGCAAATGCCGTGGTCGTCTCGCAGGCGATCGAGCAGCGCCTTCACCAGCTGGAAGGCACGCTGATTCCAGAAGGCGTCTCCGCCAACATCTCGCGCAACTATGGCGAGACGGCGAACGAGAAGGCCAATGAGCTTCTGTTCCACCTTGCGCTTGCCACGATAAGCATCGTCGTCCTGATCGGCTTCGCAATTGGCATACGCGAGGCGATCGTCACCGCCTTCGTCATCCCGACCACGATCCTGCTGACGCTCTTCGCATCCAATCTGATGGGCTACACGATCAACCGCGTCAGCCTTTTCGCCATCATTTTTTCGATCGGCATCCTGGTTGATGACGCGATCGTGGTGATCGAGAATATTGCGCGCCACTGGGCGATGAAGGATGGCCGCTCCCGCATTCAGGCTGCCATCGAAGCCGTAGCGGAAGTGGGGAACCCCACGATCGTCGCAACGCTGACGGTTGTCGCTGCCTTGCTGCCCATGATGTTCGTATCGGGACTCATGGGGCCCTACATGGCGCCGATCCCGGCAAACGCTTCGGCAGCCATGCTGTTCTCCTTCTTCGTCGCGATGGTTCTGGCGCCCTGGCTGATGGTCCGCTTTGCCCGCAAGACGCTGGCCGCCGGCGGTGAAGGGCATGGCAGTCACAGCGAAGACGGCGGCAGGCTGGGGCGACTCTATCGCAAGGTCGCAACGCCGATCATTGCTTCGCGCAAGGCCTCGGTGATCTTCCTGGTGGTCGTGGGTGTCGTGACGCTTGCCGCGTGTGCTCTCTTTGCGACCAAGACGGTCCGCGTGAAACTGCTGCCCTTCGACAACAAGTCCGAGCTTCAGGTCGTTGTCGATCTCCCGGAAGGCGCGACGATGGAGGCCACGGAACGTGTGCTGATCGATGCCGCCGGCATTGTCAGCAGCATGCCGGAAGTGGTCGCGTCCGACGCCTACGCTGGAACCGCATCGCCGTTCAATTTCAACGGTCTCGTTCGCCATTACTATCTGCGCAACAAGCCGGAGATGGGCGACCTGCAGGTCACGCTCGCGCCCAAGGACAAGCGCGGCAGATCCAGCCATGAGGTGGCCCTGGACATGCGCGAGCGTCTCAAGGCGCTCGAGCTTCCAGAAGGGACGTCCGTCAAGGTTGTCGAAGTACCTCCGGGGCCGCCAGTGCTTGCCACCCTGCTGGCCGAAATCTACGGGCCAGATGCCGAAACACGCAGGGCTGTTGCAACCGAGGTCCGCAGGATCTTCAGCAGTGTTCCCTATATTGTCGATACGGATGACAGCTTTGGCCAGCAGCACCCGAGACTTCGCCTGACGCCAGATCGCTCGCAGATGGACTTCTTCGGCGTTGCTGAAGCAGACGTGATGCAGTCTATCGCTGTCACGCTCAACGGACAGGCAATCGGCTATTCTCATCGCGGTGAAGGTCGCAATCCGATCGGCATCGCTGTTCGCTTGCCCCAGTCTGCCCGCACATGGTCGAAGGGTCTGGCCGCAATGCCTGTCGCCGAGGCGGCGGACGGCTCACGTCTCATTGAGATGGGCGAACTTGTGCAGGCGCACGACGAGATCGGCAGCTATCCAATCTTCCGGCGTGATGGCCGTCCCGCCGAGATGGTCATGGCCGACCTGGCGGGCGCCTATGAAGCGCCCATCTACGGCATGCTCGACGTGCAGGCCGCTATCGAAGCCCACGACTGGGGCGCCCTGCCCAGGCCCGCGATCAGCTTCTATGGCCAGCCTGACAATGAGTCCAAGCCTACGCTCCTCTGGGACGGCGAATGGGAGATCACCTATGTCACGTTCCGCGACATGGGCGCGGCTTTCGCGGTCGCGATCTTCGGCATCTACGTTCTCGTTGTCGCGCAGTTCAAATCCTTCCGCCTGCCGCTTGTGATCCTGACCCCGATCCCGCTCACACTGATCGGCATCGTGATCGGCCACGTCCTGTTCAACGCCCCGTTCACGGCCACGTCGATGATCGGGTTCATCGCACTGGCAGGCATCATTGTTCGCAACTCGATCCTGCTGGTCGATTTCATCCGGCATTCGAAGGGCACGGACAGGCCGCTACGCGACATTCTGCTTGAGGCGGGCGCGATCAGGTTCAAACCGATCCTGCTGACCGCGGTTGCTGCGATGATCGGAGCAGCCGTTATCCTCAGTGATCCGATTTTCCAGGGCCTCGCCATCTCGTTGCTGTTCGGTCTGGCGTCGTCGACGCTTCTGACTGTGCTTGTGATCCCAGCCATCTATATCGCTACCCGGGATGACGGCCGGCCCATATCGAAAACACCGGCGCCCGGTTCTCACCCAATTGCTCCGGTCATCGCGCTGGAGACATGAGGCCGGGTTCGGACGTGTCGTTCACAGCTGCAACACGGAAAAGGATACGCAACATGGCTATCAATGAAGGGACCCTGGATCGCGCACTCCGCGTCATCGTCGGGTTGGCAATTCTCTCGCTGGCCTTCATCGGCCCGCAAACTCCGTGGGCCTATCTTGGCCTTATACCTCTCCTGACCGGCTTGGTCGGATTCTGCCCGGCTTACGCGCTGTTCGGGATAAGAACCTGCAAATTGCGGACGTAGACGCCCCCAGGAAAAGAACGAAGCCTTTCACGGAGCCGGGGGAGAGCTGCGCTATCGTTCACCGGGAGCACGTCGCGACGCCCTGACGCGAACAGGCATGCCGGAGGCGAGACGCGGCAAAGGGGTTCGCGGTCCAAGCGCAGCCGCGCAGAAGCGAAATCTGTGGCGCCAGGGACTTCACAATCCGGCATTGTGCGAAACTTTCGATTGTCGGCTGGAGCCAGTGGATATCGGCCGTAAACCGACATGGATCACCCAGCCGTCAGGCACATTCACTCCAGGCGATCTCATCTCCGGGCTGCGGACAGGCCTCAGCGCCTCTCGGGCGAGGGTGGTCCGTCAACGCTCGACGACTGCCTGCCGAGGTTTACCGCCGCGTCCGATGCGGCATCCGACACCAGTGCAGCGCCATCCGGGGAGACTCCCGACCACGCTTCGCCGGCGGCCCCGCGCATCCGCCCGAGCTCGAACAGAGAACGCATGGATGCCTGGTCCATGTTGGCGCTTGAAGCTGGCGAGCCGATTGGAATTGCTGCGACCTCGAGCGACATTTCGTTCCCCTTGGCGAACCCCGCCGTTGCAGCAAGGGAGCCCCTGAGACTCGCCTTCGCAATCGTATCGAAGCTGCGGTTGAGGATCGAAGGCAGGTCACCGGCTGTCATGCTGTCCGAAGGGGTGAGTTGCCCGTTGATCAGGACATATATGGCGCTTGTCCCCGGCAGACCTGCCGGATTCTTCCAGGAGAGGAGACTCTCGGGAACGGCCAGAAATGGCGTCGACACGGTGCCGTCGACGTGCATTTCGTCGGTCACACGACCATCCGCTGCGCGTCCGGCGATCAGCACGGGGGCAAACAGCCCTGGCATGCTCGCGGAGGCCAGCAGGATACGGCGAAAGAGTCTGAGCGCCGTCGTGTCGCCGCGAGCCGCCAACGCTCCCATGTCCCAGATCACGGCCCTTTGGGTATCCAGATTGGTCGTGACCACGAGCAGGCGGCGCCCGTCTCTGTGCTCTATTGCGATATCGCGGAGGAGCGCTGCGGTTATGCTCTGGCCAATCAGGGTTTCGAGCGCTTCCGAGCCAAACAGGCTGGGCGAGACCAGAACCGACAGGTTCAGCCAGTTCAGAAGATCCCGGGTTGCACCATCCGTGTACGCTCTCTGCAGTTGAGGATCCCACCGCGGCCCGAGAAACGCGAAGGGAGCGGCCAGGGCGCCCGTGCTGATGCCAGTCACGATGTCGAACTCAGGACGTCGGCCTGTCTCAGTCCATCCAACAATGACGCCAGCGCCGTAGGCGCCGTTAGCCCCGCCGCCCGACATTGCGAGGATGGAGTGCTGACGATTACTCTGAAGGGATAACCGCCCCACAATATCGCGTTTGAGCCTCTCCAGATCAGCGTCGCTCTCGACGAGAACGCGGACCCCTTCAGGAGGCAGCATCGGAACGCGCGGCGATCCATCGGCAGATCGTTGAAGTGTTCCGCAGGAACCCAAGACAAGCAGGGCGAGTGCGACACCGATCCGTCCGGATCGCTTGCTGCTTCTCACCAGAGCGGCCGTCCAATGAAGTGTTTCGTCGGCGTCGATCGACATCAGGTCCTCAGATAGGGCCGGATGCTGAGGAGAACAGGTCATGCGTCGTCGCTGCGCCTCGCCAGCGCCCTTATATGCCGTCGATCCGCATGTTTGCTCCGCTCTGCCTGTTGCCGGACAGCTCGCGGAGCCGGCCGACGCAAGCCGGGCATGGCCGGCTCCGCGTCGCGCAAGCGCTCCGCCGGCCATGCCCCGGCCAGCTTCAGAGCTGGTGATGAACTAGCGGTCGACCTGGACAACTCGGTGAGCGCCCATCGACGACGCCTTCCGATAGCGGGTGTCGGTCACCCTGGCTGTCCTTGCAAAGACGCGCATGCACGATGGCCTCACGCACTAGAGGCCTGACGAAAACCCACCCACGAGCAGGGCAACTGCAGCGGCGGTAGAGAGAGGCCATCGCAAGTGCAGGAACCAGCGTGGGGCCATGCCATACTTCACCGCCGCACGATCAGCGATCAGAAGCGCAAGCAGGC
>CAIMMO010000159.1 GCA_903842595.1 uncultured Alphaproteobacteria bacterium
AGGCGCTCGAGCGCGTACGGCAAAGCATCACTTCGCTTTGACGTCATCCACTCTCGCGAGGAGCCGGATGCGGGAATTCCGCACGTCCGGATCTGTGCGGGGGGCGGCCAGCAATGGCCGTCCCTACCGCGAACTGATCAGAAGGGCAGGAGCGACCGGCAACTTCCGAGCAGCACTGCCGTAGGCAAGAAAGCGGCGGGCTCGGCGTTCGGGGGCCCAAAGCTGCCGGTCGTTTTCAAGCTTGTGGAGGCCCGAAAATCCTGAGGCAGGTCACACTGGTGCGACCTTTCGTCGTTGACATTGTAACCCAAGCGGTTAGGTTATGACTTGTGCCTACGGTTTTGTCGCTACTTGGCAATCGGGTGGTGATCTACCCGAACGATCATCGCCCTGCGCATGTCCATGTGATTGGCGGAGGCAACGAGGCCGTGTTTGATTTGCGATGCCCCAGCGGGCCGCCTGAGCTGCGCGAAAACTATGGCTTCTCACGTAGGGCCTTGCGGCAGCTTGAGGCCGAGCTGACCGATGAGATCGCCCTGCTATGCGGCGAATGGAGTAGAATTCATGGCTGACGCATTCGAGATCGCGAACGCGCGGGCGCGCAAGCGCAAGGCGGACGCACCGACCGCCATCGCCGCACGCTACGATGTGAGGCTCGGCAAGATCGTCATCACGCTGAGCAACGGCCTGGACATTGCGTTTCCGCCGGAAGTCGCACAGGGCTTGGAAGGCGCTTCCGCTGCCGCACTCAAGACCATAGAAATCTCCCCTTCCGGCTTCGGCGTGCACTTCCCAAAGCTTGACGCCGATTTCTATCTCCCGGCGTTGCTGGAGGGCGTGCTCGGGTCGCGCAAGTGGATCGCGTCGCGATTGGGCGCAGCTGGCGGAAGGGCAAAGACCAAGGCCAAAGTTGTTGCGGCGCGCCAGAATGGCCGGTTGGGCGGGCGGCCGAAAAAGGTGGCGCACGCTAGAAAGACTGAACACGCATAACGGACCAAAGGCGCGCCCTCGTCGATGACATTCTAGGGGGCGTAGGCCTGAGCTGATGCTGAATTCGTGGACACCGAGTTTTCGCACATTGCGAGCGTCTCGTTCTGGGCGATGAACGTGCATAGCTCACAGGACTGCGGAAATGGCCGGAGTGGAGCGCGCCGGCCACTTCCGTTGAGTCCCTCAAAGGTCGACCTGCTCGGAAAGCGCCAAGGCGTCATCGACCTCCACACCGAGGTAGCGAATGGTGCTTTCGAGCTTGGTGTGTCCCAGAAGGAGCTGAACCGCGCGCAGGTTGCCGGTCTTCCGGTAGATCATCGCCACCTTGGTTCGCCGTAGAGAATGCGTGCCGTAAGTGGCCGGGTTGAGACCGATCGAACTTACCCAGCCTTGAACCAGCCTTGCGTACTGCCGGGTCGACAATCGCTCCGAAGATGCAAGGCGGCTGTGGAACAGGAAGTCTGGACCTGACAAGCCGTGCTTCTGAATCAGATCGCCAACCGCCGCCCGCGCCTGGTCTGTGATTTCGAACTGGACTGGCCGCCCGGTCTTCTTCTGCACAATGGCAGCCCGGTTCTTGACCGTTCCAGCGACGGCCACGTCCTCCACTCGAAGTCGAACGAGGTCACACCCTCGCAGCTTGCTGTCGATCCCGAGATTGAAGAGGGCGAGTTCGCGAATCTTCCCCGCCATCTGGAGGCGAATGCGGATGGCCATGACCTCTTTCATCTTGAGGGCGGGTTTCTGGCCAGTGAGTTTCCTGCCCGTGGCAGCACGAGCTCGACCGCCGGAGCGACCCGGAGCTTTGTGAGCGAGTTCGAATGTCATCGTCGTGAGCCTTCTGCTCACCCGCCCGCACCATGCCGGCGGGGGGCAACATGCTAGGTGGGCTGGGCTCTGCACTCGAATGACTTCAATTGATGGCGTAGGCCGGTCGAGGGCTGGGCGCCATACGCGCGAGTCGGGGCCCATATCTGCCGGTTGTCATGCGAGATTAAAGAGGCCCGAAGAGTCTAGGGCCGGTCACTAATACTTGGCCTTCAGATTCACGACGAAGGTCTGGGGATGAACTGGATGGAAGTGGATGTCTTCCACGGGGGGTGCCTCGCCAGCTAACTGGCTTTCGTAGAAATAGACCATGTCGTAGTCCTTGGCGTCGAACAGGTTGAGGATGTCGAGGCCGACTTCGAACTGGCCAAAATCCTTCGAAATGCCGGCGTTGACGAGGGTCGTGGAGGGGGCGCGAACCGAGTTGTCCTCGATCAGCGGGCCGGGGCCGAGATAGCGGACGCGGACCGAGGCTTCCCAGCCATCTCCGGGCAACCAGGTGACGCCAGCGGCGGCGACACCTTCCACCGTGTTGGGAATGCGGTCGAGGCCGGACGGGGCGTCCTTGAAGCGGGAGCGCGAGTAAGCATAGGACGCGTCGAACGCCAGCCATTCAAAGGGATTCCAGAACGCAGCGACTTCCATGCCATGGCGGCGTGTGGGGTCGGACGGCTCGGAAACACCCGCGTCCCCCACGTAGATCAGCTCTGAGTCGAAATCGAGCGTGAAGACGGCGGCAGAGAGGTTGAAGGTGGAGTCGGGCTCCCAGCGGAGGCCAGCCTCGCCGCCGCGGCTTTCGGCAAACAGCGTGGCGGGCTCGACGGGATCGCCTGTCACCGGGTCCTGTGTCTGCACGACGCCGACAATGTTGTTGGAGTGGAAGCCAACTCCGTAGCCGGCATAGACTTCGAGATCGTCGGTGAGTGTGAAGGCCGCGTTGAACTTTGGGCTCCACTGGACGCCGTTCTCGCTGCCGGCATTGGCGGAGACAAGGCCTTCGACGTCGCCATCGATGTAATCGGCGCGTAGGCCGATCGTGGTGCGGAAGCGGTCGGTCCACTGCAGGGTGACGTCGCCCCAGACGTCGGCGGACATAACGTCCACCTTGTCGCGGGCGATGGCGGAGGTACGTACGCGGGCGGTGGTGCGGTAGAGGCCGGTTTCGTCGAGCCAGTCAAAATGCGTGTCTGCGCCGATGCGGCCTTCGGCCTTCACGCCGAAGAGGTTGAACTCATGTTCCAACTTCGCGCGGAGGCCCGCGGCGGTGCGGTCTTCGACCTGTTCGACCTGGTCGCCGAGTAGGGGGTCGATGAAGTAGGTGAAGTTGTGGAACAGGTTCAGTTCTGATTTCTGGACGTAGGCGAGGACGCTCGCATCGTCCCAGTCTAGGCCGGCAGAGGCGATGTAACGGCGGGATTTGCCACCATTGGTGGGGTCAATAAAGCCGTAGCGGGTGATCGTGCCGTTATCGACGGCACGCAGCGGGATCTGGTCAGAAGCAGTCCAGTCGTTCTGGTAGCCGATGAAGCCGAGGCGTAGGCGGGCCTCGCCCATGGCTCCGAGCGAAACCGGCTGGCTGTACTTCAGGTAGATTGTGGTCTTGTCGAGGTCTGCTGGCAGGTCGAACGGACCATCCCCGCCTTCATGGCTCGCGGCGGCAAGGAGCGTGCCGTCGCCCAGGTCCCACGAGCCTGCAGCGGAGAGCGTGTACTCATCAGCGTCGACCCGGGCCTTGACGTAGTTTTCGGGGAGGCGGTCGTATAGCACAAAGTTTGCGGAGCCGGCGGCGGTGTAGTCACCATTCTCAGCGTACTGCACGCCTTTCCGGAACTCGACCCGTTCCACGAGCTCGGCCATCAGGAAGTTGAGGTCGAGATAGCCGCTCATGTGGGGATGCGAGCGCTGGTTGATCGGCACGCCGTCGATGAAGCCCCCAAAGTCAGTGCCGTGGTCGAGGTTGAAGCCGCGCATAAAGTACTGGTTGGCCTTTCCGCCGGAAGAGTGCTCGGTGGCGATCATGCCAGGAATGACCTCCACGAGTTCCGCGGCGCGGCTGATCGGACGGATGGCGAGGTCGGCATAGCCCACAACGCCCTCGGAGGCGGATTGGGCCTCGCCAATCTGTTCGAAGGCGCGGCCGTAGATGGTGACGGTATCGCCGCCCGCAGGCGGCTGGTCCTCGACCGGCCCTGACGCTGTCACCGCTTGGATCTGCTGTGCAAAGGCCGGCGAAAGGGCGCACGAGACCGCCATCAGGGCGAGTGCACTCGTTCCGTGCGTCAGCAGGCGGCTCAGGCGTGTCATGTGAGAATCTCTGGCGCCGATGTTCCGGTCGCTTCTGGCGGCCGCAGCGTCAGTTCGGCAGGTTAATTACCGTAACAACGTCAGTTTCACGAGGGTTACACCTCAGGTTACGACGTGTAACGGGCGGAATCTTGAAGGGATTGCGCCACCGCGTGCGGCGCAGGGCGTCAGCCGTAGATTGATCGCGGAATGCCAACTCTTGATCTGGTGGGCGACTGTCCGCCCCGCCGGCAGCTTCTGCTTCCAGCCCAGGATGGAGGAGAGCGCCACGAACAGCAACATTTGGGCAATCTCCGGCCGCAGCGCAGCACCAACTCTGACCGGCGGCAATGGGATGGTGAGTTCAACTGACCGCCCCCGCCGGATCGCCACAATTTCCGCTTGGCAAACTCGGGGCCCGTTCCGGTCGATCGTAAGTGCAATTACTTCGCCCACAGCAACGACCAAATCCAACCGATCATTGTTGCGACCAGAACAGGATAGGCGAAAAAGGGAAGCGGTGATGACATTGCGTCGATTTCAGCGCCGATGAAGATTTGGACGGAGACAATCGCAAGCAGGAAAGAGGCGGTAATCCCGAGAAGTCTTACGATAACGGGATAGCCGTTTGGCGCGCTCACGAGCGCCAGTCCCGCTGCCCACAATCCAACGCCTGCGCCGAAGGTGGGCGCTGCGACGGCGAGGCTAACCGCAGCAGTCGAAAGAACGAGGCCTTGGCCGATCGCGAAGACTAGGAAACCCGCTGCCAAGAGATCGCGGCCGTTCCTGAATTGAATGATCACCAGGATCGCACTCGCGATCACAAGGCTCACGCCGTCTATGCCCCAGGCCAAGCCGCGCAGCGCGTCCGTCGGGGCGAATGACCCGGCCATACCGAGCGCTCCGCCCACACCAAGGCCCAGCGCTGCCAACAATCGCAGATGTTTCTGATCCATTTAGTTCTCCCGCCGCAATGTGGCGGGAGCCCGCTAGAGGGGTCAAGTGGGGCCAAACTTGCCGTTCGCGATAATGCGATCAGGCTACGGTTGCGCTGCCTTTTGCAGATCGAGGCGCTGGTTCTTGATATTCAGCAGGCGGAGTTCGGGCTGGCGCTCCCTGTGGAGAACCAACCCGACTTGAAGGATGTCGCGGCATTTTTCTCCAGGCCTGGTAGCGCTTTCTGGGTCGCGTTGATCGATAACAACATTGTTGGCTGCATTGGCCTCGAGGCCATCGCGGGACATGCGGC
>CAIMMO010000160.1 GCA_903842595.1 uncultured Alphaproteobacteria bacterium
ACGAAGGACGGCGTGACGGCCACGACGGCGCCCCAGATTGAACATTTGTATCTTCGTACACTTGCCATTCTCGAACCGATCTTCGCCGTCCGGCCCTACCTGTTCGGGAGGCGCCCGTGCGAGGCAGATTTCGGTCTCTTCGGACCTTTCTTCCGTCACTTCTCCTCGGATCCCACGCCCGCAGCCATTCTTCGTGAACGCGCGCCTCATACGCTTGCCTGGGTCTCGCGACTCTGGGCCGCCACGCCCGCACAGTTGGCGGCTTCATCTGACACTACAGAGGCGCCATCAGACCTTGACCCACTTGTCGCAATGGCTTGTGAGGAATACCTGCCCTATCTCGCCGCGAACAGCGATGCGACACGCGTGGGGAAGAACGAAGTCCGCTGGACCAATTTCGGTGTGGCCTGGCGGACCCCGGCATCGCCCTATCGCGCCCGGTGTCTGGCCAGTCTGCAGACGGCATATCAAGCGCTCGATGCCACCGCCGTCAGCACGATCGCCGCCCGCCTCACGCCCGGCGCGGCCAGCTTGCTGGCGAAGCCGATCACGCCGTCTGTCACGCCGACCACACCTTCGACCAAACCAAGGGACCGCAACTGGCGCTGAGCACAGCGATGGGGCAAACCGTCGAGATGATAAGGGTGACACGCTGCGAGAGAGGACATGATGACTGACCTTGTGAGAATCTCCGACCGCGGCCACGTGCGCACGGTCACGCTCAGCCGCCCCCATGTGAAGAACGCGCTGTCGGATGAACTTGCCTGGTCTGTTGTTAATGCAGTCGACGACGCGGCCAGGGACGATGATGTCTGGGTTATCGCAATTACCGGGTCCGGAGACGCCTTCTGCGCGGGACTGGACCTCACGATGAAGGAGCGAACCTCTCCGCTCAGTCCGCAGAATGCGCAACTCGACGACATCAACTGGGTCGGCCACTTCCTGCTTTCGATCCGCAGACGCTGCGACAAGCCGGTGGTGGGTGGGGTCAACGGCGTTGCCGTGGGCGCGGGACTTGGCCTCGCCATGGCTTGCGACGTTCGGTTGGTCGCGAAGAGCGCGCGCCTCATGGCGGGATACACCCGGATTGGCGGCTCGCCAGATGGCGGTCTCACCATCACCCTCCCCCAGGCCATGGGATATGAGCGCGCCATGCGGTTCATGATGGAGAACCGCACCGTGCTCGGCGACGAGGCGGTGGCGCTCGGCATGGCCGGGGAGGTCGTGGATGATGCGAAGTTCGCCGACAGGCTCGCCGAGTACTGCGAAGAGCTGTGCCGGTGGTCGCCGATCACGCTGCGCCTGCTGAAACGCGGCTTGGTGAAATCGCTGGAATCCACCGACATGGAGCAGCAACTCCGCTACGAGCTGGCCAATATCCGGCGCGCCTTCACCAGCGAGGACGCCAAGGAGGCGCGGCAAGCTTTCCTCGAGAAGCGCCAACCCGTCTTCAAGGGCAAGTGAAGCCTGCTTCCTTCCCGAAGGGTTGACGCGCGCCGGTTTTGGCATTGTAACTGCCACTTCTAGTTGCCGGAGGTTTCGACATGGTCGCATCCGCCAATCCGCTGACGCTGATGGGCGCCGCGGGCTCGCCCTATACGCGGAAGATGGTGGCGCTGTTGCGCTATCGCCGCATTCAGCATGCCGTGATCTGGGCCAGCCACCGCAATCCGCCGGCGGGATATCCCGAGCCCGCGGTAAACCTGCTGCCGACATTCTACTTTCCGAAGGCCGAAGGCGGCCACCAGGCCGTTGTGGATTCAACGCCGATAATCCGCAGGCTCGAAGCAGAACATCAGGGACGCTCCGCCCTCCCCGTCGATCCTGTGCTCGCCTTCCTCAACTATCTGATCGAAGACTATGGTGACGAGTGGCTGACCAAGTGCATGTTCCACTTCCGCTGGGCGCATCA
>CAIMMO010000161.1 GCA_903842595.1 uncultured Alphaproteobacteria bacterium
ACGAAGGGATGGACGCCGCACAGACCGAACAAAGGGATAATGCCTTGACCCGCGAACGGGAGGCCGCAATGTCAGTTCAGGGATGACATCCCAAGACCGAACCACTCCACCGAAACGGGGCAAGACCAGGCAATCGCGATGTGGTCGTCGTAACTGCAAACAAGCGCGAAGAGACGGTTCAAGACGTCGCCGTTGCCGTTACGGCAGTCACCTCGGAGATGCGTGACGAAATTGGCATCAACACCATCACCGACCTCACCAACTTCACGCCGGGCCTGTCCTACACGGCTGCCAACGAACGCGTGACACTGCGCGGCGTTGGCCGCGTGACAAACAATTTTGGCGCGGAGCCAGGCGTCGCTAACTATACGGACGGTGTCTATCAGTCCTTCGCCTCGATTGCTGGCCGCGATGGCCTCTTCATCGATCGCCTTGAGGTGCTGCGCGGGCCGCAGGGCACCTTGTATGGTCGCAACTCCGTGGGCGGTGCGATCAACATCATATCGAAGCGTCCGACTGACGATTTCGAAGGCGAGTTCAAGCTCGGGTTCGGCAATTTCGACCAGAAGGAAGTTGGTTTTTCGCTGTCTGGTACGATTATCGAAGACTGGCTGCGTGGGCGCGTGGTCGCCTACAAGGAAGTGCGCGACGAGGGCGTCTATTACAACCACGGCACGGGCGACACCGAAGGCTACAACATCGACAACTGGAACGGCGAGATCCAGCTCGAGGGCGATATCGGCGAGAACTTCAGCTGGTGGACCAAGTACACCTCAGGGCGTTACACGCAGGCAGGCCCTCCGGGCGGCCGGACCGGTGGCGGATCGAATGCGCCTTACAACAGGAACTTCAACGCAGGCGGTGTTCTGCCACAGCCGGGTTGGGCTTATTGCTCACCAGCCCTGGAGGCCGGTCTTGGCTGCACGCCAAACCTTTCCGTGCTCAGCTATACCCAGTCGGGATCGCTCAACACCAATCCGCGCATCGTGAACGGCAACACGGATCTCAACGATTCATACCCGCGGATCGCTGATCTGGATAACTACGACGATTTTGCTCTGGAGATGATCTACGAGGCGCCTGGCTTCGATATCAAATATGTCGGCGGCTACATTTTCTATCGCTATCATCTGACTGGCGATCAGGACGGGACGCCCGTCAAGTCGATCACCTATCGGGCCACCGCTGCAGGCCAGCCGTCGAACACAGGTACGGCCACGCGCACGATCTTTCCGGACCAGACGCTGGACTACAACGAGAACCGCGCGTTCTTCTCCAACGAGGTAAACTTCATCTCGACACATGAAGGCCCGCTGCAATGGATCGCCGGGCTTTATGGCTATCAGGAGAACTTCCGGCAGCCGATCCGTACCCATCTTCTGAACGAGCCGCTGGCGGCATCCGCCACCCCTGTCAGCTCCTTTGCGCCCTTCACCGTCACTGGCGCGAACATCGCAAACCCCGACCGGCTCCTGACGTACACGGACAATCGTGGCGTCAACAACGCCTACGGCGCATTCGGTCAGCTCGACTGGGAAATCACCGACCAGTTCAAGGCGACGCTTGGTATCCGCTACTCGATTGACAACAAGGACATGTATGAGGAAGCGGAGCTGAACTGCCTGCTGATCTGCGGCGTGCCCTTTGCCAACATCACGCAGAACTCCTGGAACGGGAAACGGCTGATCCCGAACCTGGCGACCCCCATCCTAACTGACACCACCGAGGATCCAACACCGCAGGCGGGTGTCACCTCGGCGACGGTCGCCAACCCCTCAGGCGTTACATTCAATCCGGTGACTGGCGTCTCTTCGCGCGAGCTGGGCTTTGAGTGGAATGCGTGGACGGGCACGGCGGGGCTGGAATGGTCTCCCTCGAGAGAAACGCTCGTCTATGGAAAGTACAGCCGCGGCTACAAGACGGGCGCCTTCAACGCGACGAACCTGACGCCGCTGCCGCTGACTGATCCCGAGTTTGTCAACTCCTACGAGCTGGGCTGGAAGCAGGAGGTTCCGGAATGGGACCTGACTGCCAACATGTCGCTGTTCCTGTACGAGTACACCGACATCCAGGTTCCCCTGACTGAAATCCTGAACATTGGCGAGGCTGGCGAAACACGGATCAGCGCGCTGCGCAATATTCCGCAGGTTCAGACCACGGGCTTCGAACTGGAGTCGACATGGCGCCCGGTGGATGACCTGACACTCCGCTTCACTTATGCCTATCTCAAGCCGGAAATCACCGAGAGCGGCCTGTATCTGAACGGTGACATCCCTACGACCGTTCCGGTCACGGATCCGACCTATATCAATCCGATTCAGTCGCTCAAGGGCCGGGTGCTTCCGCAGTCGCCTGAGAACAAGATCGCTTTCAACGCTTCCTACGCGTTCAATTTCGAGGATGGCTCAACGCTGCTCCCGTCGGTCAGCTATTACTGGCGCGACAAGTTCACTTCCAGCGTGTTCAACAATCCGGGCGACATCACGCCGGCCTTCGACCAGACAGACGCACGTTTGATCTGGAACGATGCCGACGGCATGTTCACCGTGATTGGCTTCGTCCGGAACGTGTTCGACCAGGCCGGCTTTGACTCCGTGGGCAACTCCTTCCGGTCGAACCCGCGCACAAACACGTTGCCAACGGCCCAATGCACCACCGCTTCGACCGTCTGCTACAACCCGACGCTCCCGGTGGGTCCGAATAACGTGGTCGGCTACTACTATCAGAACTTCACGCGCACTCTTCCGCGAACCTGGGGCGTCGAGCTTCAGGTTCACTTCTAGCGATTTCCAACGGGCGATTTTCCGTTTCAATCGGGCTGCGCCGGTCTTCGGACCGGCGTTTGCCTGTCTGACTGGACGCGCGAGCGCCAGGTGATGCCGGCGGACAATCATCGTCCCGTTCTGAACCGGATGTTTCCGGACGCTTTGATGGCAAGGGCGGGCGAGACGACTGCCATTTCAAATCAATGCAGACGGGACTATCGTTGCAGGAAGATACGCGAAGAGGGGTCCGCCATGAAGAATGCAATACTCGCCCTGTTGGTCGCCAGCGCATCGTCCGGCCTGGCTGCCCCGGCCCATGCTCAGTATACCGGCGGCGGAAGCACCCAGCTGCCGACGACCGACACCATGGATCCGACGGCGCTTTACAAGCAGGCAGTCGAATACATTCAGGGCAAGGACTATGTGCGCGCCGTTCCGTTGCTGCGCGATGTGCTGGCGATGCGTGAGCAGGATCCTGCGTCAAATCTCATGATGGGCGTTGCCCAGATCGGTCTCGGCGACCTTAGGGAAGCTCAGCGTCACCTGGTCCGCGCCGTTTCCGAGAAGCCGGACCTGGTTGACGCAGTTGGCCGGCTTGGCTGGGTGCAGGCGCGGCTTGGCAATGCCGACGAGGCTGCCAAGCAGCGGCAGAAGCTCGTCAACCTCAAGGACAGGTGCAAGGCTGCGTGTCCTGAAGCTTCAGCTATCGAGAGCGGAATCGCACTGATTGATGGCGTCGGCGCTGTCGCGAAGGTCAGCGCGGCCGCACGCTTCAATCAGGGCATCGACCACATCGCCGCGCGCAACTGGTCGGAAGCGATCGTCGCGTTCAACGACGTGCTGGCCGCCAAGCCCGATGACTATGAAGCTGCCTTGATGAAGGGGCAGGCGCAGGCTGCATCTGGCGACTATCTGGGGGCCAGGACCTCGCTTCAGGCCGCTATCCGGTTACAACCTACCCTGGTCGAAGCATCGGGGCGGCTCGGCTGGATCGAGGCAAAGCTCGGCAACACAGATGCAGCAGCCAAGATCAGGGCTGAGCTCGTTGCCTTGAAAACCAGGGCGCCCGGCGCGGTGGCGGCGATCAACGATGCGATTGCCGTGATCGACACGGCCCTGGCAAACTAAGGTCAAGGCCCGAAGGCCCGAGACCGAAGACAGATTGGGACGTGCTGGTGACCTGTCCGGGAATTTTCGGTCCACGCCTGATTTGGTAGGACGGCCAGTGTGGCCTTGCGGTACCCTTTGCATGGGCTGTGGTCGGCAAGTGTTGTTTGCCGAACACCTGACGCAGTCGGACCCGGCGGTTGTTGGTGGCGCTCAGGCAAGCGTCAGGAGACATCACGAGTACGCAGTGCTGCGGACGGGGAAGGACGATGA
>CAIMMO010000162.1 GCA_903842595.1 uncultured Alphaproteobacteria bacterium
CTCCCGCTCAAGCGCTTTCAGGGCCGAACGACCCTCGTCGAAATCCTTCACGGCGTGCCCGGCGCGCTTCAGCGCGTTCACGAGAAAGCCGCGCAGGCTGTCATCGTCTTCGGCGAGTAGGATCTTGGCCATGGCGTCCCGGACTTCCGACTCTCTGATTCAAGCTACGATTTGTCGGTGCACGTGGTAAAGCCGGTATGAACGGTTGAGCTTGACCGGGCGCAGCGCTCCTAAAATATGGTCGGAATGTTTCCCGGACTCACGATCTTCTCGAATCCAGGGTCTTCCGACCCGGAATTCCGGTCCGCCGGAGGGACGCCCGAAGGCGACCGGGCAGGCCTTGCCTTTTCTATCGACGAGCCGGTTTCGGTCGTTTCTCCAGTGGTTTTTGCCTCCCCACACTCCGGAAGGCTTTATCCCAAGGGCTTCCTGGAGGCCTGCGCGGCCTCGATGATCGACCTGCGGCGCATCGAGGACGCCTATGTCGACCGGCTCCTGGCCGAGGTTCACCTTTCGGGAGCGCCCGTTATCTGCGGTCTGGTCGCCCGCGGATTCGTCGATCTCAACCGCGCCGAGTCCGAAATGGACCCGCACATGTTCGACAACCCTTCTCCCATATGGTTTTCCCAGCGCTCGCCCCGGGTCGACGCAGGCCTCGGCTGCATCCCCCGCGTCGCCTTCAACGGCGCGCCCATCTACCGCCAGAGGCTCAAGCGCGAAGAGGCAGAACGCCGGCTGGACCAGGTCTACCGCCCCTACCACCGCGCCCTCGAAGCCCTGCTGCGGCGGGCTCAGGCCATGTTCGGACAGGCTTGGCTGATCGACTGCCACTCCATGCCGGCCGAAGCCGAGCCCACCTCCCGCTCGCCGGACATCGTGATCGGCGATCGTTTCGGCGCCTCATGCGGCCCCGGCCTCACCGACCTCGTCGAGGGCCTGTTTCGCGCCCGGGGGTACACCACGGCCCGGAACACACCCTATGCCGGCGGCTTTGCCACCCTGGCCCACGGCCAGCCCCCGCAAGGCCGTCACGCCCTGCAGATCGAGGTAAGGCGGCGGCTTTACCTCGACGAGGCCAGCGTCGAGCCGCACGACGGCTTCCTCGCGATGCGCCAGCACATGGGCGAAATTGCTCATGAAATCTGTGCTTTCGCACGCCACAATGTGGGTCTCGACGCGGACGCCACAAAGAAAATGGCCGCGCTGGATGCCAGCGCGGCCAAAAGTTTAGGGAGGAAACGCCCATAAGGGCAGCGGCTCCGAAGAGCCACGCCTCGATCTTACGCTGCACCGCAAAAACCTCAAGGCGAAATCTCGCAACTGCGTCCAAGTTGAACACTTTGAAAGGAATATGACAGTTTTGGCGCGTTCTCAGGCGCCGCTGTCCGGCAATTGACCAGTCGAATTATGCTGCGTTGCACAAATCTCACTTAATTGGGGTGGCAAGCGCCTTGCTGCTCAACCGCTCGACGGTCCCGGAATGTTACGGGCCGGCGTGTGGGAGTATGAGTTATGGCCACAGATGTGGATATCTATGTCGGCAAGCGGCTGCGCCGCCGTCGCCGCCTGCTGGGTCTCACCCAACAGGACCTGGCAGGCCAGGTCGGCGTGCGTTTCCAGCAGATCCAGAAATACGAGTGCGGCGCAAACCGCATCACCGCGAGCCGGCTCTTCGCCCTTGGCTCCGCGCTGAACGTCAACATCAATTACTTCTTCGAAGGCCTCGCCCCGGATGGCAAGCAAGCCCCGGCCAACGATCAGTCGAACGATCGCCTGACCGGCGACGTCCTTTCGCAGAAAGAAACGCTGGAACTCGTCCGCGCCTACTACCGCCTGGGCGAACGTCCCCGCCGCCGCCTCCTCGACCTCGCAAAGGCTCTCGAGGGCGATCCCTTGGACCAGGTCGCCTCGTAAGGCCAACCCGCTCCCTACGCACGCTGCGCCCGGCCGGAGAGATCCGGCCGGGCGCGGTCTGCGCGTGCACGGGTCCGGCTTGCCGCGACCACGCACGAGAGGCAAAGGTCCGCCATGGATCTTGCTCAACTTCTTCTGCCGACTGCCCAGCGCATGGCGGACGCAGCGCGCGCCGCCGCCCTACCCCATTTCCGGTCAGCCACCTCGCATGCCGAGAACAAGGCCCAGATCAATGGGGAGACCGGCTACGATCCCGTAACCGAAGCCGACAAGGCCGCCGAACGCGCGATGCGCGAGGTGCTGGCGAACGACCGCCCCGATGATGCGATCGAGGGCGAGGAGTACGGGGCCCAATCGGGAGCCAGCGGCGTCACCTGGTATCTCGATCCCGTCGACGGCACGCGCGCCTTCATCGCCGGCCTGCCCTCGTGGACAACACTGATCGGCGCCACGGAAGGCGACCGCCCCATCCTCGGCGTGATCGACCAGCCCTGGCTCGACGAGCGTTATGTCGGGCTCACAAGCGGTGAGAAATCCGCATGGCTGGAAGGACGCGGATCAAGGCTGACTTTGAAGACACGCGACTGCCAGAAGCTGACCGACGCCATCCTCTCAACCACCGACCCGTTCATTCTCACCGCGCCCGAGCGCGGCGCCTTCGAGCATATCCGGGCCACCGCACGCCTCACCCGCTACGGCCTCGACGCCTACGCCTACGCGCGGCTGGCAGCCGGCACGATCGACATGGTAACCGAGACCGGCCTCAAGGCGCACGACGTTGCCGCATTGATACCGGTGATCGAGGGCGCCGGCGGCTTCGTCACAGACTGGCGCGGCAATCCCCCGCAGCTCGGCGGCCAGATCGCAGCGGCTGCCAACCGCCGCATTCTCGACGAGGCTTTGATCTCGCTCAGACGTTCCGCTCTGTAACCCCTACAGGATCGCCGCCATGACACCTCTGCTGATCAACGCCGCGCGCGCCTTCGCCATGGTCGCGTTTGCCGATGGCAGGCTCGCGCCGATTGAAGCGGGACGCTTCGCCGCAATCGCCTCGCGCAATCCGGCCCTCGCCAATTCCGGGCATGCCGCCATCGCCGACGCCTGGACCCAGGCCTCAGGCGAGGTCCACGCGGCCCAGAGCTTCGGGACCGCACTGGTTACGATCCGCACCGAGATCACCCAGCCCGCCGACAAGGCCGTGCTGATGCGGGTGGCGCAACAGGCGGTGGTTGCCGACGGCAAGCTGGAACAGCAGGAAAATCTTGCAATCAGCGCACTTGCCGAAGCGCTGGGCCTGGATCCCAGGAACTTCTGATCGGAGGGAACGCAGGCACGTCAGCCGGCGTTGTTTGGCCGGGTTGAGCCGGATTGCGCTGAAGGCCTTGCAGGCAGAGGCGCTCCAAGCGGTCATCTTCGGGAAAAGCGGCATGAGACCTCGTGCAGGAAGCCAGCCGGTAACGCTTGAGCCATCGCTGGTCATCGAGGTGTTGAGCCTCGCGCGCGCGCACGACGACATCCTCAAGGAAACGCGTCAGGACCTGTTTCGCGCCGAGACCAAGCGGCGCATCGAACAGCGCTGGAAATGGCCGATCCGTCTCGCCTGCGTCGCCCTCGGCGCGGGCGGCCTTGCCGCGTTAGAGAATGAAGCGCTGCCCGCCTCGGCACTTGAATTCATCGACGTCGTGAGGGCCGGACTGCTCGGCGCGGGCAACCTTTCACTTGCGGGCTTTGTCGCCCTGTGCGCCGTGGCGTGGGGCGCCTTCTATCTGGGGCGGCGCGCCCTGCGTGGCCCGACGCCTGAACAGCAGGCCCGCAAACTGATGGAACAGTTTGCTCAGAAGAACGGCGTCGCCGCCTACGTCTTCGCCGGCCAGGACTCACCCGAGGACGAAGCCGCTTCGATCGGCGCCCTGACGCGTCCCGAGATCAAGCACTTCCGCAAGCGCCACCTCACGACCTCGAACCGCACGCTGCAGTCGTCATTGCAACGCCTGCTCAACCGCTCGATGGACGACAGCCAGCAGATTCCGCACTAGCCGCGTTAAGCGCACGCTGATCGCGTCAGACGCCGACCTGCGCACAGAGCTCGTCAAACGCCGCGAACCAGACAGCACGCCGCTCGTCCGTCTCCATGAATATCTCGTGGCTAGCGCCCTCGATCACCACGTGACGCGCGCGCTTCAGGCTCGGCAGTACACGCGCCGCCGCCGCGGGATCGACAATCGCTTCCTCGCTTGCAGTCGCCACCAGCATCGGCATGCCAGCAACCTTGTCGAGCGCGCCCGGGGTGAGAAATCCCGCGCATACATCGAGAGACGCGACCACCCACCCGATCGTCGGCTCACCCAGCGCCAGCCTCGGCTCCGCCGTCACCAGCCTGCGATAGAGCCCCCAGCGCACCAGATCGTGCGTGAACGGATTGCCCTCGAACTTTTCCTCGCGCGCTTCCGGCCGCGCGGGGAACGTGGCGAGCCCCAGCTTGTTCGCCATGCGCGCAAATTTCTGCAGGAAAGGTGTCGCCGGTATGCCCCACATCGGCGCGGAGAAGGCGGCAAGCTCTGCCGTTACGCGGCCCGTGCGCAAGGCCTCGAGTGTAATCGCACTGCCCATCGAATGCGCCACGACCACGCGCTTGGCCGGTGCGCGATCGGCGACCACGGCAATACCGCGCACCAGCGCATCGACATAGGTCTCGAACGTCGTGACATGCCCGCGGATCGGGTTCTTCAACGGACGATCCGACAGCCCCTGCCCTGGCCAGTCAAGGCACAGGAGCGCGAAGCTGCGCGCCTGCAGGTCGCGCATGACCTCGAAGTATTTCTCGATCGATTCCGTACGCCCCGGACATACAATGGCCAGCCCGCGGGCGCCTGCCTTCGGTACAAACAGCATCCTGAGCCGGACGCCGTCCTCGCCGGTGTACCAGATGATCTCGGCGCCCGCCGGAGGTGGATTGCCGGGCACAAGGACAATGTCCCCTTGCCCGCCCCCGGCCGGCTGAGCGCCGTCGCTCATCCTACTTCAGCTTGGCGAAGAGGGATTGCAGCTTCATGGCAACGCCCATGTTACCCTCGACCTTCAGCTTGCCCTGCATGAAGGCCATCGTCGGGTCGAGCGCGCCCTGCGCCATCTTGAGGAAGTCGTCGAAGGCGACCTTGATCGTCGCATCCGCCGCGCCGTCATCATTGGTCGCCTTGCCGGCGGCGCCGTCGATCAGCAGCTTGCCAACCGAGCCGAAATCGAACTTCACCTTCTCGGTAAAGCCCGAACCCGCGCCGAGCGCGCCCTGAACCTTCGCGGTGAGGTCTGCCAGATCCATGAGTCGCTCCCGTTGTTTGCCCGCCGTTTGTCGCGCAGGCGGGGCCTGAGCGCAACCTCGTCCGCCAGGCAAACAGGAGCTCCGAATGCCCCTCGCGCCCTGACCCCGGCGTCGCTAGGGTCTAAAGCAGGGAGGCACCATGAGCTGGAAAACCCATATCGAGGAGTTACGGGCGCGCGAGCGGCTGGCTGAGCAGATGGGCGGCGAGGAACGCGTCGCCCGCCAGCGCAGCATGGGCAAGCTGACAGTACGCGAGCGCGTGGCCTTCCTCGCCGACCCCGGCAGCTTCCACGAGGTCGGCAAGATCGCGGGCAAGGCGGGCTACGGCCCGGACGAGCAGATCGCCGAATTCCTGCCCGCCACGATGGTGTTTGGCCGCGCCACGCTGAACGGGCGGCCTGCCGTCATCCTGGGCGATGATTTCACCGTGCGCGGCGGCGCGTCGGACGCCTCCATCGCCGGCAAGATGCTGATGGCCGAGCAGATGGCCAACGAGTACGGCATGCCGATCGTGCGCATGATCGACGGCACGGGCGGCGGCGGCTCGGTGAAATCGCTCGAGCAGAACCCGCGCACCTACATTCCGACAACGCCAGCCTGGGAATGGCTGGTCGCCAACATGGCGCGCGCGCCGGTCGTCTCGCTGGCGCTTGGACCCTGCGCTGGCCTCGGCGCAGGCCGTGTCGCCGCGAGCCACTTTTCTGTCATGGTGAAGGGTCTGTCCCAGGTGTTCGTCGCAGGCCCGCCCGTCGCCAGGGCGATCGGCGAGGATATCGACAAGGAAGGCCTCGGCGGCTGGGAGATCAACGGCCGCAACGGCGTTGTCGACAATGTCGTCAACTCCGAACACGAAGCCTTCGAACAGGCCCGTCGCTTCCTCTCCTACCTGCCCGCCAATGTCGACGAGGCGCCGCCGGTCATCCAGAGCGACGACGATCCAAGCCGCCGCGAGGAATTCCTGCTCGACATCGTGCCGAAGGACGGCAAGACGCCCTACATGCCGCGCAGGATCATCGCAGGCGTCTGCGATCGCGATTCCTTCTTCGAGATCGGCGCGCTTTGGGGCCGCCAGGTCGTCACGGGCCTCGCCCGCATGGACGGGCATCCCGTCGCAATCATCGCAGGCGATCCGTTCTTCCTCGATGGCGCCTGGACGGCCGATGCATGCGACAAGGTCGTGCGCCACATCGATCTCGCAGACACCTTCCACCTGCCCATCGTGCACTTCGTCGACTGCCCCGGCTTTGCGGTCGGCGTGAAACACGAAAAGGCCGGCGTCACCCGGCGCGGCGTGCGCGCAATGGCGGCCGTCTACCAGGCACAGACGCCGATCTTGCCGGTTGTCATCCGCAAGGCCTACGGTCTCGCCGGCTCCGCCATGTTCAACCCGACCAAGACGCGCTGGCGCTATTGCTGGCCCTCAGGCGACTGGGGCTCCCTGCCAATGGCCGGCGGCATAGAGGCCGCCTACAAGCGCCAGCTCGAAGCCGCCGCCGATCCCGAAGCCGAACTGAAAGCGCTCTATGCAAAGTTCGAAGCCATGCGCTCGCCATTTCGCACGGCCGAAGCCTTCATCGCCGAGGAGATCATAGACCCGCGCGACACCCGCCCGCTGGTGGTGGACTTCGTACGACACGCCTACCGCGTCCTGAAGACCGGCCCGCGCGCGACCGGCATGCGGCCCTAGAACGTATCCTCGAGCACATCCTGCAATTCGGGATGTTTGCGCAGCGTTGCGTTGGTGAACGGACACAGCGGCACAACCTTGGGTCCATGCGCCCGCATATCGTGCACCATGTGTTCGACCAGCGCCTTGCCAACGCCCATGCCGCCGAGTTCATCGGGCACGCCGGTATGGTCGATGATCAGGATCTTCTCGCCAGCTTTCGAGAACGTCATCTCCGCGTCGGGCCTGCCCTCAACGCGGGCGACATAGCACCCGCCCGATGGCTTGTCCTCGCGGGCGGTCGAGACCGCAACCTTCGGGAGTTCCACGATCGCGCGATCCTCTTGTTGGAGGCTTCAATGTGGTTTCAGTCGAAGAGCGAGTCGACCAGGTCCTGCGCTGCCGATTGCTGGAGCAGAGGCGCAGCCTTGCCGCCATTGATGACGCCACCGACCCGCGCGATGCCCTCGAAGATCGAGCCGGCTTCGGCTGCGATCTCGGCTGCGCGGTCCGGGGCCAAGGAAAGCCTGTGCTGGACCGCGCTGATGGACGACTCCACATCCTCACAGGCGACGCGGAACTGTCGTTTCACCTCGCGCCCGGCAAGCACCCAGGCCGCGATCGCAAGCCCCTTCTCGCCAAAGCCGGAGCGCCGGAAATGAGTCGGATAGCCGACCGGCCGCCAGTCGCGAATTACATCGCTCATCTCCGGCATGTCCGCCAGCGTGGCGATCAGCATAGCTACTTCGTTGTAATGGTTCAGATAGTCCGTCGCGAGGCCGGTCGCCGGGTTGATATTGGCCGCCCGCAGCCGGTTTGGATCTGGATAGACGGCCGGAGACATTTGGGGGCTCGAAGGTCGATTGCGGAAGCGTGCGTCGGCGCGACCCTGCTTCGGGAGGATTTACGGGCGCTTAAGCGACAGCGTAAGCAGGGACATGCGCGACTTGCTTTTTTTCCCCGTTTCAGCCGCTCTGGCCGCCGCCTTCGTCTACGTGGCCCTCGAGCCGTTTGCCGAGCGCCTGCCCAGCGGGCCGGTGAGCGGCGGCGGACGCAATGCCCTGGACGTCACGATTGCCGGCGCCGAGCTGAACCGCTTCATCGTCGGCGAGACCCGCGGGGCCACGCTCGACCTGATGCGTCCGGAGGGCGACGAGCCCCTCCTGCGCATCGACCGGGCCGTCGCCGACTATGCAGACCCCCGCCTCGGCACGCACCTTACCCTGGCCGAAGATCTCGAATACGCGCTCGAATCGCGGCCGATCGAGGTGGTGATCGAAGCCCGCTCGGTGGGCGACTTTGCCGCAAGCCAGTTCGAGGCGAACTATTTCGCCAAGCTCGATGGCCAGAGCGGCTGGCGCCAGTTCGACCTGACCCGCGAATTCCAGCCCTACACCCTGACCTTCCACACGCCGCGGCGCGGCCGCGAGGAAGGCTATGACTATCTCGGCATCCGCCCGGTGACGCCGGACAAGCACCGCGTGATGGACATACGCTCGGTACGCATCCGTTCGACGGCGGAGAAGAGCGAGCCGCCCAACTCGCCCTCAACCGGGCCTCTGCCGTAGGGCGCTGAAGCCTCAGCGGTCGTCGAACAATCCGGCATACCGCTCCCGCAACACATTCTTCTGCACCTTGCCCATCGCATTCCGCGGCAAGTCCTCCACGAAAACGATGCGCTTGGGTGTCTTGAACGCCGCCAGCTTCTCGCGGCAGGCGGCAATCATCGCCGCCTCATCCCCTTCCCCGATCACAACCGCCGCAACCGCTTCACCGAAATCCCGATGCGGCAAGCCGATCACTGCGCTCTCGACCACGCCAGCCATCTCATCGAGCGCCAGCTCGATCTCCTTGGGATAGACGTTGTATCCGCCCGAGATGATCAGGTCCTTCGCACGCCCCGAAATCCACACGCGGCCGTCCGCATCCTGCCGCCCCACATCGCCGGTGATGAAGAAGCCGTCGGGCGTGAACTCCTCTCTGGTCTTCTCCGGCATGCGCCAATAGGCGGAGAACACGCTCGGCCCCTTGATCTCGATGACGCCGGTCTCCTCCCCGCCCCCGATGCGCAATTCCACGCCGGGCAGAGGATAACCCACCGATCCTGCGATGCGTTCACCCTCAAGCGGGTTGCTTGTGATGATGACCGCCTCGCTCATCCCGTAGCGCTCGAGAATGCGCTGTCCTGTTCGCTGCTCGAACGCCTCGAACGTCGTGGGCAGCAACGGCGCAGAGCCCGAGATGAACAGCCTCACATTGTGCGCCGCCTCACGCGTGAACCCCTCATTGGCCAGCAGGCGCGTGTAGAAGGTCGGCACACCCATCATCACGGTCGAACGCTTCAGGGCGGACAGCACTTCGGCATCGGCGAATTTCGGCAGCCACATCATCGTGCAGCCGGAAAGAAACGCACAGTGCAACGCCACGAACAGCCCATGCACATGAAACACAGGCAGCGCATGCAAGAGCACATCGTCCGGCGTAAACCCCCACGCCTTGTGCAACGCCACAGCGTTGGACGCGAGATTTCCGTGGCTCAGCATTGCCCCCTTCGAGCGGCCCGTCGTTCCGCTCGTGTAGATGATCGACGCCAGATCGTTCGGGCCGCGTGGCACGGCGACCGTCACTGGCGCAGCCCCCCGGCTCCTGGCGACATACGCCTTCGGGTCGGTGACGAAGACGCGCGGTTCTGCGTCAGCCAGAAAGTATGCAACCTCGCTGGGGGTGTATGCAGAATTGAGCGGCAGGAAGACGGCGCCGATCCGCAACGCGGCAAGATACAGCATTACGCCTTCGACGCTCTTCTCCGCCTGCAGCGCAACGCGATCGCCTGGGGTCACCCCCTCGGCGAGAAGCTGACCTGAGACTGACGAAATGCCTCGCAGGAGATCGGCATAGGTCACATCTCCTCCATCCTTCATCACAAAGCACGGCTTCGCCTTGTCCGCCGGAAACGCGTCAACCAAAAGATCATGCAGCAGATTGCTCATTGGGCTCGCCTGCCAACGTGAATCGGTTTGAGTACATCTTCGTAGGCGTGAGTGCGCTGGACGCGCGACCTGCACGCTGTATCTGAACGCTGCGGGAGTCGAGGGTTCCGGGGAATGAGTCAGCCGATTGACCTTGCGCTGCGCACGCGCGCGGCCCGCGTGATTCCGGGGGGCATGTACGGCCACCAGGCTGTCGGCGGCTTGCCTGAGGGCTATCCCCAGTTCTTCACCCGGGCCGAGGGCCCATGGCTGTGGGACACGGACGGCAACCTGCTGCTCGACCTGATGTGCGCCTATGGTCCGCAGCTGTTCGGCTATGCCAACCACGACATCGACCGCGCCTACGCTGAACAGATGGTCATCGGCGATGCGATGACGGGACCCTCTCCGCTCATTGTCGATCTTGCCGAGGCGATGGTGGCGATGGTCGGCCACGCCGAATGGGCAATCTTCTGCAAGAACGGTTCTGACGCCACGACGATGGCGCTCATGGTCGCCCGCTCGCACACCGGCCGCAACGCCATCGTGCGCGCGGCGGGCGCCTATCATGGCTCTTCGCCATGGAGCAATCCGCGCCCTCGCGGCATCGCCCCGAGCGACCAGGCCGGCCAGCACATCTGCACCTATAACGACGTCGCCAGCCTCGAAGCCGCGGTGAAGGCCGCAGGCCGTGACCTCGCCGCCATCTTCGCCTCTCCCTACCGCCATGACGTCTTCATCGATCAGGCCTCGCCCTCGGCCGACTATGCAAGGCGCGCCCGCGAACTCGCCGACGAGACAGGCGCGCTGCTTATCGTCGATGACGTCCGCGCCGGCTTCCGCATCGCGCGCGACTGCAGCTGGTCGTTGCTCGGCGTCGAACCCGATCTGTCCTGCTGGGGCAAGGCCATCGCCAACGGCCATCCCATCTCGGCCCTCTTGGGTTCGGAAAAGGCGCGCGGCGCCGCCGAGAAGATCTACACCACCGGCTCCTACTGGTTCGCCGCCGCCGCAATGGCCGCCAGCCTCGCCACGCTCAAGCTGATCCGCGAGTCCGACTATCTCGAACGTATCACCGCACTTGGCGAAAGCTTTCGCAGCGGCCTCGACGCCCGGGCCAACGCACATGGCTTCACCCTGCGCCAGACCGGCCCCGCCCAGATGCCGCTCATCCTGTTCGACAAAGACCCCGACATGCGGCTCGGCTATGCCTGGTCCGCCAGCATGGTCCGTAACGGCGTTTACATGCACCCCTGGCACAACATGTTCATCTCCGCAGCGATGACAGACGCCAACATCGCGTTCGCACTCGACGCCGCAGACCAGAGCTTCGCGGAACTCGCGAAAACCGCGCCCACGCTGGGGCCAAACACGCGCTATCCGGGCCCGCGCCGCGCCTGAGCCAGGGGTGATCCACGCCTGTTGACCGCACGACGCGCGGCACTAGTGTCCGCGCCGTTGCCCTTTGCGGGTCAAGGTTTCCAACAGGACCGATGAAATGAGACAGCTTCTGCTTTGCACCGCCGCGATCGGCGCGCTGATCCTTTCCAGCTGCACCGCCATCTCGCCCCCCGCCGCGGACCCAGCGACAACACCCGCGACCACTGCGGCAGCCGCCACGCCCAAGCAGACCCCCGCCGAATTCCTCGCGGCCGCCGAAAAAGAACTCTCGGATTTCTCCAACTACGCCGCCCGCGTCGCCTGGGTGAACTCAACCCACATCACCGACGACACCGACTGGCTCAACGCGCGCGCCGGCTCGGAAGGCACGCTGCTCTCCGTGCGCCTCGCCAACGCCACCAAGCAGTTCGAAGCCGCCGCGATGACGCCCGAGCAGAAGCGCAAGATGGACATCCTGCGCGCCGGCATCGTGATGCCAGCCCCATCCAAGGGCACGCCCGACCAGCAGAAACAGGTCGCCGACGAACTCGCAACCATCACCACCGATCTGCAGTCCACCTATGGCAAGGGCAAGATCCCGCTCGACCCGGCAAAGTTCGATGTCGCTGCTGTCCTCAAGGTCCTCAACGCCTCGCGTAGCAAGGAAGAACCGCGCGATCCCAAGGCGCCGCTGACGCTCGAAGAGGCCTCGCTCCTGCTTGCTGAATCCCGCGACCCGAAAATCCTCGCCGCTGCATGGGAAGGCTGGCACGCTATCTCGCCGGTGATGAAGCCCGACTACCAGCGCATGGTCGAGATCGGCAATGAAGGCGCGCGCGAGCTCGGCTTCAAGGACGTCGCCGACATGTGGCTGGCGAACTACGACATGCCCTCCGCAGACATGGAGAAGACGGTCGAACGCCTGTGGACCCAGGTGAAGCCGCTGTACGACGACCTGCACTGCTACGCCCGCGGCAAGCTCAACGCCAGATACGGCGACGCCGTCCAGCCGAAGACCGGACCCATCCGCGCCGACCTCCTCGGCAACATGTGGGCCCAGCAGTGGGACAATATCGACGACATCGCCGCCCCGCCTGCCTCCGACCCCGGCTACGATCTCACTGCAGTGCTCAAGCAGAAGGGCTATGACGAGATCAGGATGGTGAAGACGGGCGAAGCCTTCTTCACCTCGCTCGGCCTTGCACCCCTGCCCGAGACATTCTGGCAGCGCTCGCAGATCACCCGCCCGCGCGACCGCGAGGTCGTCTGCCACGCCTCGGCATGGAACGTCGACAACACGGAAGACCTGCGCATCAAGATGTGCACCCAGATCAACGCGGAGGACTTCTCCACTGTCCACCACGAGCTCGGCCACAACTTCTACCAGCGCGCCTACAAGGATCGGGACTTCCTGTTCAAGAACGGCGCGAATGACGGCTTCCACGAAGCCATCGGCGACTTCGTCGCCCTCTCGATCACGCCGGAATACCTCAAGCAGCTCGGCCTCATCGACAAGGTTCCGGCCGCCTCCGCCGACATCGGCCTCCTGATGGACCGGGCGCTCGAAAAGGTCGCTTTCCTCCCGTTCGCGGTGAAGGTCGACAAATGGCGCTGGCAGGTCTTCCGCGGCGAGACCACGCCTGCGCAATACAACCAGGCCTGGGTCGATCTCGGCCGCCAGTACCAGGGCATCACGCCTCCGGTCTCGCGGGCCGCAGATGCGTTCGATCCCGGCGCCAAATTCCACATCCCGGGCAACACGCCTTACCTGCGCTACTTCCTGTCCTTCATCCTGCAGTTCCAGTTCCACAAAGCCGCATGCGAACAGGCCGGCTGGACCGGCCCGCTGCATCGCTGCTCGATCTACGGCAACAAGGCTGTCGGCGCGAAGTTCACGAAGATGCTCGAAATGGGCGCCAGCAAACCCTGGCCCGACGCGCTCGAAGCCTTCACCGGCACGCGCGAGATCGACGGCTCCGCCCTCGTCTCCTACTTCGCCCCGCTGCAGGCGTGGATGAAGGAACAGAACAAGGGCCAGACCTGCGGCTGGTAAGTATCGAGCATGAATGAGCGGAACGCCGCCCCAGGGAGGGGCGGCGTTTTTGTCTGCGCGGCGCGAAGCAAGCTGGGGCCACTACCGCCCGTCACAAACCCGCCTTAACCTCGCCCGCATGCGAAGACCTCTGTTCCGCCTTATCGCCGCTCTTGCTCTCACGCTCGCCGCCTGCGTGCAGCAGCCGACGCCGGCGCCCGACGCGCCGCCGCTGGTGCTCACAGGCGAGATCACCCGCGCCGATCACCAGACCTATCGCGAGATTCCCTTCACCGTTCCGCCCGGAACGAAAAACATCAGCATCGACTTCGCCTACACCGGCAAGGAAAACCGCACCGTCATCGACATCGGCGTTCGCGATCCCCTGGGCCAGCGCGGCTGGAGCGGTGGGAACAAGAGCCACATCGAGATCGGCGCCCAAACAGCGACCCCCTCCTATCGCCCCGGCGCACCCCAGCCCGGCGAGTGGAAACTGGTCCTTGGCATTCCGAATATCCGCGAGGGAGAGACCGCGAGCTACACAGCGACGGTCAGGTTCAGCAATGCTCCGGATCGCCCCGCCGCTGGCCTGAGGGTCCGTCAGACCGCCGCCACCGCCCCCTCCGACGTGAGCAAGTGGCGGCGCGGCGACTTCCACACCCACACAGCGCATTCCGATGGATCTTGCGGACCCGAAGGCGAGCGCGGCCCGTGCCCCACGCTTTCGACATTGATCGCCGCGCGTGATGCCGGCCTCGACTTCGTCGCGGTGACCGACCACAACACCATCACCCAACTCGCCGACATCAGGAGCCTGGAGCCGCTTTTTCCAGTGCCCCTCCTGATCCCTGGCACCGAGATCACCACCTTCAACGGCCACGCAAACGTTGTCGGCAATACCGGCTTCCTCGACTTCCAGCTCGGCTCGCCGCGACTGCCGACGCTCGCCAGGCTCTTCGACCAGGTCGACGCCGCAAACGCCTTCATCTCCGTCAACCACCCGTCACTTCCATCAGGTGAAGCCTGCATGGGCTGCGGCTGGACGGTGAGGGACACGGACTGGTCACGCGTCGCCGCGATCGAAGTGATCAACGGAGGCAGCATGCGCACCTCCGGCCCCGAAGGCGCGTTCAACGGCATCGCCTTCTGGGAAGCACGCCTCAGGCAAGGCCACCGCATCACCGCTATCGCGGGCAGCGACAATCATGACGCCACCGACACGACAGGCGCGAAGCAATCGCCCGTCGGAACGCCAGCGACCATTGTCTACGCCAGCGAACTGTCGACACAGGCCATTGTCGCTGGCGTAAGATCCGGCCGTGTATTCATCGACGCGGGCGCACCAAAAGGCGCCACCTTCGACATGACCGCGCGCGCCGCCAGCGCGGAGGCCGGAATGGGCGGCGAGTTGAAGCTGGCCCCAGGCGAGCGCGCCGCCGTCCGCATCGACCTCGGCAACTTTCCGCCGGACGCGCGCGCCCAGCCGATTTCGCACAACCTGCTCGTCACGCCTGGCCTCGCTCAGGGCGACGCCTTCGCAATCAGCCTGCAGGACGACGCCTCCAGCGGCTGGTTCCGCGTCAACATCCGGGACGCCGCCGGCAAGCTCCTGCTGCTCGGTAACCCGATCTACCTCGTCCGCGGTGGTTAACGCGGCGTCCCGGCCCAATATCCGGGCAGTCGAACCGGGTCCTGTTGCGGGTATTGCGCAGAAGTCATTCTGCTTCCGCTAGAATTCGCGGAGCAACAGTCGGGAAATACTGGTGAATGGCAATTGTGAGGGTCCGGCGGGAAGGCTAGTCTGGAGCCGCCAGTCGGGATGGCGTGTCGCGTGGGGACTTGTCGATGCTTGAGATCGCCGCAATCGTCGGAGCCGTTCTTGTCGGACTGCTGCTGATCTTCGTCGTCTACCGCGCCGCCCGCACCTACGACGCCGGCGCCCATGCCACCTTCATCACCACCAAGGGCGGCGATTTCTACGGCGCCCTGCGCGCGCCGATGACGATCTGGGACCCCCGCATCAAAGTCCTGCGCGAAAAGAACGCCCCGGCGATCAACATCATGACGACGGATGCGACCGGCGCCTATTTCGAGAAATCCCTGGTCGCCAACCGCACCGGCGAGATCAGCCTGCGCGTCCACACCTGCGCGCCCCGACCGTTCCACTCCACCACAACCGACAAGCGCCAGCTCGTCATCAAGCCGAAAGTCGCCTTCCAGCTCGACATCGACCGCATCCAGATTCCGACGCAGATGGAGTCTTTCGGGACGACATTTGCGGCCCGCATCGAGAACCTGTTCGATAACGCCGTCTCCGAATACGAAGACCAGGACGTCTTCAAGCACCAGCGCGAGATCGAGCAGCGCGTCCTTCGCGAACTGCAGGACATTGAATTCCCCGCCGACGAAACCCGCCCTTCCGGGATGCCGCTCGGCATCAAGGTCTATGAAGCGATGTTCTCGTTCGAGCGTCCGCAGAAGCCGATCAACAAGGACCTCGCCAACGGCCCGATGGCCTACGACAACGAGCACCTCGACGATCTCGTCGACATGCTCGAGAAAGCGAACCCCGCGACTGTCGAAACCCTGATGCGCATGCTCGAGCTGCAGACGCGGCAGAACATCGTCCAGATGCTCTGCAAGTCTGGCGGCCTCGTCGCCTTCACCGCGCAGGAACTCGGCCTGTCTGAGCGCGTGGTTGAACGCGCCCGCTACGGCGCCAATATCATGAAGCCTGCCGAGCCGCCGCCAGTCGCAGCATCCGCTTCTGCGCCCGCGGTTGCACCCGCCGTGGTTGCTGAAACACCCGTTGCAAAGCCTGTCGATGCAGCAACAGCCTATTACGGGCTAGGCGCACCGAAGGGCCAGAAGGCGGCAGAACCGGCGCCTGAGGCGCCGACGGCCTAAAGCACTCGCCCCGGATTCATCCGCCCGTCCGGATCCAGCGCCCGCTTCACCGCGCGCATCATGTCCATCTCGACAGCAGACTTGCGCCACGCCAACTCGTCGCGCTTCAACCGCCCGATGCCATGCTCGGCCGAGATCGAGCCATTGAGGCTCGCGATCAGATCATGCACCGCCTTTGACAGCGGCAGCCCGTCCTGCTCGACAAAGCGCTCCTGATCCGCGCCCGGCGGCGGGGTGATGTTGAAATGGATGTTGCCGTCGCCAACATGGCCGAACGCGATCACATCCGCTCCAGGCGACATCGTGTGCGCCAGGGCCGCCCCCCGCTCCATGAACTCCGCCACCCGCGACACCGGCACCGACACATCATGCTTCAGCGCCTTGCCATGCGCCCGCTCGGCGACCGCGATGTTCTCGCGGATCTTCCACACCATCGCCTTCTGCGCTTCTGACTCGCAGATCACAGCATCAGCCACGATCTCTTGTCCGATCGCATCGGCAAGCAGGCTCTCCATCATGTCGCGCGCGCCGTCCTCGCGTGGCAGCGACAGCTCGACCAGCACGCGCCACGGCAAGCCTGACGGTAGCGGATCGCGCGTGTCCGGAATGTGCCTGAGCACCAGTTGCAGCCCCAGCTGCGGCACGATCTCGAAGCCCGTCACCGCCCCGCCGCTCGCCGCCTTGGCCAGCTGCAACAGCTCCACCGCCTTCGCTGGCGACGCCACCGTCACCCACGCCGTCTCCTTCACGGCCGGCCGCGGGAACAGTTTCAGCGTCGCGGCAGTCACGATGCCCAGCGTGCCCTCCGCGCCGATGAAGAGATGTTTCAGATCGTAGCCCGTATTGTCCTTGCGCAGCCCCCGCAGACCATTCCACACGCGCCCGTCAGGCAGAACCGCCTCGATTCCCAGCACCAGATCGCGCATCATGCCATAGCGCAGCACCTGCACCCCGCCCGCATTGGTCGAGATAAGGCCCCCGATCATCGCCACGCCCTGGGCCCCCAGTGACAGCGGGAACAGCCGGTCATGCTGTTCGGCCACCTCCTGCGCCCGCGTGAGGATGACGCCCGCCTCCAGCGTCATCGCATCGTTCAGCACATCCACCTCGCGCACCTTGTTCATGCGCTTCAGCGAGATCAGAACCTCCCCCTGGGGGACCGACCCGTTGACCATGCCTGAATTGCCGCCCTGCGGATTCACCGCGAGCCCGTACTCTGCACACAGCGTCATTGCCGCGGAAACCTCCTCGGTCGACGCAGGCTTCACCAGCACAGGCGTCGATCCCTTCCAGCGTCCGCGCCAGTCGCTGATATGCGGATCGATCTCGTGCGCGTCCGTCGACACCCCCTTCGGCCCCAACGCGTCCGTGAGGCGCGCGATGAACGTGGAAATCCGATCGCCCTGATCGTCAGCCATGACAGGCATCCTGAATGTCTTCGGGTAGCGGCTCACTTTTCGCAGGTCCGGCGCCCGGTAACAACCTTCAGGCTGACCTATTGTTGCCGCGCAGGCCGAAACATCCACTGCTGCTCCAGAGCCTGCCCGCACTGCGCCGTGCGCAAGACGTCGCGGCCAGTCTCGTCGCGCACTTCGATGCACTGCACCCGCTGGTTCGCCAGCCGGTCACCATCGAGCATCATCCACTTCTGGTCCGGCAGGTCGTAGCAATCGCCAAGACCGACGCCGCCGAACGCATATCCTCCGGAGATGCAGCTGCTCATCATGCGAAGCTGCCCCAGCGCCTTGCGGTCGAAACTCATCAGCTGACCATAGGCATCGGTGCAGGGCAGAAGACGGAGGCTGTATTCGTATCCGATGCACATGCCCGGCCGGGCCTTCGATTCAAACGATCCCTCGACCACGTTGGTGAAGTCGACATTCCGCACGACCCACGCATGACCCAGGCCGGTCTTCGGACACTCGCCGGCAAACACCATCCCGCCCGTCCGGCTAACCACACCCAGCAGCGAGATGCAGCGCCCGGCGCCGGACCGAAGCTCGCGATCACCGGTCATCATCCACTGCTGCTCTGGCGCGCCCGTACACGCCACGGCGAACAGCGGCGGATAATATCCCTGCCCCTTTGGCTCGAGGCAGGCGTCGCCATACCTGATCGGACCACCTGCCGGTCCCGGCGGCACGAACTTCTGCCGTGCTGATCCATCGCACGGCACACTGATCGACTCACCTGCCTGTCCCGACATCGAGATGCACATGCCGGGCAAGCGCTCGGGCTGCAGCGTCTGAGCCTGTGCAGGCATCGTCGCGCCGGCCGCCAGAATGGCCAGTCCCAGAATCAGACCTGCAACGCGCATGGAAACCGCCCCTGTCGTTCGCCGCACTTCAACCCCGCCCACAATTTCGCAAGACGCTGTGGCGCTTCCATGGCCACGTCTTGACGCAAGCGCGCCAGCGGCGTCCAACACTGGCAAGAACGCCAGGAGAAACCGCATGCCCTACGCCCCCTTCGACCTTACCGGGAAAGTTGCGCTCGTCACCGGGGGAAATCGGGGGATCGGCTTCGGATTTGCCGAAGCGCTGTCGCAGGCCGGCGCATCCGTCGCGATCTGGGGCTCGAACGAGGCCAACAATGCCGAGGCGGTCAAGAAGCTCGGCGGCGGGACGAAGGCATGGACCGTCAACGTCGCCGACGAAAAGCAGGTCGCGACCGCGATGACGGATGTCGCCAAACACTTTGGCCGCATCGATTCGGTATTTGCCAACGCAGGCATCGGCGGCGGGGGCAAGTCATTCGCCGAATTCCCGACCGAGGTCTATCGCAGGGTCCTGTCGGTGAACCTTGACGGCGTGTTCTTCACCCTGCGCGAAGCAGCCAAGCATATGGTTGAACGCGCCAAGGCGGGCGATCCCGGCGGCTCGCTGGTCGGCCTCGCCTCGCTGGCCGCGATCGAAGGCGCCGCCCGCAACGAAGCCTACGCCGCTACCAAGGGCGCCGTGGTCTCGATGATCAAGTCCATCGCCGTCGAACACGCGCGTTACGGCGTCCGCGCCAACTCCATCCTGCCGGGCTGGATCGCCACCGACATGACACAGGGCGCGCAGGACAATCCCGCCTTCGCCGAGAAAGTCATCCCGCGCGTTCCCATGCGCCGCTGGGGCGAGCCGAAGGATTTCGGCGGCGTCGCCGTCTACCTGACGTCGGACGCATCGTCCTATCACTCTGGCGACTCATTCGTGATCGACGGCGCATACTCGATTTTCTAGAGCCTCGCCCGGACATGCTGGTGCTTGCACGGGCTGACACGGGCCGATCTCGAAAATCGATAAAAAACGCTCGCCCCCGCCAGTGCGGATTGCTATCAGGTGACGTCCTTCACCTGCTCAGGCCATCCTCATGATGAACGTCCGCCGCTCGGTTTCCACCGTCATCGCCACAGTCGCCGCCGGGCTTGTGCTCGGCGCGTGCGAGACAAAGGCCGCGGACGGCTTCGCCGCATGCGGGGCGACAGACATGCCAGCCGCCGCACAAACCGGGGGCGCGCTATCAATCGCGCCGCTCCAGTTCACCTGCAAGAAGCTGGAAAATGGCCTGCGCGTCTATGCGATGCCGGACAAGAACACAGCCAGCGTCTCGGTCGCCGTCTGGTACGATGTCGGCTCCAAGGACGACCCCGAGGGCCGCTCAGGCTTCGCCCACCTGTTCGAACACCTGATGTTCAAATCCACCACCAATCTTCCGCCCGAAGGCTTCGATCGCCTGACCGAAGACGCCGGCGGCTTCAACAACGCGTCCACCTGGAACGACTTCACGAACTACTTCGAAACCGTCCCCGCCAATCACCTCGAGCGTGTGCTCTGGGGCGAGGCCGAGCGCATGGGCTCGCTTGTCATCGATGAAGCCAACTTCAAGTCGGAGCGCGATGTGGTGAAGGAGGAGCTGCGCCAGTCCTACCTCTCCAACCCTTACGGCAAGCTGCTGGGCATGTATCTCTACCAGTCGGCCTTCAGCGTGCACCCCTATGGCCGTCCCGGCATCGGCTCGCTGGAAAATCTCGACGCCGCCACCGTGGAAGATGTCCGCGCTTTTCACGCCGCCTACTACCGGCCCGACAACGCCATCCTTGTCGTCTCGGGAAACTTCGACGAGGCCCAGCTCGACACCTATGTGAAGACCTACTTCACGGGCCTCACCACACCCAAACGCGAGATCCCGCGCGTGACCGCTGTCGAACCTGCGCGCACGGAAGCGAAGACATATACGGTCTACGAGCCGAACGTCCCCCTGCCCGCCGCCGTCATCTCCTGGCCCTCGCCGGACGCGGCCAATCCGGACAACGCGGCCCTCACACTCATGGACGCCATCCTGCTGCGCGGGGAGTCGTCGCGGCTCTACCAGTCCCTGGTGTACCAGCAACAGGTTGTTGCCGACGTCGGCTCCAACTTCGACATCACCGCACACCCGGGCATCTATGCGCTCTATGTGATCATGTCGGACGGCAAGACGGTCGATGAAGGCATCAGCGCCCTCAAGGCAGAGATTGCGCGCATGCGCGACACACCGGTCACCGCGGCCGAACTCGACGAGGCGCGCAACGAGCTGATCACTGCCGCCCTGCAGGGGCGCGAAAGCTCCGACGGCCGCGCTGACGACCTCGCCCGCAGCGTGATCCTCTACCGCAACGCCAAGGCATCCGACGAAATGCTCGCCAGGCTGCAGAGCGTCACCGCTGAGGACATCCAGCGCGTCGCAAAGGCGATCATGGACGAGACGAAATCCGTCACCATCAAGTATCTCCCCGAGGAAATGCAGAACGGCGCAACCGAAGATGCGTTCGCCGACGCACCCACCATCCAGACCTCGAAGATCGACATCGCCGCCAGCGACATCCCCGTCTACACGCTGGCCGCGGAAGCCGATCGCAAGCTTCCGCCTGAAGCTGGCCCGCCGGTCGCGGCGAAGGTGCCGCCGGCCACCGAGAAGACGCTCGCCAACGGCCTGCGCGTCATCGTGGCGCCGAAGCCCGGCCTGCCGCTGCTCAGCGCCAGCCTGCGCATCTCGGCCGGCAGCGCCTATGACCCGGCCGGCAAGTCCGGCCTCGCCGCCATGACTGCCGATCTCACCACGCGCGGCACCAAGAACCGCACGGCGACCCAGATCGCCAGCGAGATCGAAAGCCTCGGCGCTGCGATCGGCGCAGGCGCCGGCCCTGACGCCACCGATGTCTCGATCTCCACCCGCTCCGACAAGGCCAGCCAGGCCTTCGCCATAATGGCAGACGTCGTGCAGAACCCCGCCTTCGCGCAGGAAGAGCTTGATCGCGCCCGTCAGGAGACGCTCGACAACATCAAGGTGCAGCTGACCCAGCCGCGCGCCGTCGGCGGCCTCGCCCTCAACCGCGCCCTGTTCGGCGCCGGACCCTATGGTGGAACCCCGACCGCGAAATCGCTCACCAACCTGACCCAAGCCGAACTCGCGGCCTTCCACGCCGCCAGCTGGCGTCCCGACAATGCGGTGCTGGTCATCGCAGGCGACGTGACGCCCGAAGCCGGCTTCGCGATGGCGGAAGAAGCGCTCGGCGCCTGGGCGAAGCCCTCGACACCGACGCCGGCGGCGCCCGCTGCCGGAACAGCAGTTACGCCCCGCGCAATCGCTCTCGACATGCCGCAGATTGGCCAGGCCGCTGTCTTCCTGGGCCGCCCCGGTCCCTCGCGCCTCGCGGACGACTATTACGCAACCGCCGTGGCCAACAACGTGCTCGGCGGCGGCTACTCGGCGCGCCTCAACGCAGAGATCCGCATCAAGCGCGGCCTTTCATACGGCGCCAACTCGTCCCTGTCGGCGCGCAAGCAAACCGCCCCGATCATCGCCGCCGCTCAGACGCGCAATGACGCTGTGCCTGAAGTCGTCGACCTGATGCTGTCGGAGTTTGCCCGTCTCGGCGCCGAACCGATCCCGGAGAAGGAACTCGGCGCCCGCAAGGCCGTGATCATCGGCGGCTTTGGCCGCTCGGTTGAAACAACGGCCGGCCTCGCGGGGCAGTATTCCTCGCTCGCCCAGTTCGGTCTGCCGCTCGACAAGCTCCAGACCTATTCGGACGAGATCAACGCCGTCACCGCCGAACAGGCCGCTGCCGCCGCCAGGACACACTTCGATCCCGCCAACGCCACCGTCGTCATCGTCGGCGACGCGGCGCAGTTCTGGGACAAGGTGAAGGACAAGCGCGCCGGCATGGAGCGACTTGCTGTATCGAAACTGAACCTGGATTCGCCGACGCTGAAGTAGAAAATCAAACGGGCCGGCGCGGTCACACGCGCCGGTCCGTCTTTATCCGCGCCACGGATTTGATCAGACCAGCGCGAACCCGCCGACCTTTACCGCCAGCGCCACGCCCAACAGCATCGTCATCAGGATCGCAGCTGCAAGGAGCGCCGCGACGACCCGCACGCGCGTCATCTCCAGATCAGCTGCCGGATCAAGGAAATAGCTGCGCACCGTTGGAGGTTCGCAACGTTCATTGAGAAACCACGGCGCAGCGCGCGTCCCGATCCATAGCGAGAAGGCGGTCGCAACGATGCTTGCAAAAAACATCGAGGCGGCCGGGAACACGATCGCGAGTTCACCGTTCATGTTGATTCAACCTCCAGCCACGCCTCCCCGGCGAGAGATCAACCAACCCGGGCGGTTCGTCAAACCGGCCGTCAGTCGCAGCCCGCCTATTCGCTGCTATTTTTTGAGGTTCCCGCAGAACCGCTGGATCCGCCGGCAGGCCTCCTCCAGCTTGTCGGTCGAGGTTGCGTAGGAAATCCGGAAGGCCGGGCTCAGACCGAACGCAGATCCGAACACCACCGCCACCTTCTCCTCCTCCAGCAGCGCAGCCGCGAAATCCTCGTCGTTCGCCAGCTTCCTGCCGCCCGCCGTCGTCTTGCCGATGGCGCGCGAGCAGTCGGGGTAGACGTAAAATGCGCCCTCCGGCGTCGGGCAATGCAGCTCCTCGGTCTGGTTCAGCATGCCCACCACGAGGTCGCGCCGTCCCTTGAACAGCTCCTGGTTCGGCTTGATGTAGGCCTGCGTCCCGTCCAGCGCCTCGACCGCCGCCCACTGCGAGATCGAGCACGGGTTGGACGTCGTCTGGCTCATCACCTTGGCCATGCCCTTGATCAGGCTCTCGGGCCCTGCCGCATAACCGATGCGCCAGCCTGTCATTGAATAGGCCTTCGACACGCCGTTCATGGTCAGCGTGCGCTCGTAAAGACGCGGCTCCACCTGCGCGATGGTGAAGAACTCGAACCCGTCGAACACCAGGTGCTCGTACATGTCGTCGGTCAGAACCCACACATGCGGATGCGCCAGAAGAACATCCGCCAGCGCCCGCAGCTCAGCCTTCGTATAGGCCGCGCCCGAAGGGTTGGACGGCGAGTTCAGGATCAGCCACCTGGTCTTCGGCGTGATCGCAGCTTCCAGCGCCTCGGGCTTCAGCTTGTAGGCATCCGCCGCATAGGCATGCGCAAACACCGGCGTGGCGCCGCAGATCAGCGCCATCTCCGGATAGCTCACCCAGTAGGGCGTCGGGATCACGACCTCGTCGCCCGGGTTCAGCGTCGCCATGAAGGCGTTGAAGATCACCGGCTTGCCGCCCGGCGAGACGTTCACCTGGCTCGGTTTGTAGTCCAGCCCGTTCTCGCGCTTGAACTTGGCGCAGATCGCCTGCTTGAGCTCAGGGATGCCGTCGACATCCGTGTACTTCGTCTTGCCGTCCTGAATCGCCTTGATCGCGGCCTGCTTGACGTTGTCGGGCGTGTCGAAATCGGGCTCGCCCGCCCCAAGGCCAATGACCTTCTCGCCCTTCTGCTGCAACTCCCGCGCCTTCTGGGTCACCGCGATGGTGGCGGATGGCTTTATCCTTTTCAGGGCGTCGGAAACGGGGGCGGACATGGGGCTGGCCTTTCCTGCTGGGTTCGCGGGCCGGTGAAGTTCGCCGGGCTGATACGCCGATCCGTTGCCGGAAAAAAGGTCGCGCGGGCCGATTGGCGAGGGCCAAACCCACATTTCTGCCGTCAAGTGCGAAAGGCGCCCCCGGATTCCTGCGAAAAACTGCGCCTTACCTCGGTCACACGGTCAAATTACAGTGGAGTCCGTTGTCTGAGGCCCCATCTCGCAGGTATTCGGGGACCGAAAATTCAGGGAGATATCAGGAATGACGTTCCGCTTGCCCGGCGCCACTGCGATCGCTGCCATCATGGTGGCCCTTGCCGCGCCCGCCCCGCTCGCCTTTGCCCAGAATGGCGGCGCGCCGCCGGCAGTCACGGTCAGCCGCGACGTCGTCCAGCCGCTCAATGAAGGGCGCACTGCAATCATCGCCAAGGACTGGGCGACCGCGAAGACCAAACTCGACGCCGCAGCCGCCAAGGCCAAGACCCCGACTGACAAGGCGCAGATCGAACGCCTTCGGTACGTCATGGCTGCTGAGACAAAAGACGGCAAGCAGCAGATCGCCTCGATCAACGTGCTCGTGGCTTCCGGCACGCTCACGCCCGACGAGACGAAGCAGTACAAGGGCGCGATCGCCAGGGCCCACGCGGACGCTGGCGATACAGCCGCATCCCTGCTCGCCTTCCGCGCTTACATCGACGAGTATGGCGGCACAGCAGAACAGTTTATCGCCATCGCCAATGACAGTTCGAAGGCGAACGACAACGCCACCGCGGCTACCTACGCCAACAAGGCCATCGCCGCCGCGAAGGCTTCGGGCAAGCCGCCGGAATCCTGGCACCGCCTGCTGATGCGCGCATACCAGCAGCAGAACCTCACGGCCGAATACTATGGCGCGCTGGAGCAGGCGATCGTCGACTATCCGACCGAACAGAACTGGAAGCTTCTGATTGTTCGCGCTCAGAACGAGCCGAAGTTCAGCCGCGCGACTCACCTCGATCTCTACCGCACGCTGATGGCCGCCGGCGTCAAGCTTTCAGCGCAGGAAAAAAGACAGGCCATCCGCGAGGCGCTGACATCGCGCGGCCTTCCGAACGAGGCACTGCAGCTGCTCGAACCTGCCGTCGCCAGCGGCGAACTGTCGAACCAGGAGGACAAGGACGACCTTGCCAAGGCGAAGTCCGTTGTCGCCGGCGACAAGGCTGGCCTGGCCAAGGAGACCGCCGACGCGCTCACAAAGAGCGATGCGAGCTACATCGCCAAACTCGGTGAAGCTCACCTCAGCTATGGCGACTACGCCAAGGCGATCGAGGTTCTGCAGGCAGCCCTCACCAAAGGCATCGCCAATCCGGATGAAGCGGCCTTTGCGCGGCTGCATCTTGGCATTGCGCAATACCGCGGCGGCCAGGCGGACGCTGCCCGCGCAACATGGGCAGAGGTCAAATCAGCGAATGGCGCAACAGTGCTCGCCCAGAACTGGACACTGATCTCCAGGATCAAGGCCTGAGCCAGGGTCGATTCAAAGAAACGAGACGCCGCCCTCAACCGGGGCGGCGTCTTTCGCTTTTGCGGTACCATTGTAGCGCATGCTGCGCCTACTCGCCCCCACCCATCCCCAGCGAGCGCGCGAGATACACATAGTGCCGCGCCCAGCGCTCGGCGTTCATCACGGGGTCCGAGTCGTTCGAATGCCCGCCCTGCGTGTTCTCGTAGTA
>CAIMMO010000163.1 GCA_903842595.1 uncultured Alphaproteobacteria bacterium
AGGAGAACGCCTTTCCCCTCGACCGACCGGGAAATGTCGGCGCGCACAACGATGCGCCCCGAACTCACGCGCTCATCATGGTAACTTTCAAGCCACAGCGCATCGAAGCCGAGGTCCACCCCCCGCGCCGACAGGGCGCGCAGCAGGTCGGCAGCAAACGGCACAGCGCCCATGAGGGTGACCACGCCGGTCCAGCTGCCCTGCGACACGGCCGGAGCAAGCCTGTCGGCCAGCGCAGCCACCCGCGCCTGCACCTCTTCCGTGGTCAGCAGGACATCGACATTCGGGGGCACGAAAGGATCAGTGATCGCCAGCCTCCGGTGCATGATCGGCAGCGGCCGGCGCCTGATCCCCGGCGCCGGCGACCGCACCATCGGCATGAGCCACGTCAGGAGACGCCGCGCCATGGCTTTCCGGGGCCGCGGGGGCTTCACTCGCCTGCACCTGTGTTTCGCCCGGCGCTCCTGCGCCCTCGCCCTCCGGATAGGCAAAGGTCACCGTCAGCCGGTAGGTCTCGACCGGCGGGGCCTCGAACCGTGACGTGAACTGGGAGCGCTCACCCGGGCCCAGCGACGGCACGGCAAGCTTGTCGGTCCAGGTCTGGACTTCGTTGCCCGCTTCGTCCTTAAGCGTCACCCGCAGCTCCGGCGCCGTCCGGGCCTCGTCGCTAAGGTTCACCGCCGCCCCCGTCACGGTCAGCACCGGCGTGGTCCCGTCAAACGAGCGCTTGGCCTCGACATTTTCCAGCGTCAGTCCGAACCGGTTCACATCCAGCCCGACCAGCCGGTAGATCGACGCCGACCGCGGGAAAGCTTCCGCCACCTCGTTGCGGAAAAGAACCGCCAGCCCAAGCAGGGCGAGGAAAAGAACACCGGACGTGGCCCATGCGATGGCGACCACGCGATTGCGGGTCTTCTTGCGTTTTGCATGCTCGCGGGCGCGGAATTCGGCATGCGGACCAGCGCGGGCCCTGGAATTCTCCTGGGCGGTCCGGCGCAGGCGTTCGACCTGCTCGCGCGTCAGCCCGGTGTCCTCGGGCGCGACCGTGACATCGCCCTCTTCCGGCAGCTTTGCATGCCAAGCATGGCCACAGGTCGCGCAACGCACGCGGCGACCCTCCTTCCCGATGGAGGAGTCGTCGGCGAAGTACCGCGTATCGCATGACGGACAAACAAGGATCATCGCACTATCGGAATCACAGATACGGTTAATATAGTGCAATTAGGGCTGGAATCTGATTGCCGGGGTCCCCCGGCTGCCGCAGCGGAATATGATGCCGGACAATGACCTTTCAACCGATGAACCGGTGCTCCGGCTGGACCGGGTCGGGCTGTCCTATGGGCCCAAATCCGACGTTCTGGCTGATGTTTCGCTGTCCCTGCGCCCAGGATCGATGACATTCCTGACCGGGCCGTCCGGGTCGGGAAAATCCACCCTGCTGCGCCTGGCTTATCTTGCGCTGCGACCGACGGCCGGGCGGGTCTCGCTTTTTGGCGTGGAGACGAATCGCCTCCGCCGGCGCGACCTGGCCCCGCTTCGCCGCCGGATTGGTGTCGTGTTCCAGGAATTCCGCCTGCTCGACCACCTCTCCGCCTACGACAATGTCGCCCTGCCGCTGCGGATCACGGGCCGGCCGGAGGCGTCCTACCGCCAGGACGTTATCGATCTCCTTGGCTGGGTCGGCCTTGGCGACCGGCTCGAGGCGCGCCCAGCCACGCTCTCGGGCGGCGAGAAGCAACGCGTCGCCATTGCGCGCGCCGTCGTCGGCAAGCCCGACCTGCTGATTGCGGACGAACCCACAGGCAATGTCGACGAGGAAATGGGCGAGCGGCTCTACCGTCTCTTCCGCGAACTCAACCGCCGCCTCAGGACCACGGTTCTGATCGCCACCCATGACATGGCCCTTGTCCGGCGCGCGAAGAACGATGTGCTGCGGCTCGCCGAGGGCATGGTCGTCCGCGTGCCGCTCGACCAGCGCGAAGGCCAGCCATGAGCCGCGCCGCGCCCCTGTTGCCGCGGGAAGATGCGCGCGAGGCGGCGCTGTTCTTCGTCGTCTGCGCGCTCTGCTTTCTCGCTGCCTTATCCGGCCTCATCGCGCGCGCCGCCTATGCCGCCGCCGACGCGTGGACCAGCGAGGTCGCCGGCGAGATCACCATCCGCGTACGTGGCCCGGAAGCCGATACGCAGCGCGCAGTCGATATCATCGCGAATACAGAAGGCATCGCATCGGCCCAGGCACTGACACGCGAGGAATCCGAAGAGCTGCTGAAGCCGTGGCTCGGCGGTGCGGGCATTCCCGCCGGCCTCAACCTGCCTCGCCTCATCGCAGCCGAGGGCGCAGCCGGCGCGTGGGACTCCGTTGCAGCCGCGCTGAAGCAGGCGAACATCAACGCCACCGTCGATGATCATGAAACCTGGTCCGCAGACGCCAGGCGCGTCACCGGCACGATTGGCCTCGTTGCGCTTTCCGCAGTCGCCCTGCTCGGCGCGACGGGCATCGCCGTCATCGCCTTCGCAACCCACGCCACGATGCTTGCCCGCCGCGACATCGTCGAACTGCTCCACCTTTCTGGCGCCAGGGATGACTTCATCGCCGGCCTTTTCGAGCGCCGCTTTCTCATGCTCGGCGTGCAGGCCGGCGCCCTCGGCGCCCTGCTGGCTTTCGCGACAGCCGCCTTCATTCTGTTCGCGGTTCGCCAGACAGACGAACAGGCCTGGCTCCTGCCGCAACTCTCCCTGTCGCTTGCAGACGGCCTGATCCTGGGCCTGTCGCCTCTCATCGCCGGCGCCGCCTCCATGTTCGCCGCCAATCTGACGGTGAAACGCTCCCTTTCGGACATGGTCTGAGGCGATACACGTATGTGCCCTGCCGCTCCCTCTGCTATGAGCTGACCCCGTGCAAACACTGATCCGCATCATGGTCATCCTCGTCGCGACCGGGCTCCTGGTCGCAGGCTGGGACTTTTCGCGCTTTGTCGCCCGCGCCGACCGCGCCGTAACGCCCGATCCACCGCTCAACGCAGAGGCCGTGACCGCCCTCACGGGCGGAGCCGACGCGCGCATCATCACCGCGATCCAGCTTGCCGACTCGCTCGACGTACCCCTGCTGATCTCCGGGGTAAATGTCGACACAACGGCGGCCGATATCGCTCGCATCACTGGCGTCGATGTCTCCCGGATCGATTGCTGCGTCACGCTGGGCAAGGCGGCGGCGACGACGGAAGGCAATGGCGTGGAAGTGGCCGACTGGTCGCGCCGCACGAAGGTCAAGCGCATCATCGTCGTGACCTCGGAATACCACATGGACCGTGCGCTCCTCGAGCTTCAACGCGCCATGCCAGAGGGCAATTTCATTCCGCACGCCGTGATGACGACCAAGGTTCCTCCCGCCGACTGGTACAAGGACACGTCCACTGCAAAGCTGCTGATCGACGAGTGGGTCAAATACCGCCTTGCCAGCCTGCGCGGCGCAACGCTTGATGCGGGCAAGCCCGCTGCCCCCTTCAAGCTGGCCGACCCGGTCAGGCAGGCCGAGGAAGGCCAGACAGAATGATCCTGATACGCTCGCTTCTCTACGCCGTGTGGTTCTACCTCAGCATGGCGATCATCGGCCTTGTCGGCATGCCCATTGCGATCTTCTCGCGCGACTTTGCAATGCACGTCGTGAGGTTCTTCTCACACACTCAGGCTTTCGGCCTGTGGCTGCTCTGCGGCATCAGCACCGAAGTGCGCGGCCGCGAGCACCTTCCCAAAGGCGGCGCCGGCCTCATCGCGATGAAGCACCAGTCGACCTACGACACGCTGGCGCCTTTCATGTTCGTCGAGAACCCGGCCTACATCCTGAAGAAGGAATTGCTGAAGGCGCCGGTGTTCGGCATCTACGCCTCGCGCATCGGCATCCCGATCGACCGCGCAGGCGGCGCCAAGACAATGCGCCTGATGCTTGCCGCCGCCAAACTCAGCGTCACCTCCGGCCAGCAGATCATCATCTTCCCGGAAGGCACGCGCCAGCTGCCGGACACACCCGCCGATATCAAGCCGGGGATCGTGCTGCTCTACAACGAACTGAAAGTCCCCTGCGTCCCCGTCGCCCTCAACACCGGCCTGTGCTGGCAAGGCTCCGGCTTCCTGCGCAAACCCGGCAGGATCGTCTTCGAAGTCCTGCCGCCGATCGCGCCCGGACTGAAGCGCGAGGCGTTCACACAGGCGCTGAAGGACGCACTCGATCCGGCAACCGAGCGGCTGGTGGCCGAGGGGCGAAAGGCTCAAAGTTGACCAGAAGGATGCGCACAGGGGGGAGCAAAAGTGATCTTTAGAGTTCTGGGATTTCTCATTTTTGCGCTGTTTGGCATTGGCTTCATCGCCACGTTGCTCGGTGATGTTCTCGAAAGTGTTTCGCGTTTTTCCGATGGAGTTGGAGTTCCTGCGCCACTCGTTTGGTTGGGTTTAATGAGCGGATCACTGGGCGCACTAGTTGTGCTTGTTTTGCTGATTGCAAAAGCGGGAGAAGCAGAAAAGCGACTTCGCAAGACACTTGTCAGTGCGGTGCAGACACAGCTTGGAGGCGTCTGGGATAGCTCCCCGTTCGCCGAAGACCTGACCTTACGTATGCTGCGGAGTAATTCGCAGCGCAAAGCGGTTTGGTTCGATAAACTTGAACCGAATGGCTGGCGACAGTTGCCAATCTTTCCAGACCACTGGGTTGTCCTGTTGGACCAAGTCTTGGCACACGATCTGACTGCCGGCAAATTCGTGCTGTTCGATCGGAAGAAGAACATTCGCGTATTCGATGGGACGAGCATCGCGACGCTCAAAGACAACATTATCTACGATATAGAGAAGGTGACACTGAAGGAGGCTACGCTGTCAGTCGGCTTGTACGACGTAGAGTCACCAATGGTGCGAATTCGATTCTTTGTTGGCAACGTTCACTTGCAGAGCTCGAAGGGTCATCAGGTGATGGCTACATTTGAAGAATGGCAAACTCGTTTCTTTGTAGCCTCCAGAGTTTCGGCGCCGACCTGACACCCTACTCCTCCGCCTTGTCCCGCCCGAAGTTCGCCGCGGCCGTATCCTGGCCTGCCTCGATGATCTCGCGGCGGATTCCGCGCGCATGCGTGAACACATCGAACAGCTTCTGCCCGTCGCCATTGCGGATCGCCTTGCGCAGCGCAGTCAGGTCATCGTCGAACCGCCCGAGCACTTCGAGCACCGCTTCCTTGTTGTTCAGGAACACATCGCGCCACATCGTCGGGTCCGAAGCGGCAATCCGCGTGAAGTCGCGGAAACCGGCGGCGGAGAATTTCACCACCTCGCCTTCCGTCACCGCCTCCATGTCGTACGCCGTGGCCACCATGTTGTAGGCGATCAGGTGAGGCAGATGGCTGGTGACGGCCAGCACGAGATCGTGGCGCTGGGCGTCCATCCGCTCGACCTTCGAACCGAGCTTTGTCCAGAACGCCGCCAGGCGATCCGTCGCCGCGACATACTCCGCCGATCCGCCCTGTTCCGGGGTGAGAATGCACCAGCGCCCCTGGAACAGGGACGCAAACCCCGCATCCGGCCCGGACTTCTCCGTACCGGCAACCGGGTGGCCCGGAATGACATGCACATCCGCACGCCCAAGCGATCGCCAGTCACGCGCGATATTGCCCTTCACCGACCCCACATCGGTGAGGATGGCGCCAGGCTTCATTGCGCCAATGCTCGCCCGCGCCGTCGCCGCCATCGCGCCAACCGGCACGCAATGAAAGACAGCGTCGGCGCCGCTGACGGCTTGCTCGATGCTGGCGGCAGGCTTGCCGAAGCCGATCTCGCCTGCGCGCTTGAGCGCATTCGCATCGCCATCGAACAGCACCACTTGAGCCGCCGCACCGCTCTCCAGCGCGGCGCGTGCGATCGAGCCGCCGATGAGGCCGACGCCAATGATGGCGATCTGGTTGAAAACCGCTGTCATCACTTGCCCAGGAATTCCCTGAGCAGCTTCAGCGCCACATCATTCGCTTCCGTCGTTCCGACCGAAACGCGAAGATGGTTGGGCATCTGGTATCCGCCCAGCCCACGTACCGTGACGCCGCGCTCCTTCAGGAACGCCAGCGCCTCGGCTGCCGTCCTGCCTTTTGTCTCGGGAAACTTCGCAACGACGAAGTTTCCGACCCCTTCAATCACCTCGAGTCCCAGCGCCGTCAGCCCCCCAGCCAGACGCGGCAGCTCCCGCTCGTTGTGAAGAAGCGACTGCTCGGTGAACGCATCATCCTCCAGCGCCGCGATCGCTGCAGCCTGCGCGGGCAAGCTGACATTGAACGGCATGCGCACACGCTCGATCGCATCGACGATGTGCGGCGGGGCATAACCCCAGCCCACGCGCAGGCCGGCGAGCCCGTACAGCTTCGAGAAGGTGCGCGTCACGATCACATTGCCCGCCTGCGAGGCCAGTTCGATGCCCGAGGCATAATCGTTCTTCTTCACGAACTCTGCATAGGCGCCGTCGAGCACAAGAAGCACATGCGGCGGCAGGCCCGCATGCAGACGCTTCACCTCGTCAAACGGAAGGTAAGTGCCCGTCGGGTTGTTGGGGTTCGCGAGCCACACCATCTTCGTCCTCGGCGTCACCGCCTTCAGGATCGCATCGACGTCTGCCGTGAAATTGTCTTCCCCGACCGTTACCACCCTCGCACCCTGCTGCTGCGCGATGATCGCGTAGATCGCAAAGGCGTGCTTCGTGTTGATGCTTTCATCGCCCGGTCCGAGATAAGCGCGGCCCAGCATCAGGAAGATGTCGTCCGATCCGGCGCCCAGCACCAGCCGCGCCGGATCAAGCCCGTGCTTGGCTGCCAGCGCAGCCTTCAGCTCACGCGCCGCGCCGTCGGGATAGAGCTCCATCCTGGCGGCGAGATCGGTGTAGACCTTTTTCGCAAGCGGGCTCGCGCCCAGCGGGTTCTCGTTGGACGCCAGCTTGTAGGTCTTGCCGCCCGTGTTCTTCGGCGCCTCGCCAGGAACATAGGCGTTCACGCCGGCGAGCTGCGGCAAAGGCTTGGGATAATCAGTCATGGCTGGGCCCCGTATCAGGGCCGAGGCCGTACCCCGACAACCCGGAGGCCGTCCAGCCCCGCGAGCCGGGCAAGGTCGATCCGCCGATCATCCGGCGCGACATAGTCCGCGATGCGGATCAGCGCGAGCGAACGCGCCCGGGTCACCACTTCTGCCCTGAGGCCGACTTCCTGCAACATCTTCTCGGCTGTCCAGTGGTCATCGTGCGCGGTGGCCAGCATCTCATCGTCGCCCGACGGCTCGATCGGCAGGCGGCCGACAATGGCGACCTGCGGCATGCCTGGCGTGTCGCTCGGCAGGGCCGGCCATCCGGCCACGATCCTAAGGTCCTGGAAGCGGCTCTCGTTCAGCATCGGCCACCACTGCCCGCCGCCAGCATGTTCCGGCCACGGAATGCAGGCCAGCGTGCCGGGCGTCGTCATGACGCGATCGAGCGCATCACGGATACCCACCACCGGCTGAAGATCCGGTCCGAATCCGAAATAGCCGCGCCCGGCTTCCAGCGTCAGCGAGACATCGCCACCGGCCACGAACACCGCCTTGAGCCCACGCGCAGCGGCCACGTCGCCACAGAGCGACCGCCACATGCGAGCCACCGCATCTGCCGGCGCGCCGGTTAATGCGGCCTCCCGGCAAAGCCTGCGCATCTCGGCTGCTTCACGCGCAGGCCGGAAACCGATGCCGCCGCCGGCCGGCAGCGGCGCATCGCGCATCTCGCGCCATTTCTGGCCCAGCGCTGCCAGAAAGCCATCTTCAGAGGCTCCTGACGAAGGATGGAAGCTATCTGCGGCCATCATGCTCTGCTACCTGCGCGCTCCCCAACAGCCCTTGTCATACGACAGATCGGGCCAGTTCAGAACCCTCCAGCAGGTGAGTCTTGCAGCCGACGCGCGAATGCTTCATTCCGGCTCCTTCACAAGTCTGGGACCTGAACGAGGTTCGGTAACCATGAACGCGCCCGCCCGCACTCTCAGCGGGGCGGATGGGCTGAAACGCCTGTCCGTCGCCACGCCTGACCAGCCGCTCCGCCTGGACAGCGGCCGCACGCTCGAAAACGTCGAGATCGCCTACGAAACCTGGGGCGAACTCAACGCCGACAAGAGCAATGTCGTCATCGTCTGCCACGCCCTGACCGGCGACCAGTTCGCGGCGAGCCCCAACCCGGTCACCGGCCGCCCGGCCTGGTGGGACCTGGTGGTCGGCCCTGGCCTGCCCGTCGACACCGACCGCTTCTTCGTCATCTGCTCGAACGTCCTCGGCGGCTGCATGGGCTCGACGGGCCCCGCCAGCCGCAAGCCGGATGGAACCTACTGGGGCACCGACTTCCCGGTCATCACCATCGCCGACATGGTGCGCGCCCAGATCGCACTGCTGGGCCGTCTCGGGATCGAGAACGTCTTCCTCGCCATCGGCGGATCCATTGGCGGCATGCAGGTTCTCGAATGGACCGTGCAGGCGCGCGACCGTGTCTTTGCAGCCATCCCCATCGCTGTCGCCGCGCGGCAGTCGGCTCAGAATATCGGCTTTTATGAAACGGGCCGCCAGGCGATCATGGCCGACCCGAACTGGCGCAATGGCAATTACCTCGCCGAAGGCGTGCGCCCCGAGCGCGGCCTCGCCGTCGCCCGCATGGCGGCGCACATCACCTACGTGTCAGAGAGCGCGCTGAAGCGGAAGTTCGACCGCCGCCTGCAGGATCGCACGACCAAGACCTTCGGCTTCGACGCCGACTTCCAGATCGAAAGCTATCTGCGTCACCAGGGCCAGACCTTCGTCGACCGGTTCGATGCGAACTCCTATCTCTACATCACCCGGGCGATGGACTATTTCGACATCGCCGCTGAACATGGCGGCGTGCTGGGCAACGCGTTCAAGGGCCTGCACACGCGTTTCTGCGTCTTCTCCTTCTCAACCGACTGGCACTATGCGCCGGAAGAAAACCGCCAGATCGTGCGTGCGCTGAACGCCGCCGGCTGCGAGACCAGTTACGTCAACATCGAGACCGACAAGGGCCACGACGCCTTCTTCGTCGAGGAGCCGGAATTCTGGGCTGGCCTGCGCGGCTTCATCGACGCCGCAGCTGGCGCGCGTGGCCTGCCGAAGCGGAGCGCCACATGACGGCGACCACCGCTCCCGGCATTCGCCGCGCCGACCACGTCGCGATTTCGCAGTTCATCAACCACGGCGACCTCGTGCTCGATGTCGGCTGCGGCGACGGACAGCTGATGGAGCTGCTCCAGCACGATCGTGGCGCGCGCACGCGAGGACTTGAAGTCGAGCAGACAGGCGTCAATCGCTGTGTCGCCAAAGGCCTTGCTGTCGTGCAGGGCAATGCCGACGACGACTTGCCCGTCTACCCGGATGACGCCTTCGATGTGGCCATCCTGTCGAAGACGATCCAGGAACTCGCACGCCCAAAATTCGTGCTGGACGAGTTGTCCCGCATCGCTCGTCGCGTGATCGTGTCGTTCCGCAATTACGGCCACTGGCGGGTGCGCACCACCCTGCTGACCACGGGCCGGATTCCCAATCTCGGCCACGATGTCGGCTGGTGGTCGGACGGCGCCCGCCGCCCCTGCACCGCCCGCGACATGGCCGAACTGGCTGAGCAGGCCGGCCTTGCGATCGCCGCCGCCACCGCCGTGAGCGGCAAGCCCGTCAACGGCAGATCCCTCGGCCGCCTCAACTGGACTGCGGAAGAACTGGTCTTCGTTCTGGAGCGAAAAGTGAAGCGCTGAGCGCTACAGGCGTGCCTGTCGTGCAGTTTCGCTCGATCACGAAAATCCGCCGGTAACCTTCGGCGTGCACCCTTCCCTGACCTGGCAAAAGCCCAGGACAGGAAACGCACCATGTCCTTCACGATGACATCGACCGTCCGCAAGGTCTCCGAGCATTTCGAGCCCGAGGCCGCCCTCAGCCCCCAGGAGCACCGCGCCCTGCGCGGGCATCTGGAACAGATCGATTACGCGGCTTTCGCCGCAAACCGCGAAGTGATGGCGACAGAGGTCGGCTATGCCGATCTTGAACGCATCCAGCGCCTCGCTGTCGCGGCCGCGCACGCACGTGGCCGCTGGGTGGCCTTCGCCATCGCGGTGTCGCAGAAGCCCGAGCAGACGCAGGAGGACATCACCAAACTCACCGCGTTGCGCCGGGCGTTCGAGGAACTCACCGAGTCTTACGATGCCCTGCGCCGCCTGGTGGAGCGCGGCTACATCCCTTTGCGCGGTCCGAAGTAAGGGCGCGGTCCGAAGCAAGGGCAAGGCCACAACGCAAAAGCCGCCGAGGCGCGAACCCCGGCGGCTTGATTGCCCGACGCCAGCTGCCAGTTAGGAGCTGAGAGCGGCCTCGTTCTTTTCGCCCGTGCGGATGCGCAGCACGGACTCAAGGTCCATCACGAAGATCTTGCCGTCACCGATCTTGTTGCTGTTGGCGGCCTGAGTGATCGCATCGACGATCTTCTCGACGACTGCGTCAGACACCGCCACCTCGATACGAACCTTCGGCAGCAGGCGCACTTCGTACTCGGCGCCACGATAGACTTCCGTCTTGCCCTGCTGGCGACCATAGCCACGGACTTCCGTGACCGTGACGCCCGAAGCGCCAGCGGCGGTGACAGCATCGAGAACCGCATCAAGACGGCTCGGTTTGAAGACGGCGGTTACGTATTTCATTGTTTTCAGCCTTTCCTGCTTGGGGCTCCGGTCAGCGAGGATCGGTGGCCCCGTCCCGAGTGTATATATTGCACTACTTACACATGTTCAACACTTTTTTTACTATTCTTGCGGGTCGGCTCCGCAACATGTTTTTTCCGGGGAACCTTCACGACGCGCCGGCCGCGAACGGGTTTGCCTGGCTCGATATAGATCCGCTTCATGGCCTCGATCATGAGAACGCCGCCAAATCCCGACCACGCCACCCGCCCGATCCGCTCCCAGGCGTCGCTGGCCGAGGTTATGACGCCCCACCCGATCGGCGGCGCGAACAGGGCGCGCGCAGATGCCTGGGGCGCGAACATCGCGTCCTCCAGCAGCCGGTTGAGCTGGGTTCTCGTGTAGGAGCGTCCGTGTCCGAAGGGCGTCGCTTCTGCGCGCGTCCACAGACCGCGCCGGTGCGCCACAATGATCAGGATGCGAGCTTCCGGCGCGGCGACCCGCCAGATCTCCCGCAACATCCGGGGCGGGCTGTCCGCCTCCTCAAGCGCATGGCGGACGACGATGCGATCGAACAGGGCATCGGGGAACGGCAGACGCTCGTCCTCGACCAGCGTGGTGCAGCTCCGCCCCTCCCCGGGCCAGCGCTCAGCCCCCTGCTCTCCGGGCGCGGCAGAGAGGACACGGCGAGCGCCAGCGCGATAGCGGTCCAGCAGCCCGTCGGCATGGCCAATCCCCAGCACGTCCAGCCCGTTGAGGCTGGGCCACAGCGCGCCGACGCGCTTGTCGACCATCTCATGCGCCATCCGGCCTAACGAAGATCCGTAGAAGGCCTGCAGCCTGTCGATATCGAAGCGCATGCACTAACCTTTGGCGGGTCCACACGCTTATATAGGGCGGACAGTCCTCCGAAAGGCAAACTGAATGAGCCAGCCGATCGTCCACATGTTTCCCTGCCTGAAGGACAATTACGGCTTCCTTCTGCACGACCCGGCAACGGGCGAGACGGCCACCATCGACACGCCGGACGCCGGCAGGATTCTCGAAGAGGCGAAGGCGAAAGGCTGGGCGATCACCCAGATCTGGAACACCCACTGGCATCCCGATCACGCGGGTGGAAACGCGGACATCGTCGCGGCCACCGGCGCCAGGGTGATCGGCCCGCAGGAGGTCACGCGCCTTGGCGCCGCGCCCGATCGCATTCTGCATGAAGGCGATGTCGTCGAGCTTGGCTCCGTGCAGGCGCGCGTCGTCGAGACGCCGGGCCACACGCTCGGCCATATCGTGTACCACCTGCCCATGCACCACATCGCCTTCGTCGGTGACACCCTGTTCGCGCTCGGCTGCGGCCGCCTGTTCGAAGGCACGGCCAGCCAGATGTGGGACAGCCTCGGCAAGCTGCGCGCAATGCCGGACGACACGACCGTCTACTGCGCGCACGAATACACGGCCTCCAACGCCGCGTTCGCGCTCAGCGTCGATGGCGGCAACCACGATCTCGTTGCCTACGCAGACGGCGTGAAAGCGAAACGTGCGCAGGATATCCCGACGGTGCCGACGACGATCGGCGCCGAGAAACGCGCCAACCCTTTCCTGCGCGCCGATGATCCGAAGCTGCAGGCCTTCGTCGGCCACCCGGGCGACGTGGTCGCGACATTTGCCGAAGTGCGCGAACGGAAGAACAACTTCTAGATCCGGCAGGGCATCCGCACGCCGGGATCGCTGACGGACACGTCCTTGCTGTTGCGGGTCACGCGCAAGCGGCCTTCGATCTGTGCTGACGCCCCCATGATGGCGTCGGGCAGTTTGACCCGATGAGCCTGCCGCAATGCGACCGCATGTTCGGCGACTGGCTGCCCCAGTGCGACAAGCGAAAAGGGTGACAGGAATTTCCGGGTCTCATCCCCGGCTCCTTTGGGAGCCCCGGCCATGACCTCCAGCCAGCTCACAATACTGATTACGGCGTTGTCTACCTGGCCAACTCTTTCCGTGCGGCTGCTGCTCCGCCCAGGACGTCGATCAGCACGTTCGTATCGAGAAGCGCCTTCTCCATCCCCGGCGCAGCTTTTCCTGGTACGCCAGCCCATCAATGGCGGGCCGCGCACCCCTTTTCCAGGCGCCGAAGCCGGCGTCTTGGTCCGGGCTGCCGATCCGGCCAAGGAACTCGGCGATCGCCTGACGCATCAGTGCAGCGCGCGACACGCCTTCTCGCCTCGCCTGCGCATCCAGCGCCGCGACGTCTTCGCCCTTCAGATCGATCGGGACTCTCATGCAGATGTTGGCGTCCGCCATCACATGATGACATCATGGCGGACCTCCGGCAGCAAGGCGCCCGCATGACCCTCGACGATGTCATCCGCACACTCGACCTCAAGCCGCATCCGGAAGGCGGCTGGTATGCCGAGACGCATCGCATCCCGGACCCTCACGACCACGGTCATCGCTCGCCGGGCACGGCGATCTACTACCTGCTGGGAGAGGGCGAGCGCTCGCACTGGCACAAGGTCGATGCAACGGAGATCTGGCACTACTACGCAGGCGCCCCGCTGGAGCTGAGCCTGGCGGTAACGGAGACGTCGAAAGCCAAGACACGCATTCTCGGGCCTGACCTCGCCGCAGGCCAGCGCCCGCAGCTTGTCGTGCCGCCACATTGCTGGCAGGCGGCGCGCACGCTCGGCGCCTGGACGCTGGTTGGCTGCACGGTCTCGCCGGGCTTCGATTTTTCGGGATTCGTGATGGCGCCGCCGGACTGGTCTCCCGGCAGCTAGCCTCAGCCGCTGGAGCGCGAGGCGGTCAGGACCTTGCTGACGTCTTCCGGGGTGACCCGTCCAGCCCAGGCATCGTCCGGGTTGATCTCGATCAGCAGCTCGCCGCTCTTCAACGAGACCTTCGGCGCCTTTGCCTTGCGGACCGTCACCTTGTCGATCTTCGCGGCAAGCTTGCCAGCATGACCGTTGGCGTTCTTCACGCCGAGCACAAGGATGCTCAGCGCATCAGCCGCCCAGGCCTCATTGCTCGAGAAGGCCTGCGTGCCCCAGATCGTCACGTCGTGACCTGCAAGCTTGCTGAGTTCGTCCACAGCCTTGGCGCGCATCGCATCAAGCGACGCCGTCATCGCAGGGGCCGACAGCGGCGGCACGCGGCCCGCAGGATCAGCCGGGGCGCCGGCGGGATTATGGAGATAGGAGACGACGTTGTTGGCCTTGGTGACCTTGAGAACGATGCGGCCGGTATAGTCCATGAAGAAGGTGTCGCCGCGCTGTCCGGGCACCGGCATCAGGGTGAGGATTTCCTTCGAGCCTTCCTGCTGCAGCAGGACCACGGACCCGCGCGTTTCGAGGACGAAGCTCTTGGTCGTCTTGGCGTCCGTGCCGAGGTCCATGTAGCGCTGGCCGCCCTGGTCGAGCGACATGGCGGCGTTCGAGCGGGTGGTTGCGAATGTCGGCGGCGGCAGCTGCGGCTGCTGGGCGAGCGCCGGGGCGACAACGCCGGCGGCCAGGGCCAGCGCCATTGCAAGGGTTGCGGCGGGCGCCGCAGGGACATTCGGAGTGTTCAACTTCATCCCCGCCAACAGACACGGCAAAGGGGGCGATTCTTTGTTCGCTTGTAGAGCCCCGCGGGCACGATGCGGCCTTTCAGCGGCACAGGCAAGATCAGTGATTCCAATGGAATCAGCCGCTTACCTGACGCTCGTCCGGCGTTGCCGGGAGTCCTCGCATGCCTGTGAACGCGCCTAGCCTGCGATGAACTGTCCGCCATTGGCCGTCAGCGTGGCGCCCGTGATGAAACCGGCGTCCGATCCTGCAAGGAAGCTGACGCAGGCGGCGATCTCTTCGGCCTTGCCGAGGCGGCCGACGGGAATGGTGGCGATGATGCTTTCGAGCACCTTGGCAGGCACGGCGGCGACCATCTCCGTGTCGATGTAGCCGGGGCAGATCACGTTCACGGTGACACCCTTCCTGGCGTTCTCCTGGGCAAGCGCCTTGGTGAATCCGATCAGGCCGGCCTTGGCGGCGGAGTAGTTCACCTGCCCCACCTGACCCTTCTGGCCGTTGATCGAGGAGATGTTGATGATGCGGCCATGGTTTCGCTCGCGCATGCCTTCGATGGTCAGGCGGCACAGGTTGAAAGCGGACGTGAGGTCGACGCGGATGACGTCGTCCCACTGCTCGCGGGTCATCTTGTGGAGCGTCGCGTCGCGGGTGATGCCGGCGTTGTTGACCAGGATGTCGACCGCGCCGAGTTCCCCGGTCACAGCGTCGATACCCCTGGCGCAGGCGTCGTAGTCGCCGACATCCCACTTGTAGACCTTGATCCCGAGCTCCTCGGCGCACCTGGCGGCAGCTTCGTCATTGCCGGCATAGTTGGCGGCGACCTTGTAACCGTCCTTCGCGAGCCGCTCGCTGATCGCTCGGCCGATGCCTCGCGTCCCGCCCGTCACCAGCGCAACCTTGCTCATTTTCCCTCTCCCTGTTCTGCAGACGACTATAGAGGCGATTCAGGGCCCGGTCGCGCCGCCGGACGCGATCCGGCGAAAAAAAATGCTGCACCTATGCTGCGCGGGGGAATGAGTGTGCAGGTGCGTAAAAATCGTGCTACAAGATGGACAGACAATGATTTAGTGCGCTGGATCTGTGGTGCTGACGCACCGGAAGGACTGGCCGATCGGGAGATGGGCTTTGACGCAAGCCAACGGCGCCGGCGAGAAGATCATCATCAAGAAGTACGCGAACCGACGCCTCTACGACACCTCGGCGAGCGCCTACGTCACGCTTGAGCACCTGTCCGAGCTGACCCGCCAGGGCAAGGACTTTTCGGTGCAGGACGCCAAGACGGGCGAAGACCTTACCCGCGCCGTGCTCGCCCAGATCATCTTCGAGCAGGAGAACAAGAAGGACGGCGTGCTGCCCGTCTCCTTCCTGCGCCAGCTGATCCAGTTCTATGGCGACAACTTCCAGGCGATGCTGCCAGCCTACCTCGAAATGTCGATGAAGACATTCAACCAGCAGCAGGAGAAGTGGCGCGACTACATGAACACCACTGTCGGCGAGGACAAGGCGAAGGCGTACGAGGAACAGATCCGCAAGAACATGACGATGTTCGAGGACACGATGAAGTTCTTCGCCCCGTTCATGCCCACCGGCGTTCCGGGCACGATGCCGGGCATGCCGGGGGCGACGCAGGCAGCACCGCCGCGCAGCGATGAGAGCAAGCCCACAGCGCCGCCCAGCGGTGTCGATGCGATCCGCGCCCTGCAGCAGCAGATGATGGACATGCAGCGCCAGCTCGCCCAGCTTGCGACAGGCGGCTATGTGCCGGCCCCGGACAAGGACAAGCCGCAATAGCGCGCGGCCGTTAACCAGCAATCCTTCGAATTCGTGGCCCTGAACGCGACGCGGCGCCTCGCTTGCAGCTGACCCTGCATGCGCGTCGAAGCTGCCCCACACGTGTTCCGGAATGAGGACCGCCGCCAGCCGCCCGAAGACCGGCGCGGGACGGGCGAGGAACGCCGCGCCGATCCCTATCGCGGCGCGACCAACGCGAAGCCCAACGCTGTCCCCTGGTTTGAGCCCGTCTTTGTCGCTCACCTGCTCGGCCAGGTCGAGCGCTCGCGCGTGCCGCCGAAACTGGCGCGCCGGGCTTATCAGCAGCCCGAGGCGAAGACGCCGCTGAAGCCCGAATTCTCACGGTCGGCCTGAAGCCGGGACCGACGTCCCGAGACATGTCGGGATGAGCGGGTCTGGGACGGTTGCCTAACGCCGATCCAGCTTCTGGATCACGACCTCGATCAGGCGTTCCAACCGGTCGAGGCGTTCATGGAGGCCGCCGATCACTTCCCGCGTCACGACGAATTCGGGCGCTGCACTGCGTGCCGGGCGAAGATTGATTGCGTCCTCGCGCATCGCCGGCTCGCCAGGGTCGGATACACCGGAGCGGCTGGCGACCTCGCGCGGATCGGCGTCGAGCACGCGGGCGATGGCGTGGATCTCGGGTCCTTCCAGCTCGCGGCGATCCGAGAACACCATCTCGATCTCATCGACGGTCATGCCGGCGGCGCGCGCCATCGACGCACGCGTGAGGCCGGCCTGTTCAAGCCTGCCGTCGAACCAGTCCTGGTCGAAGAAGATGCCCATGGTTCCGCTGCTCCCGCCTGCGCCGACGATGACGGCGCAGGGACTCAAGCCGGACGTCTAGTTCAACATCAGCTGTTATCGCCAACCGAGAAGTCGCGGCGGGCGGAGACGATGGTCACCACAACCCCGGCCAGCACGTCGAGCAGGCACATGATGGTCAGGATGAAGAAGGTCGAGGTCTGGAAGTTCGGCAGCAGCAGGAACTCGACCAGGCAGACGATGAACACCAGCATCGAGACCGCATGGTTCGCGATGGTGGATGATCCAGTCGATGTCGATTTGAGGATTTCAACGAAGAAGAAGACCATCGACAGGATGATGAGGATGTCACCGCCGGTGACGCGCCAGGCGCCGAAGACCGGCGTGCCGCGAACAGGGTCGGACAGCTGCATTGCGATCGAGGAGACGCCGTTGGCGTCGATACCGCCCCCGGCCGTCAGCGCCATCAGGTTGTAGATGACGATCGGAATGGCGAGCAGCGGGAAAATCCCGAAAATCATCCGCATCGGAGATCCCTTGTTCTTTTGTCCGCCCTGCCTTGCACGCCGTTTTTCCTGGCGCTCCAAGGCCTCTATCTTCGCAGCGGTAGCCAGCTTTTCGTCCAATTGGAAGCCCTCCACCCGTCAAGCCACCCCGGCGGGGCGCGCCTAGATCTCGTCCACCCCGCCCGGGGACTTCCGCCGCTTGCGCAGCCACATTACGCCGCGCATGTCGGAGATCGCCACGGCAAGGCGCCCGAAATTCGTGTAGTTCGAACGGCCATGCTGGCGGACGCGGTGCCCGACAGGCCGCTCCTCCACCATCAGCCCCTCCGACATCATCAGGGCCGGCAGATAGCGGTGCATGTGGTCGAAATAGGGAAGCTGAAGATAAGCGTCGCGCCGGAAGGCGCGCATGCCGCAACCTGAATCCGAATTCCTGTCCTGCAGGATCGAACGTCGCACGCGATTGGCAAAACGCGAGCCCACGCGTTTCCAGTTCGAATCCATCCGCTTCTCGCGGCGCCCCTGGATCAGGGCGAGGTCGCCGGGAGCGTCCCCCCGTGTCAGCTGGACGAGAAGGCCTGGAATGTCGGCCGGGTCATTCTGTCCGTCGCCATCGAGCGTGACGATGATGTTGGCGCGGGCCGCCGCAACGCCGCTGCGCACGGCGCGGCTCTGGCCGGCGTTCTTGCGGTGGCCGATGACGCGCAGCTGGGGAACCGTGTCCTTCAATGCAAAGAGGCGGGCGCGCGTGTCGTCCTGGGAGGCGTCGTCCACGAAGACGATCTCGTAGGCGCGGCCGGCCAGCGCCTCGGTGATCTCGCGGACGAGCGTCTCGACGTTCTCCGCCTCGTTGCGCACGGGCGAGACAACGCTGAATTCGGGTCGCCCCTGGGTAGCGGCCATCATGCTGTCCGTCTTGACGCGAGCATCCATGCCCGACCTATAGCCTCACACGACGCCAGTTGCGAGAGGCGGTCTGCCAGGGGCCCGACCACCCCTGATCCAGCCGGCTCGCGTGCGCGGCGAACAAACCCGGCGACGCCCGGAAAAAGAGCCGGTATGGTCGCGCCACTCGGGCCCGGGGCGATCCCGAATCGGCTGGTCTACATGGGCTTGTCTACAGGGATTTTTCCGCGCGTGATGGCTCGTTTTGACCGGTTGACGGAAGGCCGCTGGGCCTATGCGGTTCTGGCCGGCCTTGTCTTCCTGCTCGCCTTGCCGGGACTGTTCGCCCTGCCCGTGCTCGACCGGGACGAGGGGCGCTTTACCGAAGCCTCGTCGGAAATGATGGAGAGCGGCGATTTCGTCGTGATCCGCTATCATGACGAATTGCGGAACAAGAAGCCGGTGGCGATCCACTGGTTCCAGTCCATGGCGGTGTCCATCACGTCGGGTCCCGATGCGCGGAACATTGCGGACTATCGCATTCCCTCCATGCTCGGTGCGATCCTCGCGGCGCTGGCGACCTTCTGGGCGGGAACTGCGCTGTTCTCACGCCGCGCCGCCTTCATCGCGGCGGTCGTGCTTGGCACCACGCTGTTGCTGACCACGGAAGCCAACATCGCCAAGACCGATGCGGCGCAGTGCGGAATCCTCGCACTCGGCATGGGCGCGCTGGCGCAGATGCGCGCAGGTGTCGGCGGCAAATGGCATGGCGTGCTGTTCTGGGTGTGCCTGTCCTTCGGCATCCTGCTGAAGGGGCCGATCGCGCCGCTGGTCTGTCTGAGCGCCATCGCCGCGCTGTTCCTGTGGGAGCGCAAATTCGAATGGGCGCGCCCCCTGCTCTACTGGATGGGCCTCAGCCTGTTCTGCGTGCTGACCATCCCCTGGTACATCGCCGTGCAGATTGCGACCAATGGCGAGTTCCTGTCGGAAGCCGTGCGGGTCGACCTCGGGCAGAAGCTGGTCGATGCGGCGGAAGGGCATGCAGGCCCGTTCGGCATGCATACGGCGGCCCTGCCGCTGCTGTTCTGGCCGGGGACGCTGCTGCTGATCCCGGGCATCTGGATGGCGATCTCCCGGCTGTTGCCGGCAAAGAAAACTGCGGCGGCCGACGGGCCAGGTCGCCTGGCCAACGACGCCGCCAAAGAACGCGAGGCGGCGGCGTGGCGGTTTCTTGTCTGCTGGATCGTGCCGTCCTGGCTCGTGTTCGAGATCGCGCCGACCAAGCTGGTCCACTACACGCTGCCGCTTTACCCGGCCTTTGCATTGATGGCGGGGGCTGCAGCAGATCACTGGTTCTCGACAAACTCATGGAAGTTCGGACGCTGGATTTCAGCGGGGCTGTTTGTCCTGGTGGCCCTGCTGCTGGCGATCGTACCGACGCCGCCGGTGCTGGAGCAGTTGCGCGGCGAGGCGGCGCAGGATTTCGGTGACCTGACGGCGCGCGTGTCTCATGTCTGGGATCAGGCATGGGCGGCGACCGGCATTGGCATATGGCCGACGCTGCTGATCCTCGCTGCAACCGGCGGCACGCTCTATGCGCTGGTGCAGAAGAATGCAGTTGGCCTGATCGCCGGACTGGTTGCCTGTTCGGCCGTGGCGGGCATCGGCTATCGCGCGCTGATCCTGCCGAACCAGTCATGGATGCTGTCGACCGGCGCATCGCTCTCGGCGCTGCGCGAGGTGTGCGCCCTGCCCGAGGGCACAGCGGCGTGGCGCGAGTCCGGTTGCGAGGGGCGGGCGCCGAAGAAAATCCGCGCGATCGCGTTCGCCGAGCCCAGCCTGGTGTTCGAACTTGGCAACAAGATCGACCTGCCGCCGGATTCGACTGTCGAGATCCCCTCCATCGCCGAGGACAACCGCCCGGCCTGGCTGATCAATATCGGCGAAGAGGCCGGCCGCGAAGCGCTGGCGACGCTTATCAAGGAAGCGACGGCGGCTGACCGCTGTATCCGTCTCGCGCGGCGGTTTGCGTTCAACTATTCGAATGGCGATGCATCGATCCTGGTTGCCGCGGTCATCGAGCCTGCCGGCTGCCCGTCCGCCGAGCCGCCGCCGCCCATGCGCGAAGGCGAGGAAGAGCCAGAGCCGCCGCCGCTCGACGAGTAATCAGCCACAGACCAGCCTGGCCAGGTCGGGTTCGGGCGCGCATTCACGGCTGGGCGCTGCTGCAGGGCCGCCCTTAACCCAGACGTCGACGCGGCGCTGGTTGGGACAGTTCTGGTTGTCGTCGAGGCCGTCGAGTTCGCCGACGCCGCTGAATTCGGCAACCGTGAGCCCTTTTGTGCGCAGGAAGTCAGCGACCACTTGGGCACGCTCGCCGCCGAGCAGGCTGTTGTAGTCGGTGGAGCCGCGTGTGTCGGCATAGCCGCGCACGACCAGCTCCTTGCCCGCGAAGACGTCGGCGAATGTCGTGAGTTCGGCCTCAAGCGCAGTGCGGGAGGCTTTCGTCAGCGTGCTGGAGGCCGTGCAGAACCAGCCATTCATCTTGCGCTCAGCCAACGGCAAGGCCGGTGCGATCGCAGCTCCGGTCGGCGCAGCTGGCGTTGCCACCTGTGGCGCTGGGAGCGAAGGCGGCGCTGCCGGTGCGGCTGCAA
>CAIMMO010000164.1 GCA_903842595.1 uncultured Alphaproteobacteria bacterium
AGCATTTGCGTATATTTGACGGGAAACCCGTTCACATAAAACCCAACTCACGTTGGGCCGTATATTGAACTGGCTTTCCATAGATAAACGCAAACCGTCGATGTCGATGTGGGTCTCACTCAGGCCGAAGCCAGCTTGAGAACCCGGCAAGCAACACCGCCGCCCGCGTTTCTCTTCCACTCACAATGTCAAACATCTCTCGGATAAACAGACTTTCGTCCGGCTATCCGCCGCATCCGTACCGGCCGTCAGGCCCGCCCCGTTTGCGTGAGGCGCGGGGTATAGGCCCCTCGCCGTTTTCCCGTCAACCGTCTTTCGTGAAGTTTTTTCGGCAATCCGCAGAAGGCCAAAAAACACCCAAGAAAGAGCCGACAGATTTACCTCAGGCCCATTGCGGGGCCCGCGAAAAAGACCATCTGGCCGGCGGGAGGAGGCGATATACGCCCCGACCTCCCGCCACGCAAGAGCTTTTTAGCCGAGATTACGGAAAATACGCGTTTTCCACAGAACCCGGTCGCGCAACAGACGAACTGTGGAAAACACCCGCTTGCGGCAAGTATTGGCCGGTGGTCAGGCAATCCGACTGCAAAACTGCCACGCTCTTGAGCATTTGTGGTCGGATCTGCGCAATCCCCTGCCCTAAGACCAAAAGGTGGGACGCCCCAAAATCCGTCGCGAATACATCAAGCGCGACAAGACAGGAGCGACAAAGGGATCCGTACGGGAGCTTCGGTTCCACACAGCCTCAGTCGGTTTTATGGCTGAATGTATGACCTTATGGCGTTCAGCTCGGCGGTCGCTTCGGCAATACGCCATTTCACCAGGTCGCCAATCGACACAAGGCCGACCATCCGGCCGCCCTCGAGGACTGGAAGATGCCGAATCCGTCGGTCCGTCATGCGCTCCATCGCCGATTCGATTGTGTCGCGCGGACGCGCCGTCTCGACTTTCCGTGTCATCACCTCGCCAACGGTGCAATTCAGGGCTGCCGCGCCGATTCTTGCGATATTTCTCACAAGATCGCGCTCTGAGACGACCCCGATAAGCCCTCCCCCCTCATTGAGCACCACCATCGCACCCACGCGCCGCGTCTCCAGCAGCTCCGCACATTCCTTCAAGGTCGCGGATTCCGCTACGGAGTATATCTGCGCGCCCTTCTCCTTGAGGATCTGCTCCAGGAACATATCGCTCTCCATTGCCGCGGCATGGGAGAGGGTGCGGCAGCCTGCCGCAGCTTGCAACGCCGAATCGTCCTGATTTGCAAAATTGCTGCGAGCGCTCCATGCGCCCTGCCGGCCAGACCGCGCCCGTAAAGAAATGCGAGGCCGCTCAGCGAGCGAAGCCTGTGCCGATGAGGAACATAGCTCCCCAATGGAGCATGGGTCTCGGCGTTCTGCGCCGCTCATCTCCACACATTCCCCTAAGACGCGAACGTGTCGCGGCTACATTCGCTGCCTGCGCACGTCTGGCACATCGGTTGCAAACCCGAGGTTCAACTCAACCACCGGGATACATCAGCCGATGTCGTTCAAACGCAAAAGCCCCAACGCCATCGTCGCTGTCGCGATGGGTGCGCTTGTCGGCCTAGCCCTCGTCGGCGGCGCCGTCGGCCTGCTGACCATGCCGGCGCTGGCTCAGCCGCCCAGCCCTGCAGCCCAGGTCTCCGGCGAGTTCGAACGCCCCTTCGGCTACGGCTATGGCGAGGAGCAAGCCTCGTACGACGCCAATACGCGCGACACCTTGGGCAACCGCATCATTCTCGACGGCCGCATCCAGACCGGCATGGACCAGTCCTCGCTCTCTTCCCGGTTCAGCTCGGCCGGCAACTGGTCGCAGTCCACGGCTGGCGCCGGTTTTGGCGCGGGCATCGCCAGCGGCACGGCCGTCGGCAACCAGCTCAACGTCATCACGCAGGGCAGCTGGAACACGGTCATCGTCAACTCGACACAGATCAACAATGGCAACCAGACCACCGTACTGAACGGAAAGATCGACCTCCAATGATCACGCGCCTCAAGCGTCTCGCTGTCGCCGCGAGTTCCCTCGCGGTCACCGGCTGCGTGACGCCCTACGCGGGCGCCAATGGCCTCTATGCCAGCCCGATCGGCAACGCGCCGGTCACGGCGAACCCGACGCCCTACTCCACGGCGCTGGTCTGCATTGCCAACTACGCCCGAGCCACGGGCAAGCCCACACCGCGCATTGCTGTCGGCCGGGTGCTCGATTACACCGGCAAGGAAGACCTCGAAGGCGGTCGCAAGGTCACGCAGGGCGCATCCCTGATGGCGATGTCCGCCTTCTCGAAAGCCGGCGCCCGCCTCGTCGAACGCTTCGACACTTCGGTCTCCGAGCTCGAACTGAAATACGCCAACAACCGCCTCATCGGCTCTGATGGCCCGTCCGCGGAAGAGCCGGAATTCCGCCAGATCCTGGCCGGCGAAATCCCCGGTTCGGACTATTATTTCGTTGGCGGCATCACCGAACTCAACTCGAACATCCGCTCGATCGGTGCTGACGCCTTCATCGGCGATCTCGACGCCGCCGACATGAAAGGCCGCGCCGGCTTCAAGCTGTTCGTGATCAATGTCGGCGTCGACCTGCGCCTGGTAAACACCAAGACGCTCATCGTCGAGGACGTCATCTCCTACCAGAAGCAGATCGTTGGCCGCGAAGTCTCCACCGGCATCTTCGACTTCGCCAACGGAAACGTCTTCGACGTCGGCATCGGCGAGCGCGCGATGGAACCGATCCAGCTCGCCGTCCGCTCCACGATCGAGCGCGCTGTCCTCGAAATGACCTCCAACATCTATGGCGTACCGAACTCCGATCCGTGCGGCGCGCTGGCTGAAGACGCTGCGGACATGAACCTGCCCGAGTCCATCACCGGCTCCGCCTTCACGCTGCCCGACGGCACGACGGTCACTGACGCCGACACCCGCGCCAATCCTGAACGTTGGAACGCCGGCCGTGACGAAGGGGTCAAGGCCGCCCTCCGCGGCCGCAAGTCCTGAACCGAAGCGCGAAAGAATGCTCCGATGTCGCTGATCACCCGCCTCGCAGCAGCAGCCGGCCTCGCCGTCGTCCTGGCCGCGCCCGCCTTTGCCCAGACTACCACGCCGACCGCGCTTAACGGCCAGCTCAACTGGGGCGACGTGGTCGCCGACATCAATGTCGTCGCCCTTGACGGCGCGCGCTCGGCTGCAGCCGTCGCAACCGCCGCTGGCAACTCGGTATCCGGCGCCAATGTGAAGGGCGGCCTCGACGCCGCTTCCGAACAGACCATGTCTGGCGCCACCTTCGCCTACGCGACGCTGAGCGGCGGCAACGTCACCCACGCCAACGCGATGTCCACCGCACAGGCCAATACGCTGCAGGCGCAGACCACGAACGGCGCACTGAATATGACAGCTGCACAAATCGCTGACGGCGGAGACGCGCTCGCCCGCTCGCGTGTGACCATTCGCAATGCGAAGACGCTCTCGGCCGTGTCCAGCGTGGCCTCGAACAATGCGGCGACCGCTGCGGAACATGGCGATCTCAACGTTGCCCTCACGCAATCCGCATCGAACTCCGCCTATGCGATCACCGACGATGACGCCTGCTGCACCGGCCATACCGCTGCCGGCGCGTCCGCCGCGATTAACGCCTGGAGCTCGTCGTCGTCGACCTCGACGGTCAGCGCGCAATACAAACAGACGTCAACCGGCGCCGCTTCGGAAGCCACCACCGACGTCTACCAGAACCGCGCCTATAGCGCGACAGCTGCGACAACGGCCGCTGCCAACTCCGCCTCCATCGCCAACGAATGGGGATACGCGCAGATCCGCGGCCGCCAGACATCGTCCACAAACGTCAAGGTTGATACGCGCGTCACGCTGCTGGACCTCTCCGGCACAACGTCTATCTCGGCATATGGCGTCGGCAACTCCACGCTCGCAACCAATGTCGGCTCCGACATGGTGGTCGACGTCGCGCAGCTAAACACCGGCGGCGTCGACGCAAACGCCCAGTTCACTGGCGCCTCCTTCGATCATGGCGACGTCGTCCTCGCCTCGACCGCTATCGGCAACGGCTTCACCGGCTCTGTCTGCTCGCAGTGCGGCGACGCGGCCCTATCCGGCGCAGTCTCGCAGACCAATGGCGGCAACATCATCTCCACCGGCTCGATCACTGCGAACGGCGCCGGCGCGATCATCGGCTCGGCTTCGGCCATCGGCAATTCCGCGAGCTTCATCACAACCCAGAAGGGCCATTGAGATCGCGAACATCTTCCAGCAACGGCCTGTCCTCCGGTCGAAACTGGTCCGCTGAGTAGAGTTAGGCCCAAATGCGGGGGCAAGCGTAGAGTAGCGTAGCGTTCAGTAGAGTATGTACTGGCGGCGGCTTTCCATCACGGAGAGCTGCCGCCTTCGCACGTGGGCTGAGGAACCACAGGACGTCGCCCCCCGTTTCGCCAGCATGACACGATCCGCGCTGACGTCTGCCGTCCTGCTTTTCAGCCTGTCCGCATGCGGCCAACTGCCTCCCGCAGAGGAGGTGCAACCCGGGCCAGCAGCCAAGGCAGCAGACGAAGCGACCGCGCCTGGTGAAGAACTCCCGACATCGCAGACCTCGCCGGACCCTATTCCGCTCGCCTATCGACATCTCTGGGCGGTCGATCCGGCAGACTGCTCAAGACAACCCGGCCTCACGCGGATCGCAATAGAACACGGCGCCATCCGGTTCCATGGAGGCGAGGCAGTCGTGAAGAAGGCTCAGGCCGAGGGTCCGGACAAGCTGCTGCTCGATGTCGATCACACCTCTGAAGGCGAGATGCGTCCTGAGCGGCACTCTCTCGCGCTCAACCACGCAGGATCGCGCCTGCTCTACCAAAGGGGCAGGGACAGCCTCAACTACATCCGTTGCGACTAATCAGTTCTCCAGCATGAACTTCATGCCGGCATTCTCCTCCAGCCGAGCAATCAGCTTCCGTCCCATCGCCGCGCCAGGCACCCATACGCCGCCCGCAGTCTCATCGCGCCCAACATCGCGCGCCAGACACATCGCGCTCTCCGAAATCATCTTTGAAGTCGCGCCGTAGCCAGGATCCTTCACGCCCTTGACCCGCGCACGCAGTATCCGCCCGTCAGCCGTCTCACCACTAAATCCGACCTCGTAGAACCCCGTCTCGCGCTCTTCCTTCGATGGCCCCTGGCCGGGCTTCGGCAGCGCGAACTGGCGCAGCAACGACCGCGTCGGCCCGAAGCCCAGCAGCGCCTGCTGGATATCACCCTGACGCTTTGCTGCCTTGGCGCGTTTCTGCCCCGCATCGCCATCGCCCGTCAGCAGCAGCTCGTCATAGACAAAGTCTCGTCCCCACGCGTGCCCGAGCAGGTAATTGGCTCGGTGCACGTTCTTCGTATTGATCGTCGCCATGATGAACGGCGTCGCCCATTGTCCCGCGGCCTCATCGCGCTCAACCGCCTCGCCACTCGGCTGCGCCGGCCCTTTAAAACCGGGTGTCAGCGCGAACGGGTCGGCCAGCGTCGTCAGAAGCGACGGATCGCGTTTCGATGATTCAAGCGTCGCCATCAGGCTCGCCACCGTGCCACCCGAGAACCCGCCCTTCATCTTGCGCACACGCCCGCGCAATCGCTTCAGCGGCGCCCCAAGACGTGCGATTGCCTCGGTCTGGATGAACACCACACCCGCCTCGAACGGTATCGAGTCGAACCCGCACGAGAACACGATGCGAGCCCCCGAAGCCTTCGCTTTGGCATCATACTTTGCGATCATCGCCGCCATCCACGCCGGCTCGCCGCAGAGATCGACATAGTCCGTCCCCGCCTCGGCGCACGCCGCCACCAGAGGCTCGCCATAGAGCTGGTACGGGCCCACCGTGGTGATCACCACCTGTGTCGACTTCGCCATCGCCACCACCGACGCGGCATCCGTCACATCCGCAACCACCAGCGGCACCTCCGCCGGCGCACCAATCTCGCTGCGCACCTGCTCCAGTTTGGTCTTGCTCCGCCCCGCCATGGCCCAGCGCACATCGCGCCCCACGCCGTACGTCGCCAGCATGTGCTCCGCCACCAGCCGACCGGTAAACCCGGTCGCGCCATAGACGATAACGTCAAGCTTTCGTGCCTCAACCATCGCTTGCCCCTATTCCGGCAGATAAAGGATCGGTAGCTGGATCGCGCTTGGCCGTGGTGCATCCATGTAGATCGTGTTGCGCGCCACACGCGTCTTCGCGTCCTTGCCCGGGTTGCCGCCCGTGTTGGGGTTCACGTCGATGCGCGGCGAGTTCGAGCTCGTCACATGCACCGCAATGCGATGGCCCTTCTCGAACGTCAGCGCGGTATCCCACAGGTCGATCGTCAGCATCGTAGGCGCACCCGGCGTCATCATCTCGATCTGGTCCGGCATGCGTCCATTGCGATAGCGCGTGCGGATCGCGCTATCGAGAATGATGGCCTCGTATCCATCTGGATACACATCAACCAGCTTTACTACGAAGTCGGTATCAGGCCCATCAGTCGACGCCCAAAGGTCCATCTTGACGGCGCCTGCGATCACAACGTCCTTCTCCAGCGGCTGCGTCTGGAAGCGCAGATAGTCCGGACGCGTCCCGATCGGCCGCTGGTCCATCGGCCCGCGATCAAAGGTCAGATTAGCCCCGCCAATCGTCTTGACGGGGTTTTTCGGATCGAACGCATAGGTCTTCGATGACGAAGCTTTCCCAGGCTTCCTTGTCGAGAGCGATCCATCCGCGCCGAGATAGTAGCTCATCATCGCCGGCGCCGGCGGCCAGTCGCCGAATGTCATCCAGCGGTTCTTCTCGCTCACAGCGCCCTTGCGCGCCGACGCCATCATGTACGCCTTCACCGGCGGCTCGTTCATGATCCCGTTGTCGACGCCCTTGAGCCAGTAGTCCCACCAGCGCATCTCAGAGTCGGTCCCGCCCTGCGCATTCCCGATCCCCCCACCATTGGGGTACTGCATGTCGCCAGACAACGGCCCGTGCCCGAACGGACCCATCTCCAGCTTCTGGTTCCCGCGCGCGCCTTTCGCGCCCTGATGCTGCAGGTACATGAAATTGCGGACGTTGCCCTCGTTGAAGATGTCGAACCACCCGCCATACTGGAAGATCGGAATGTCGATATACTTTCGCTGTTCCGCTATCTCCGTGCGATCCCAGTAGCTGCTCGCGGGGTAATTGATCGCGCTCTGCGCAATCACATCCTCGGCCACGCCCTGACCGCGGCTCCAGTCACCGGAATCCTTCTGCTTGAACGCGCCGCCGATGTAAGCGCCGGTCAGCCGCGTCGACGGCGCCACCACCACATACGCGGCCCTCAAGTGCGGCGGATTCATCGTCGCCGCCAGCAGCGAGGTGTACCCCATCGCGCTGGCGCCTGTGATGCCGATGGACCCGTTGCACCAGTCCTGCTTAGCCATCCACTCGACCGTGTCATGGCCATCGAACGCGTCGTTGATGAAGGCCTGGTAGAACCCATCGCTACGCCCCTTCCCGCGCACGTCCTGCACCAGGTAGGCGTAGCCGCCGTCCGTGTATTTTTTCGCGCCCGCGGGGCTCGCGAACATTGCATCCTTGCCATAGGGCGTGCGCTGCACGATGCATGGGAAAGGCCCCTCGCCAGCAGGCAGGTAGAGATTGCCCGCAAGCTTCACCCCATCGCGCATCTCGGCGACTACCTCGGTCGCCCCCGCTGCAATCTTCACAGGCTTAGCTGCGGTGACGGCCTGTCCCGTTTGTTGCGCCGCCGCCACCGTCGTCAGTCCGCCGGCCCCGATCGCCAGAACCGAAACCGCCGTCAACGCGGCGATAGCAAACCTGCGCATGCTCTCTCCCTGCCGGCTGTATCCGCCGCTGCGTGCACTCTTTCGCAGCTTGCCGCTCCCGGTCAATGCACAGCGCGCCGGATTGACCGGGTCGCCATGCCGCTGCGGCGCCAGCTTCACACGACGCAGCCGCCGTGGGATTGCTCCAACCCATGGACTTCATGAAGCCAACGACCCTCGCGATCCCCTTCTTCCTCGTCACCTTCACGCTTGAATGGTGGGCGGTGAAGGCTGGCCGCGCCAATGGCCGGTATGAGACGAAGGACGCACTCACCTCGCTCGCCATGGGTCTTGGCAGTGTCGTGACCGACACCCTGTTTGCGTCGATCGGCCTGTGGCTGCTGATGCTGTTCTGGCCCTACCGCATCTTCGACATACCGGTGACCTGGTGGACTTTCCTGATCGTGTTCATCGGCTACGACCTAGTTTACTACTGGAAGCACCGCATGGCGCACACCATCCGCTTCTGGTGGGCCGAGCATCACACCCACCATTCGTCAGAACACTACAATCTCACCACAGCCCTGCGGCAGCCCTGGTTCGGCCCGCTCACCGGCCAGATCATGATGTCCGCGCCGCTGGTGCTGCTCGGCTTCCATCCGGCGTTCATTGCGCTCTCGGCGGGTGTGAACCTCGTCTACCAGTACTGGATCCACACAGAAGCGATCGGCCGCATGCCACGCTGGTTCGAAGCGGTCATGAACACGCCGAGCCACCACCGCGTCCACCACGCCATCAACCCACGCTATCTCGACGCGAATTTCGCCGGTGTCTTCATCATCTGGGACAGGATGTTTGGCAGCTTCGTGCCGGAGCTCGATCAAGACAAGCCGGTCTATGGCACGGTTAAGCCGATCAACACATTCAACCCGGTCCGCGTTGCGTACGGCGAGCTCTTCGGCCTGCTGCGCGACTGCGCCAGAGACGGCATCCGCCCGTGGCGCTGGGTCGGCCGATTCATCAACAAGCCAGGCTGGTCGCCAGACGGCGCGCATACACGCTCGCCTGAACTGAAAGCGGTCTACCTCGCCAAGCATCCCGACCAGGCCGGCACGCCTGGCCTTCCGGCGAAATACCTCAATCGCGTGTCCAGCCCAGCGGCAGTCGCGGCCGAGTAGCAGGCAAGAACTTGCCTTAATTCCCCGTCTTCAGCTGACCGCCGCACGATGAATCCGCCTTAGCGATCTGGTCGAGCAGGGCGCCCAGTTCGGCCTCCTCGCCGCCCTGCGCCATGCCCTTGAAGGCTTCCAGCGGCATCTCCTTCTCAAGCGTCTCCGCGATACAAGTGCAGTACGCGGCCTCCCCCGCATTCGACGCGCACATGTCGCGGACTGCCCGCGCATCCTCGGACAGGCCGTCGCCACATGCCGTCAACGCCAGCAGGCAGAGACCGATGACAATCCTCACGACGCCTTCACCTTCTCGACCCACCGCTTCACGCGCGCCTCCAGCACTGGCAGAGGCACGGCCCCGCCGCTCAGTACCGTGTCGTGGAAGCCGCCCATGGTGAACTTGTCGCCCAGTTCCTTTTGCGCCATCGCGCGCAGCTCCTGGATCCTGATCATCCCGATCTTGTACGCCGTCGCCTGCCCAGGCCAGACGAAATAGCGGCGGATCTCGGACTCGATCGCGGGCTTCGGCGTCGGCGAATTGTCCATGAAGTATCTCACGGCCTGTTCCTCGGTCCATCCTTTCGAGTGAATGCCGGTGTCCACCACGAGCCGCACAGCGCGCCACATTTCGTTATTCAGGCGTCCCATGTCCGAATAGGGGTCGGTGTAGAAACCCATCTCCTTGGCCAGCAGCTCCGTGTAGAGCCCCCACCCTTCGGAATATGCGGTGTAATCCGCCTGCGTCCGGAACACCGGAATGCCCGTCAGCTCCTGCGCGATGGCGATCTGCATGTGATGCCCCGGCAGCGCCTCGTGATACGTCGTGCTCTCGAGGTCCCATAGCGGCATCGCCGTCGTGTCCGACAGGTGCACATAGTAGACGCCCGGCCGCGACCCATCCGGCGTGCCCGGATAATAGTGCTGCACACCACCCGGCTCCTCGCGGAATGCCTCGACGCGCTTCACCACCAGTGGAGCCTTAGGAAGAATGCCGAAGTATTCGGGCAGCTTGGCCCGCGCGCCGGAAACATACTCGTCAGCCTTCGCCAGATAAGCCGCGCGCCCCTCATCCGTGTTCGGAACGTAGAATTGCTTGTCCTTCCGCATGAACTCGAAGAACGCCGCGAGGTCGCCCTTGAAGCCAACCTTTTCGCGGATCGCTTCCATCTCGCGGCGCAGCCGCGCGACTTCCGTCAGTCCCAGCTCATGGATCTCGTCCGCCGTCATCGCGGTCGTCGTCATCAGCTCCAGCATGGTGTTGTAGTAGGCAGCGCCATCTTTCAGCCCGCCGACGCCCTGTGACTGCGGCGAAGCATTCGCCTTGTCAGTTTCTAGCCAGGCGATCACGCGCTCATAGACCGGCCGGATAACGCCGGTCATCGCCTCGCTTGCCTGCGCCTCGAAAGCCTTCGCTTCGTCCGCGCTGATCTTCCCTTGGTCGAGCAGCTTCTTCGTCTTCACCTTCACATCCACAAGCAGCGGCGAGTCCGCCCCCGCAGAGAATGGCGCGCCCGTGATCACATTGCGCGCCTCGCCGATCACCTGATCGAACGAGAACAGCGGCGGCCTTATTCCCTCCGCCGCCGCCAGCTTCGCCTGCTCGATCACCTGGTCAATCGCCGGCCCGAACGCTTTCAGGCGCACGACATAGGCCTCCATGTCCGCCTTCTCGGCGACCTCATGGAAGTTGATCATGAAGTTCGGCAGGTAGGTCGGGATGGAGTCCCGGATGAAGACATAGCCATGCCTCCGGAACTTGTCCGCCTTCTCGCTCTGGTCGAGCGACAGGGCCCACATGTCGAACGATGTCTTCGATTCCTCATCCAGCCTTGCCGGATCGAACTTCGCCTTCATCTCGGCGACGCTCCCGCGCATCCAGGCGAGTTCCTTCTCAGTCGCCGCGTCGCTGAAATCGTCCAGCTTGTCCTGTTGCTCCTTGCGGCCCAGCATGGTGAGCCGCATCGGACTCATCGCAAGGCCCTCCTCGTACTCCGAATCGAGATAGGCGGTCAGGTCCGCACTCGCCTTGGCGATCTCCTCCGCCGTCGGCCCTGCCGGCGCAGCGGGCGAACAAGCGACAGCGATCGCCGCAAAAGCCGTGGCAAACATCAACCGCATCAATTTCTCCTCACACTTCCACCCGAAAGCCCGCCCTCATTCCCCAGAGCCGCGCAGCGGCGTCTCGAAGGACGGGGGCGTGCTCACAGACCGCAGATCAATCAGCCTTCACTTTCGCAACCCATCGCTTCACACGCGCCTCCAGAACCGGCAGGGGCAACGCGCCACCGCCCAGCACCGTGTCATGGAAACCGGCATAGCTGAACTTGTCGCCCAGCTCTTGCTGAGCCATCGCGCGAAGCTCGAGGATCTTCAGCATGCCGATCTTGTAGGCAGTCGCCTGCCCCGGCCATACGATATAGCGGCGGATTTCTGACCGCACCGCGCCCTCCGGCGTCGGCCCATTCTCGAGGAAGTACTTCACCGCCTGCTCTTCGCTCCATCCCCTGGAGTGAATGCCCGTGTCCACCACGAGACGGATCGCGCGCCAGATTTCCGCGCCGAGCCGTCCGAAATCCGAATACGGGTCCTTGTAGAAGCCCATGTCCTTCGACAGCGCCTCGGAATAGAGCCCCCAGCCTTCCTGGAAGGCGGTTGATCCATACTGCGTGCGGAATTTCGGAATGCCCTTGAGTTCCTGCGCAATCGCGATCTGCATGTGATGGCCCGGTACGCCCTCATGGTAAGCGATCGCCTCCAGCGAGAATGTCGGCATCGATGTCATGTCGCTGAGGTGTGCGTAGAACACGCCCGGCCGCGAGCCATCGGGCGTAGGCGGGAAATAGTGCTGCGCGCCGCCCGGTTCCTCACGGAACGACTCGACGCGTCGTACGACGAGATCCGCCTTCGGCAGGATGCCGAAATATTCCGGCAGCTTCGCTTCCAGTGCCGTCAGATAGTCTTCCGACATCTTGATGTACTGCGCGCGGCCTTCATCGTTGTTCGGCAGCTGGAACTGCTTGTCGGTGCGCATGAAGGTGAAGAACTCCTGCAGCGTACCCTTGAAGCCCACCTGCGCCTTGATCTTCTCCATCTCGCCATGGATGCGGGCGACCTCCTTCAGGCCGATCTCGTGGATCTCCGCGGCTGTCAGCGGCGTGGTCGTCTGCAGCTCGAGGCTGGTGTTGTAGAACGCCTCGCCATCCTTCATCAGCGTTCCGGCGCCCTGCGCCAGCTCGGCCGTGTTGACACGGTCCGCCTCCAGCCAGGCGATGATGCGCTCATAAGCAGGCTTCACACTTTCCTTCAGAGCCTTCTCTGCGCCGTCCAGCAACGCCCTGGCTTCCTCGGCGGTGATCTTTGCGTCCTTCTGCAGGGTCGCGATCTCGCTCTTCGCGTCGGCCCACAGCGGCGAATCCGCGCCCGACCCGAACGGCGCGCCGGCGATCACATTCTTCGCTTCCTGCAGAGACTGGTCATACGCAAAGCGCGGCGCGTGATTGCCTTCCGCCGCCGCCAGCTTCGCGCTCTCGATCACCTGGTCCAGCGCAAGGCCCAGCGCGTTCAGGCGCGAGACATAGGCCTCCATGTCGGACTTGTCGGCGACAGTGTGAAAGCTGATAACGAAATTGGGCAGGAAGACGTGAGGCCCGTCCTTCACGAAGACGTAGGGCGTGCGCCGGAACTTGGCGCCCTTCTCCATATAGTCGAGCTGCGCCAGCCAGAGGTCGTAGGACGTCCGCGCCTCTTCATCGAGCTTTGCCGGGTCGAACTTGTCCTTCAGCTCCGCAGCGCTCGCGCGCATCCATTCAAGCTTGCGGTCCAGCTCGGCCTCGTTGAACTGGTCCAGCTCTCCATAACGCTCCTTGCGTCCCTGGAAGGTGAGCCCGATCGGGCTCGTCAGCAGGTCTTCTTCATATTCCGCATCGAACCAGGTGGTCAGCTCGGCGCTGGTCTTTGCGATCTCCTCGGCCGTCGGCGCAGCAGGCGCGCTCGGCTGACACGCGGCAACCAGCACCGCCAGGCTTGCAGCAAACAGGACTCTCATCGTCACTCCCTCAGTATTTCAGACCACAGCACGTCAGCAGCGTCGCCCTCATCCTGAGGAGGCCGAAGGCCGTCTCGAAGGACGAGCGCGTGCTCACCGCTCCATCAACCCGCCTTCACCTTCGCAATCCACGTCCGCACCCGCGTCTCCAGCACAGGCAACGGCAGCGAGCCGCCCGTGATCACCGTGTCGTGGAACGCCTTCCAGTCGAACTTGTCGCCTAGCTCGGCCCTCGCCTCGTCACGCAGCTTCTGTATCGCGATCATGCCGATCTTGTAGGTCGTCGCCTGCGCCGGGTTCAGCAAGAACCGCTTCACCTCGCTCTTGATCGAGCTCTCGGGCCGCGCCGAATTGGCCATCGCCCACGCCACCGCCTCGTCCTCTGTCCAGCCCTTCGCATGCAGCCCGGTGTCCAGCACCAGCCGCACCGCGCGCCATAGCTCCGACGAGAGGCGGCCGAAATCATTGTACGGATCGGTGAACCCGCCCATCGTCCTTCCAAGATCCTCCGCATAGAGGCCCCAGCCCTCGGCAAACGCTCCATAGCCATACTGCGTACGGAACACTGGAATGTCCGTCAGCTCGTTTTGGATCGCGATCTGCATGTGATGGCCCGGCACGCCTTCATGATAGGCGAGGCTCTCAAGCGCCCAAAGCGACACCGCGCTCATGTCGATCAGGTGTGCATAGAAGATGCCCGGCTGTTTACCGTCCGGCGTCGGCCCATAGTAGTGCGCCGCCCCGCCCGGTTGCTCGCGAAACGCCTCGACGCGCTTCACCACCAACGGCGCCTTCGGCAACCGCCCGAAATAATCCGGCAGCCGCTTGTACATCGCATCGAGATAGCCCTGCGCCGTCGCAAGATACTTAGCGCGCCCCTCGTCCGTGTTCGGCAGGTAGAACTGCTTGTCCGTCCGCATGAAGTCGAAGAACGCCCGCTTGTCGCCGTTGAACGCCACCGCCTCGCGGATCTTGTCGATCTCGGCATGAATGCGCGCGACCTCGCTGAGCCCAAGCTCATGGATCTCATCCGCCGTCATCTTCGTCGTCGTCTGCAACTCCAGCACAACATTGTACCAGTCCGCGCCCTTCGGCAGCATCAGCGCGCCCACCTTGCCTGACGGCGCTTGTCCCATGTCGGACTCGAGCCACGCGATTAGCCGCTCATACGCCGGCTTCACCTGCCCCGTCAGTGCCGCAGCAGCCGCATCCAGCCACGCCTTCTCCTGCTCAGGAGTCGCCTTGCCCGCCGTCTTCAGCGCGCCGATCTTCGTCTTGAAGTCCGCGAACAGCGGCGAGTCGTCGCCCGGCCCGAACGGCGCGCCGGTGATCACGTTCTTCGCTTCCGTCGCCGTCCGCTCATAGCCGAATTTCGGCGTCCGGATGCCATCCGCCACCGCCAGCTTCGTCCGCTCCACATACTGGTCGAGCGCCGGCCCCAGCTTCGCAATCCGCGCTACATAGGCATCCACATCCGCAGGCTCGTCCACCTTGTGATATGTGATCAGGAAATTCGGGATGCCCGTATGTGGCCCGCCAAATCCGAAGATGTAGTCGTGCCGCTGCCACTGGCGCCGCGTCTCCGCCCGCGCCAGCTCCAGCTCCCAGATCGCCCACGACGTCTTCGCATCATCGTCCAGCTTCGCCGGATCGATCTGCGCCTTCATCCCCGCCACACTCTCCCGACGCCACACCAGCTGCTTCTCCGCGTCGCCTTCCGAGAAATCCCCTAGCTGGCCGTACAGCTCCTTGCGACCCATCGAGGTCAGCATCATCGGGTTCATCGCGAGCTCTTCTTCGAACTCGGCGTTGAGATACGCCGTCAGCTTCTGGCTTTCGGCCGCAACGTCCTCCGCCGTTGGACCAGCAGGAGCTGCAGGGCTGCACGCGGCAGCGAACGCCATCAACCCGGCTGCAAACAGAAGTCTCATCGCACGCTCCGTACTCTAAGCACGCCCTCGTTCTTCGAGACGCCGTTCCTCGGCTTCTTCGGATGAGGGCTATCTAATGCCGACGCAGAGAAGCCCTCATCCTGAGGAGCGGACGAAGTCCGCGTCTAGGAGGACCAGGGCGTGCTCACTGCTTCCTCAACACTCAACCCGCCTTCTGCGCTTCGATCCAGCGATCGATCTTTCGCTCCAGGACCGGCAATGGCAGCGCGCCGCCGCCGAGGATCTGGTCGTGGAAAGCTGGATAGCTGAACATGTCGCCCAGCGCGGTGCGCGCCCGATCCCGCAGCTCCTGGATCTTCAGCATCCCGATCTTGTAGGCCGTCGCCTGTCCCGCCGATGTGATGTAGCGGCGCACTTCAGAAGCAATCGCCCCATCCGCAATGGACGAGTTCTCGGTAAAATACTTGACCGCCTGCTCCTCGGTCCAGCCCTTGGAGTGGATGCCGGTGTCCACCACAAGCCGGATCGCGCGCCAGATCTCTCCCGAAAGCTGGCCATAATGGCTGTAGGGGTCCTTCAGGAAGCCCATCTCCTTCGACAGCGCTTCCGAATACAGCCCCCACCCTTCCGAGTAAGCCGTATAGCCATACTGGGTCCGGAATTTCGGCAGCTTGTTCGGCCCCGTCTCGGCTTCCAGCTCCTGCTGGATAGAGATCTGCATGTGGTGCCCCGGCAGGCCTTCATGATAGGCGATGTCTTCCAGCATGTAGGTCGGCATCGCGTTCATGTCGGAGAGGTGCGCGTAGTAGATGCCCGGCCGCGTTCCATCCGGCGTGCCTGCCTGATAGTGCTGCGCGCCGCCCGGCTCCTCGCGATAGGGCTCGACCCGCTTCACGATGAGATCCGCTTTCGTCAGGCGACCGAAATACTTCGGCAGCGCCAGCTTCATCTCCTCGATGTGCGTGGTGGCGCGGTCGATGTATTCCTGCGCCCCCGCATCGTTATTCGGCAGGTAGAACTGCTTGTCCGTCCGCATGAAGGTGAAGAACTCCTGC
>CAIMMO010000165.1 GCA_903842595.1 uncultured Alphaproteobacteria bacterium
CCGATGGCGGAGCGGCCTGCCGGGCCTACGACGGCTCAGGTCTCCGACGCCGAGGCCATGTCGCCTCAGGACCGGCAGGCAATGATTGACGGCATGGTCTCGCGCCTCGACGCGCGGCTGCAGGCAAACCCGGCCGACCTCGACGGCTGGCTCCGCCTCATCCGCGCGCGCCGCGTGCTTGGCCAGGAAGACCAGGCGCTTGCGGCTCTGGCGAAGGGCAAGACCATCTTCGCAGCCGACCCCGCCGCGCAGCAGCAGCTCGCCGCAGTGATGGCTGAAGCGATCACTGTTTCCTCCAACTAGACGGAGCTGAAGCGTTGCTCGAAACCCTGTCGGGACTGCTCGTCTATGTGATCCCCTTCGGGATTGGCCTCCTGATCTTCGGCCTGTCGCAGAGACGTGCGTCCAAGCGGGCCCAGGAAACCTGGAACGAGTCGGTGGAGGCGGGACTCACCGAACCGACTTCACTGCATCCGCAGATCGACCTGTCTTTGTGCTGCGGCTCGGCAGCGTGCGTCACGGCCTGCCCCGAACACACCGTCATCGGCATCATCAATGGCAAGGCGGCGGTGGTCGATCCGACAGCGTGCATTGGTCATGGCGCATGCGCAGCCGCCTGCCCGACCCAGGCGATCTCGCTGGTGTTCGGCACGGAGAAGCGCGGCGTCGAACTGCCGGTGGTCTCGCCAACCTTTGAGACGGATGTTCCCGGCCTCTTCATCGCGGGCGAACTCGGCGGCATGGGCCTTATCCGCAACGCTATCAACCAGGGCGTACAGGCGATGGACTCCATCGCAAAGCTGTCCGGTATGAAACGCGGCGACCGGCTCGACGTCCTAATTGTCGGCGCGGGACCGGCAGGATTCGCGGCGTCGCTGGCGGCCAAGGACAAGGGCCTGCGCTATCGCACGATCGAGCAGGAGACATTCGGCGGCACCGTCTCGCACTTTCCACGCGGCAAGCTGGTGATGACCGCGCCCGCGAAACTCCCGATCATTGGCAAGATGCAGTTCCGCGAGGTGCAGAAGGAGACGCTGCTCGGCTTCTGGAACGAGGCGCGGGAGAAGGCCGGCCTCGAACTGTCGTACGAGGAGCAGTTGCTCGGCGTGGACAGGGATGGCGACGGCTTCATCGCAAAGACCTCGAAGAGCAGCTACAGGACGCGCGCCATCCTGCTCGCCATCGGGCGTCGCGGCACGCCGCGAAAGCTTGGCGTGCCCGGGGAGAACCTGTCCAAGGTGACCTATCGCCTTGCCGACCCCGAGCAGTTCGCCGGCAAGCGCGTGCTCGTGGTCGGCGGCGGCGACAGCGCGCTCGAGGCGGCGGCGACAGTTGCCGAGGAGTCCGACGCCATCGTCGACCTCTCCTACCGCGGCGACGCCTTCGGACGCGCCAAACGCAAGAATCGCACGCGCGTTGATGCCGCCATCGCGTCAGGCCGGCTGACCGTACGGCTTTCTTCGCAGATCGTCTCCATCACCAAGCCGGCGGTGACACTGAAAACGACCAGCGGCCCGATTGAACTACCCAATGACGCGATCATCGTCTGCGCCGGTGGCGTTCTGCCTACGGATTTTCTGAAATCACTCGGCGTTTCAACGACGACAAAGTTCGGACAGGCCTGACCCCGGCAGCGATCAGATCGCGATGCCATTGGCCTCCAGCACGTCGATCGCCGGTTTGAGATGCTTGAAGTATCGCCGCCAGCGCCCGACGGAGGTTGCATAAAGCGGCTGGCGCACTTGCGATGAGCTTGCTGTCGCGACCGGGGCCGCATTCTCGTGAAAGTTCACGCACTGCTGCTCCCACGCCAAACCGCAGAACCCGATCAGTCGCCGGGCTTCGCGTTCAATGTCCGCGACGACGTCCTCGTAGGCAACCTCGGTGAACTGCTCTGGCGGCAGCGCCTGCCGGAAAACGCTGATCAGGCGGTCGAACCTCACATAGTAGTCCGCCGTCCAGACAAGGTCCTGCGCGTACCCGTAGTACGAGTATCCGGTGGCAAAGAGCTGGCGGTAATTGCTGAGGATCGTATCCAGGGGATGGCGCCGCACGCAGACGACGCGTGCACGAGGCAGCGCGCGCAGGATCAGTGGCACATAGAAGAAGTTGAGCGGCATCTTGTCGACGAATTTCGGAACGTCCTGCCCCACCACGCGTCGCGCGCGGGAGACGTAGGCTTTTCCCAGTGCAGAGAGGTCAAGCCTGTGGCCCGCGGCAAGCGTTGCAGCGTTCAGCACATAGGGCGATGGCGTCCCGGCTCGGCGCTTCAGTTCCAGCGCGAAGTCGGACAGTTCGCCAGCGGACTTGACCCGCGAGTGCTGCGACAGGATGCGGTCGACCAGCGTCGTTCCAGTGCGCGGCAGTCCGACAATGAAAACTGGCGAAGGATCCGTCCACCCTGGCGCGATTGCAATTCCCTCTCGTGGGTTGACGGTAGCCGTAGCTGCCTCGAACAAAGTCGCGGTCGCTGCGATGTCATGACCTGACTCCGCTCGCTTCGCGTCTTTGGCGCGGTCGAGCCACAGCATGGCCGCGTCCAGATCGGAAAGGTCTTCCGCCGTTTTGGCAAGCGCATGCCCGATGTTGAGACGATCGCCAGCGTCTGTCAGCGTTGCAAATAGCGCTTCGAGTTCTTGCCGATGGTTGGCTTCCGGCGTCTGTCGCGTCATGAGGACGAGCGCGGACCAGGCGCGGATGTCGCGCGGTTCGATCGCAAGCGTCGTGCGATAGGCGTCCGTCGCCGCCTCGAAGTCGCCCATAAACTGCAGCCCCGCACCTAGATTGTACCAGAAGGCGGCATTGCCCGGTTCGCGCGTCGTCGCATCGCGATAGAACGGAACCGCGCGCTCATGCAGTCCAAGTCGGCTCAACACGACGCCAATCGTGTCCAGCGTGCGGGGCGACTGGTTGCCGGTTGCGATCGCGCTTTCAGCCTCAAGCAGGGCATCCTCGCGCCTCGACAGAGCGACCAGACTCCTTGCCTTGTCTGCATGATGGCGTGCCGTTGCGGGTCCGACCCCGATTGCCTTGTCGAACAGATCGCAGGCCCTTGCGTGGTTCTCGTGCTCGGCCGCGATAACCCCGAGGAAGTACCAAGCGTCAGCCACGCGAGGCTCGGCCTTGAGGATTTCCACGCAAATAGCATGGGTTTCGCGGTGCCGCCGGTGCGCAAGATGGTCTGCGGCGATCCGCATCGCAATGTCGATTTGGCTTTTCACGGGTAGTCCTCGCGCGGCGATCGCCAATCAATTGAGAAGCTATGGATAAATCGCAACATCCTAGGAAAACTTACTCGCCCGGAACCGATTTACATTGAAGATCGAAATAACCTCCGGTCCAGTCGCATGAAGGCAGGCGAGGGTTCGCGGGCCACTGGTTAGCGCGTCGGGAGACTACAATGCAAAGAGCACGACTGCTGAGCACCACAGCGCTCTTCACCTTGGCGCTTGCGGGGATCGTCGCCCCGCCCGCCATGGCTCAGGTCCAGCCGCCGGAAGACAGCGACGTTGTGATCGTGACGGCGACCCGGCGCGAGGAGAACGTCCAGGACACCCCGCTCAACATCGCCGCAGTCGGCGGCGCGCAGATCGAGGAACAGGGCTTCACCGACATCGCGGATGTGCTCGCTTATGTGCCCGGAATCAACGTCGTTGATCGTGGCGGCCGCCAAGGCAACCCCATCATCGTGCGCGGCCTCAACGCCGACCCGATCGGACCGGGCGATGGCAACAATGACGGCGGCGGTACGGTTGCGACCTATCTCGGCGAGATTCCGATCTTCGTCGACCTTAAGCTGAACGACATGCAGCGCGTCGAGGTCCTGCTCGGGCCGCAGGGCACGCTCTACGGCGCAGGCACGCTCGGCGGAGCGATCCGCTACATCCCGAACCGTCCGAGCTTTGCCGGCAACTCGCTGCAAGTAAGAGCCGAAGCCTACCAGTATTCCGAATCCGACAGCATCAGCACCGACGCAGGCTTTACGGCCAACTGGGCAGTCACGGAAAATTTCGCGATCCGCGGCTCGATCGACAAGTTGAGCGACAGCGGTTTCGTCGATCAACCCTTCGTCGTCCTGCGGCCTGGCGTGTCAGAACCTGACGTGTCCCCGACTGCCCTGCCGTTCTCGGCGAACCTGCGGCGGGTTGAGGACGTGGATAGCGAGGACGTTCTCTCCGGCCGTCTGGCTGCGCGCTGGGAACCGTTCGACTGGCTCGACGGAACGCTCACCTATTATTACCAGGACGCGGAAATCGGCGGTCGCCGCATTTCGAGCGCGCGCGGCGTCCTCCCGAATGTGGGCCAGTATGAGAACACCAAGCGAGTGCTGGAGCCTAACGACCTCAAGAACGAGTTGCTCGCGCTCGAAATCTCCGCAGATCTGGGTTTTGCCGAACTCACCACGGCAACGGGCTTGAGCAAGTATTCCGAACTCGGCCAGCGCGACCAGACCGACCTGCTGATTTCGCTGGAATACAGCTACGAGCTGTTTCCGACGTTTACGGCATTCACGCGCGAGGAAGGCGAGGAGGAGCGGTTCAACGAGGAGATCCGTCTTGTCTCCACCACCGAAGGTCCGCTGAGCTGGATCGTAGGCGCCTTCTACAACGAGTTCGACTCGGTTGGCTATTCGGCTGAGTTTACGCCGGGCTATGCGGCATTCGCCGGGTTCAACCGCCCGGACGATCTCGAATACTACTCACAGTCGCGTATAAACCTTGTCGAGCAGGCCCTGTTCGGCGAAATCGGGTACGACATCACCGACGCGATCACCCTGACTGTTGGCGCGCGGGCCTACGAGTACGAGCTGAAGGAATACAGCGCGGTTGATTTCCCTCTGTTCGATTCTGCATTTGTCGCTCCGGGTCTCGATCAGATCGGCAATCAACCCTTCGATAGCACCCTTGGCCAGCAGGACGACGGCGTGCTCGGCAAGGTCAATATTGCCTGGGATGTGAACCCGGATCTGCTGCTCTACGCAACGGCGAGCCAAGGCTACCGAATCGGGAACTCCAACGGCCTCGGAACCTGCGGACCATTTGACCCGAACGCCCCGCAAGGCGCTTGCGCGCTTTCGCCCGGCCAGCAGTTCGGACCCAACCCGGGCGACATTTCCTCCCGGGATGAGCGCCAGTACACGGCCGACAGCACGAACAACTATGAAATCGGCGCCAAGTCGACCTGGCTTGATGGCGACCTGATCCTGAACACCGCAGTCTACTTCATCGAGTGGGTCGACCCGCAGGTCGCCTCCGCCACGGTGAACGCCTCGATTCCAATCACGGTCAACGCCGACGGCGCGGAGTCGAAGGGCTTCGAACTCTCCGGCAACTGGCAGGTGACTGACCAGCTGAGCGTGCGCGGCAGCTACAGCTTCACGCAATCCGAGCTGACGGCCCCAGTGCCGGACCTGGTGCGCACGATCACGCCGCCCGGCTTCGCGACGGCGTTCGAGGATGGCCAGTCCGGCGATCGCCTGCCGGGCTCTCCCGAAAACCAGTTCTCGATGTTTGCCACCTACGAGCAACCCTTCATGGACGGCGAGCTGCTGTGGAATTTCGGCTATGCGTGGCAGGATGACATCCTTTCCCGCGCCGGAGGCCGCGGCTCGAGCCTGACGCTTGACGCCTACGGGCTTGCCAACGCTTCAGTTGTCTACGACGCTGGCGACTGGAAGGCGGCGCTGTTCGCCAACAACGTCTTCGACGAGTTCGCCGAGACAGGGGTTACGGGCACAGCCCTTGCCAACCAGACCGTAGCCGGCGCGACCGTGCGTTCGTTCTACACGAACATTGCACCGCCGCGCGCCATCGGCGTGCGGTTCAGCTGGGACATCGAATAGCCGGACCTGCTTCGACCGGGCGATCCCTGCTGATTGCCCGGACGAAGCGACGGCGCACGACCCCCGCCATCCCGCAACGACAGATTCTGATGCACCGCAGCGTGACTGACGCACGATTTCCGCCTTCTATGCTGAAAAGCAGAGAATCCGGGGAGACCAATGAAGCGTCCAAACCTCTGGCTGGCGGCCTCCGTGCTTGCCATTGCAGCCTGCACGTCGACGCAAACCGCAGCGGATGCTCCAGCAACCCTGGCTGGCGTCAGCGCCGACCAGCTTGCGGGACAGGGTGTCTACAACAAGTTCTGCTCCGCCTGCCACAATGGCGGCGACGAGACAGCGCCGGTGCTGGATGAACTTCACGGTCTTGGCCGCGAACGGATAAGCGCTGCGCTGGCTCCCGGCGGCCTCATGGCCCTGCAGTCCGGCGCGATCAACGCACAGCAGCGCACACAGGTGATCGCCTTTCTGTCCACGCCTGCAAGCGCCACGCCCCAGTTCGCCAACGCGGACCTCAGCACCGACCCGACAGGACGCAATCGCAGCGCCTATGTCGAAGGCATTCCCTATCCCGCGCGCCGGATCCGCGACGAACGCGACAGCGCCGATGGTCCGCGACCTTCGGCCTGGCCGGCGCCCAGGCTTGGCGACGGGCCATTCGAGTTCGAATCGTGGGAACAGCGTGATCTGCGCGTGTCTGTCATCGCCCGCGGTCTGACATCACCGCGGGCGATCGAATTCCTGCCAAGCGGCGATGTTCTGGTCGCAGAGCGCGCGGGAAGTCTCCGTATCATCAGGAATGGCAAACTCGATCCCGCGCCCATTGCCGGCACACCCAAGGTGGCCGTACTCGGAACCGCAACAGGCTTCATGGATGTCATCCTGCATCCGGACTTCCGGAGCAACGGACTGATCTACCTGTCGTACCACAAGCCGGCGCACGGGGAGTACGGCAATAACGCAATCTTCCGCGGACGCTGGAACGGCACAGAGATCGTCGACGGCAAGGACATCTTCGTCGGCGACGATGTCGATGCGCTCTACACCAAGATGGCATTCGGACCGGACGGGAAGCTCTACTTCACCATCGGCTGTCCGGGAGTCGGCACGGACGAGTCGATCGGCCGCGCCCAGGAGCCCGACGACTATGCCGGGAAGACGCTCCGGCTGAACGACGACGGCACGTTGCCAATAGACAATCCGTTCGCAGGCAAGGCGGGGCACAATCCCGAACTTTACACGATAGGCCACCGCGTCAATCTTGGCATGACGCTCAACCCGTGGACGAAGGAATTCTGGGTTTCCGAGCATGGCCCGCAGGGCGGCGACGAGATCAACGTGCTGAAGCCGGGCCAGAACTATGGCTGGCCGCTGGTCAGTGACGGCCGCTACTACTCTGGAACGAAGGTCTCGCCAGTACCCTACAAGGAAGGGCTTACGCGTCCGCATATTTCCTACGTGCCGTCGATCGCCCCGGGCGGGATGCTGTTCTACACCGGCGACAAGTTTCCGGCGTGGAAAGGCAACTTGTTTGTCGGGGCCATGCGCATGAGCAACTCGCCCCGTACGGGCCATCTCGAGCGGATTGTGTTCAACGAAAAATGGGAAGTCGTGCGCAGCGAGATGCTGTTGTTCGACCTGCATCAGCGCATCCGGGACGTCGAACAGAGCCCCGACGGGTATCTCTATGTGATCACCGACGAAGGCGCCGACAGCGTACTCATGAAGATCGAACCCGGCGCGCCAAAGCCGCAGCCTTGAGGCTCCGCGCCAGCACCGTGGCGCCTGTCGGGATCGAACACACTTTTCGCAGGCGCCCCGCAGGTGTTTCGAAGCCAGTCTGAAGTCGGGGCGAGTCCGAACGGCATCCTGTCAGCGACAGGATCATGTACCACGAAGTGCCGGACAGTTGGGTCGAATTCAAAGTCTCAACGGCCGAAAGGCCGGAGACTAATTCTCCCTGGCTGGGGCGCAGGGATTCGAACCCCGGAATGGCGGTACCAAAAACCGCTGCCTTACCACTTGGCGACGCCCCAGTGCAGGGAGAGGGCGGAGAGTTATGCAATTCGCGCGCGGAAAGCAACTGCCCGGATCG
>CAIMMO010000166.1 GCA_903842595.1 uncultured Alphaproteobacteria bacterium
CACCTATGCCTCCCGTGCCACGCGAAACCGCCTCAGCCCACACAACCGGGATTTCCGCGCCGCGGCAATCATCGGGAAGGCCCATTTTTGCGCCATGAACCGGGGATTAACGAAAAACTCAGCTTGTTGGCTTGAGCCTTGCTCCATGGTTTCGAGGAACCATCAGGGATGGACCCCATGACCAGCTATGAGCAGCTTGCACGACGCTACTGCGCCTTGATAGGCGAAGATGCCGACGACCGGATCGACGGCGTTCCCGTCTGGCGCATCGCGATGGCCGATCTCGAGGCCGCCATGAACGCGCTGGACACGTTTGGTCTGGACGTCCGCAGAACCTTCCACGAAATCGCCGAAGCCTCTGAAACCCCCAAGCCCAAGAACTTCTTCATCCGCCGCGTCGCCTGATCATCATCCCGAGACGCCAGCCTGCTGATCCGTACTGACACCCGTCAGGTTCTGGACTTCCGCTTTTTCGCCGCTGCCTCTTTCATCAGCGTGCGCGTTGTTTCCACCACCGCATTGTCCTTTGCGACCTCTTCCGGCGACAGCTGTTCGAAGGGGATCAGTGTCTTGCGCGTGCGGTAGTAGTCACTGCGGCCGCCGGGTCTCCAGCCATCCAGGAAACGGTCCAGCATCCAGCGCTGATGCTCCAGCTTCGCCATCGCCATGTCCGGCTCCTCCGGTGTCGGAAACGCTCCGGCGGCCGGTGGCAATTCGTGGCATTCGCGATAGCCGGCGTCGGCAGCGAGCCAGCGGCCGAGGTCGTAGTCCATCACGAACGCCTTCGTGCGCATGTGCGCCGCGGCGCGGCGGTTCGAGACACGGAGCTGGTCGGGAAGTTCGTCCCAGGATCTCGGAGCCCCGGTTACGGCGCCTGCGCTGCGCCGTTCGTGGCTGGCGTACTGGTGGGCGTATTCCTCGTGATAGCGGCGCGCCTGCGCGTCATAGGGTTGCTCAAGCATGCCTGCGCCATCGAATGCTGCGGCCCAGGAGCCGAAAGAGACGACACGCAGGTTGCAGAGCTTTCCCTCGGCGAGGGCCTGCTTCTCGCGTTCATCCTGGACATCGGCGGAGCCGCCAACGAGTCCGACGCCGTGGCGCACGCTCGGCAGGCCGGCGCCATGCTGGGCGCAGACGAAGATGGGCGCGAGGAAGAGGTCGTGGCGCAGCGCCATGGCGCGGATGGCGAAGGCCAGGCCGAGCGGCTGGTGCTCGAGATCGATCGCGACATAGACAGCGCAGATCGGCGCCTTTACCGCGCGCTTCTTCAGCCGATCAATGAGGCCGTCAGCGCGCGTGTCCGCGAGGCGCAGGTCGCCGGCGATGAATTCGAAGTCGACGTGCTTGACGAGTTCCTCGTGGCGACCGCGGAAGTCCGGCTCGATTGTGGCAGCCGCGGCAGGATCAACAACGGTCACCATCAGCTTGTGGTCGCCCGGCGTGACGCAGGTGACGATGAACTCGCGGGCGATGGCCTCCCCGACCTGTCCGAACCCGACGACGAGAATATGCTGGACGCTCGAGCTGATCGCCTGCGCCAGCAGGTAGGGCGGATGGGCCAGCATGACCTGTCTCGCAGCGCCGCCGGCATAGGAGAATGGCATCAGACGCGGCGTGGCGCGCTGGTCGATCGCGCGGTCGCGGCTGAGGCGGTCGCGCATCCATGGATCGGTGATATGAGCGAGCACGTCTGCCCTGGGACAGGCGCGGGCGGTCAGGTGAGCCGTCTGCCATGTGTCGGCGTCATCGCCCTCGTCGACAATGATGCGACGGGCAGACCTGGCCCTCGCGTGGCGCAGCTGCGCCTTGAGCTGACCCCGGCGCTGCCATGTCGCCAGGCGGTGGCTGGTGGACATGCGCGCGGAGGCAAGATGGATCGCGCGGCCATTGAACATGGCATTGTGTGCGGCTGCGTACTCCTGCGCGGCGGGCCCGTCGCCGATCACGACATGGTGGCGGCCGATGAACAGCGCGTACATGAAATCCGACAGGCGCGAGCCTATCGCCAGCGCCAGCAGGCGCAGACCGACGAGGAGAGAGGCGAGTACGCCGAGGGCGCGGGCATACTCAAGGAGGGGGGCTGCTTCAGGGTTCTGTACCGGGTCGTAGTAGATGTCGGACAGCAACAGGACCTTCACGGTACGGACGACGATATCGATCACGTCGGGCGCGTCTTTCGGGGTCCCGAGCTCGATGAACCAGCCTGTTCCGGCGAGCGCGAGCGCTGCCATTCCGGAAAGGATTGCGAAGGCCCACCACACGCTCAGGAAGGCCTGACCGCGGCCGCCGACGGGACGGGCACTCACCTCGGCATGGGCAACGACCATGAACGATATCCCCTTGCCTCCCGAGGGAGGACATCAGGACGTTAGGGGCAAATCGCGGTCCCCGCAAAGGCTACAGTGTGAAGAATTCACGTGCTAGCAGGGAGATCCTTCGCGGCAGCAGAGATGGCCAGGAACGGGAGGCAGACAATCAGGAACAGCGCTTCGAAACCCGATGCGGAAGCGATCCAAAGGATCGCTCAGGTGACGCACGAGGCGATGCGCGCCTGGCAGAAGGCGAATGGGCAGGCGCCTGCCCCGCCCTGGTCGCGCGCGCCGAAATGGATGAAGGAGGCGTCTGTCGCCTCGGTGACCTGGCGCATCAACAATCCGAATGCGACCGCATCGGCCCAGCACGATCAGTGGATGGCGCAGAAGACGGCGGACGGCTGGAAGTTCGGGAAGACGAAGGACGCGAAGAGGAAGACGCACCCCATGATGACCCCCTATCGCAGCCTGCCCGTATTCGAACAGCGCAAGGATGCGCTGGTAAACGCGGTGGTGGATGCGTTGAGGTAGGCTCTAAGCCTTCGCCGCTTCCTTCGCCATCCGCGCAGCGTCGGCTGGCGAGAAGCCCAGTTCGAGCAGCACTTCAACCGTGTGCTCGCCGAGCAAGGGCGGCTCAATGCGGATGTCGGCGGGGGTGCCGGTGAATTTCACGGGGTGCTGCATGGCGAGATAGGGAAAGCCCGCCGGGTGGTCGCGCTCGTGGATGAAACCGGTCTCGCGAAGGTGCGGGTCTTCGAGCACTTCCTGCAGCGTGGCGCAGCGCGCACAGGGAATGTCGGCCTTGCCGAGAAGGTCGAGCCATTCATCCGTCGTCTTCGTGGCGGCGACTTCTCCAACGAGCTGGTAGAGCGCGCCGATGTTGGCGGTGCGGGCGTTGTAGGTCGAGAAGCGCGGATCTTCGGTCATCACTTCGGGGCGGCCGCCGAGTTCGAAGAAGGTCACCCACTGCTTGTCACTGTAGGGCATGATCCCGATATAGCCGTCCCTGGTCGGGTACGGCATTCGGTTGATGCTGGATGAGCGCGTGTAGGCCATCTGCGCCAAGGGCGGCTTGAAGGTGTGGCCGTAGAGATTCTCGACGAGATTGAACGCTGTAAAGGACTCCAGCATCGGCGCTTCGATGAACTGGCCCTCGCCCGTCGTGGCCTTGGCGTAGAGGCCCGCGATCGTGGCGTAGGTCGCATGCAGGCCGGAGACCTTGTCGGCCATCAGGGCGGGCATGTAGCGCGGCGGCCCACCATCGCGGACATGGAAGAGATCAGCGATGCCGGAACCCGCCTGGATGAGATCGTCATAGGCGGGTTTGCCGGCGTACGGACCATCTGCGCCGTAGCCTGCGCAGTGGACGTAGATGATGTCATGTTTCAGGGCCTTGAGGTCTTCATAGCCAAGGCCGAGGCGCTTCAGGCCGTCCATGCGGACATTGGTGAAGAACACGTCGGACTGCTTCACGAGGCGGCGCAGCGCCTCGAGGCCTTCCGGATTCTTGAGATCGAGCAGGATGGCGCGCTTGTTTCGATTGCAGCCCATGTAGATCGCGCCCATCCCGGGGGCGGGTGACGGCCCGGCGTGGCGCATGATGTCGCCCGCGCCGTTCTCGACCTTGATGACGTCAGCGCCCATGTCGCCCATAAGCTGCGTGGCGTAGGGGCCGAGCACGACCGTTGAGAGGTCCAGGATCTTGACGCCCGCAAGCGGGCCGGTCGATGTCGTGGTCACGCGGATACACTCCCCGGTAGTTTCTGGCCTGCTATCGGGCGGCGCGGCGGGCGGCGCAAGGGCGGCCACCGGCAGTCACGCTGGCTTGATGGGACTCGCGCCGAAGGGACTGGATTTGCGGGATTTCGCCTGTGACGCCAAGGTACTTGCAAAGGCAGCAGACTAGAACCATTCTAGACCGGCAATGAAGACAGAGACACGACTGCAATCTGCTGGCCTGCGCGCGACCCCCAAGCGGATCGCGATCGGCGCCCTGTTGTTCGACGGCCCGGACCGGCACGTTACCGCCGACGACGTTGCAGCGATGGCGCGCAAGGCAGGCGTGAGGGTGTCGCTGGCAACGGTGTACAATACACTCAACCAGTTCGTGTCAGCGGGCCTGATGAAACGCATCACGCTGGATACCGACCGGACCTATTTCGACACCAACGTGTCTGACCACCACCATCTCTTCTTCGAAGAGAACGGGGTGCTGCATGACATCCCCGGCGACTCCATCCGGGTGGAAGGCCTTCCCGCTATACCGGCTGGCGCCAAGGTCCGCTCGGTCGAGGTAATCGTCCGGATGACGGGCGGACGAACCTGAGGCGATCTCCTGAATCGCCTCAACTTGCGTCAACGACTGGAACCGACAAACAGTGAAGCTTCTTCCTCACATGGAACATGCGTGAGAGCATTTTCTTGGGTCGTGTCCCAGGACGTGGTGCAGGAGTTCAGCGAGGGGCGGCGCGCGGACCGCAAGAGTCAGCGCGCGCCGGCCCTTGCCCTGGGTCGTCATCGGGAATCGCCGGTAGGGTTGGGTTGCGACACCAGCAACCTGAACGATGATAGTCGACACGATGGCGCTTCGTACGCTCCTGGAGAAGAGCCCCGACGCAATCAATGCATTCTCAAATTGCTGCCGATCGATCTCTTCGCGGAGAGGAGCATGTTCGCAAATCGGCATCCCGACCCGATCGCCGCGTTGTCCGAAATGGTCGTCGAGCAGATCTTCGAGAGGGAGCACCGCCAGCACAGCTGGATCGTCAGCCTCCGCCCCGGCAGCGCAGAGGAAAGACTGGCGATGCTGATTGCCGAACTGCATGGGCGGTTGGTCGGGTCGGGTACGATCGCCCGTGATGCACGGGAATTCCACCTGCCGATGGCTCAGAGCCAGCTGGGCGATTATTCCGGCCTTTCAGCAGTGAACATCAACCGTGTCCTGAAGGCCATTCGTGACCGCGGGACATCACCTTTCCGCAGCCAGCGGATGGTGACCCACGATCTCGACGCTCCGGGACGGGTGGCGGATCCCCTGCGCGATTTAAGCGAACGCACAAACTGCGCGTCTGGCGGCGACGCTTCCAATCGTCGCAAGAACCTGGTCAGCCACCGACCTTCTTCATGCCCAGCATGCGTGCGAGCGCCGCAGCCTCGATCTCCCATGCCTTTGAACCTGGGGCCACCAGTTCGACATGGCCGGTATCGAGGACGACCTCGACCGTTGATTCGTCTCCCGCAGCCTTCGCCTTCCGCGCCCAGTTTTCGCCGAGCACCGGCGGCGCAATGCGGTCGCGATGCCCGCTCACACTGACCTGCGGGACGCGCAAGGGCAGGAGTTCGGCAGGCGAGGTGTCGGACAGGACGTTGGCGCGCCCGGGACCGATCTTGCCAACCAGATCGTCGTAGATGTCCGCCAGACAGCTCCGTTCAGTTACGCCGACCGAACCGGCCAGGTCGGCGAGCCCGCCTGAATTCACAACGCCGACGAGCGGGAGCGGATTGTCGATGCGCGCAGAGCTGGATGCGGGCAAGCGGTTGCGACCGGCAAGCCAGAGCGCGAGATGGCCGCCGGCCGAGTGTCCGAATGCGGCGACGCGATTGAGGTCGAGGTTGTACGTGGCGGCTTGATCTCGAAGCGCGTCTGCGGCGCGGGCGACATCGGTAAAGGTGCCGGGGTAGCCGCCGCCGGCTTCGTCGACACCGCGATACTCGATATTCCAGACGGCCATGCCACGCTTGCGTAAATCGTCCGCGGCCCAGTTCATCAGCGTGCGATCCGCGATCGACTTCTGCCAGCAGCCGCCGTGGACCATCAGGACGACGGGGTGTGGGCCCGCACCATGCGGGAGCCAGAGGTCCGCAATGTCTGTGGCGCCCTCGCTCCACTGGATGCTGTGAGTGGGAGAAACCCTGGGCCGCGACAGGAGATCGCTCCAGGTCATCAGCTGGGCGGGGGCCGAATAGCGTGGCTGTTCGGCTTCTCGCGTGCCGGGCGCAGGCGCAGGGCCCGAGCAGGCGGTGGCGGCGACAACAACGACGAGAGCGAGAGTGCGCATGCCCTTCCCTCGCAAGGGATTACGGGCATTGCAAGCTGGCGCCCTGTCATCGCAGATACGGCATGACCCAGAAACACGTTCAGGCGCCCCGGACGCGGCAGGACTGCGAAGCGCTCGACCGGGCCGATCCGCTCGCCGGGATGCGCGCAAGGTTCGCCCTGCCCGATGGCGTCATCTATCTGGACGGCCATTCGCTGGGGCCAGCGACACATGGCGCGCTAGAGCGTCTTGCGCGCGCGGCTGGCGAGGAATGGCGGCGCGGCCTGATCCGGTCATGGAATGATGCCGGCTGGTTCGACCTGCCCGCGCGGGCAGGCGCCAGGCTGGCAAGGCTGGTCGGCGTCGCGCCCGGTGAAGTCACCGTAACGGACAGCGTTTCAGTAAACCTTTTCAAACTGGCAGTTGCAGGGCTGCGCGTGCTCGGTTCGCGCACGGTGATGGTCCAGAGCGACGAGTTTCCGACTGATCAGAGCATCGCTGCTGGCATCGCCGATGCGGGATTGGGCGAGCTGAAGCGCCTTGAGCCTAAGGACGCCCTGGCGGCGTTTGGCGCCTATCGCGGCGTGATCATCAGAAGCGCGGTGAACTATCGGACGGGCGAGGCGGCCGACATCGACGCGTGGGAGCAGATGGCGCATCAATCGGGCAACCTGATCGTCTGGGACCTAAGCCATGCCACGGGCGTGCTGGACCTGCGGCTTGGCCAGCGCGGGGCGAAGCTGGCAGCGGGGTGCTCCTACAAGTTTCTCAACGGCGGGCCGGGTGCGCCAGCATTCGTCTACGCGCGGGCGGATATTGCGCAGCAGCTACAATCGCCGATCCTTGGCTGGTTCGGGCAGAAGGATCAGTTCGACTTTGGCGCATCCTATGAGGCGAAGGATGGCGCAGCGCGGTTTGCGACCGGCACCCCGCCCGTCTTGTCGCTGTCGGCGCTTGATGCCGCTCTCGATGCCTTCGACGGCGTCGATCTTGCTCAGACATCGGCGAAGGCCCGCGCGCTGGGCGATCTGGTGATTATGCGCACGGAGGCGATGGGCCTCAAGACGATTTCACCGGGAGAGGCGGCCCGGCGTGGCGGGCATGTGAGCGTGCGGCATGAGCATGGCTATGCCGTGGTGCAGGCATTGATCGCGCGGGGGATCATTCCGGACTTTCGCGCACCCGACGCGATCCGGTTCGGCGTTGCGCCGCTGTATGTGCGTCATGTCGATGTGTGGGACGCCATGGACACATTGTCAGACGTGCTCGCAACGCGGGCGTGGGATCGGCCGGATTTTCACGCGCGGGCGGCTGTGACCTGACCCCTAGTCGTCGATCGCCGCATAGACCAGCTGCTGCAGCTGGGGGCGGATGGGGTAGGCGCCAGATGGCATCAGCTGGGTCATCTGGATGGCGATGATGTCCTCGACAGGATCGATCCAGAAGAAGGTGGAGGCCATGCCGCCCCATGAATACGTACCGACAGAGCCGGGTTGCGTGGTGGCGACGACATCCGTCGTGACGGCCCAGCCGAGGCCGAAGCCGGAACCGTCCATGCGTGATTCCGAAAATGTCTTGTCGCCCATGTCCTTGAGCGTCTTGTTGCCCGGCAAGTGGTTCATGGTCATGAACTCCAGCGTCTTGGGCGAGAGGATGCGCACGCCATCAAGTTCGCCGCCGCCCGCCAGCATCAGGCAGAAGCGGAAATAGTCCCCGATGGTCGAAGCGAGTCCGCCGCCGCCGGAGAAGACGTTCGGCGCCGAGGCGTAGCGGCTCGCGGCGCCTGGCGCGTCGGCCTGAGAGATCACGCCGGTGTCCGGGTTTCGGGCGTAGCAGGCCATCAGGCGATCAATGCTTTCGGCAGGCACGTGGAAGCCTGTGTCCTTCATGCCGAGCGGGCCGAAGATCCGGCTCTGGAAGAAGCGGTCGAGGCTCATGCCCGACGCCACCTCGACGACGCGCCCAAGCACGTCGGTGGAATTGGAGTAGTTCCACCTGTCGCCCGGCGAGAAGACAAGCGGCGCCTGCGCCAGCGCTTCGCAGAAGGATTTAAGGTCGCCTTTCCAGGTCGAGTACTCAAGCTTCCTCTGGCGATAGAGCGCATCGACCGGCGTCTGGACGATGAAGGAATAGGTGAGCCCCGAGGTATGCAGGAACAGGTCGCGGACGGTCATTGCCCGCGCCGGCTTTTGCAGTCGTCCATCCTCCCCCATCACCAGGACGTCCTGGAATTCCGGGATGTAGCGATAGACCTCGTGATCGAGGCGCAGGGCGCCTTCCTCGAAGAGCATCATCGCCGCGACCGACGTGACCGGCTTGGTCATCGAATAGATGCGGTAGATCGTGTCGGCGTCGATTGGCCGGCCGCTCCCCATCTCGGTGGTCCCCTGAAACGACAGGTGGGCCACTTGTCCGCCGCGCGCCACCAGAGCTGCGACGCAGGGCAGCTTCCGCTTCTCGATATAGGTTTCGAAATAGGCCGGAATGCGCTTGAGCCGTTCGGCATTCAGTCCGGCCTCAGCCGGATCGACCTGCTCAATCGCACCCATGTGAACTCCCTGATGGCTTTGCCGCAGCTTTAGCGCGCCATTCTGCTCGTGCAAATCATATAGCGCGGTTGCTCTCGGGCTCCATGTTGTCGATGATGGCCAGGGGGTACTCCGAAGCGCTCAGACAGCACACATGGCGGATACCGCCCGCACCATGAATGACAAAGGCGGCGGTGCGCCGACGCGGCGCGACCGGCGCAAGAATGCCGAACGCTCGGCCGCGACCCGGAAGCAGACTCTCGAGGCGACGGTCCAGTGCCTTGACGCCTCGGGCTATGGCGCCGTGACCAACATCCGTGTGGCCGACCTGGCGGGCGTCAGCCGTGGCGCGATGATGCACCACTTCCCGACGCGGCAGGCCCTGATCATTGCAACGGTGGAGTATGCGTACGAGACGCTGAACCAGTACCGCGCCATTGAGGTCGCCAAGTCGCCGCCCGGGCTCGACCGCTACCGGCTGATCATGGACCTCTCGCTCGTGACGCAACGCATGCCGGAAGGGATGGCGCTGAACGAGATCAGGATCGGCTCCCGCAGCGACCTGGAAATCCGCGATGGGGTGACGCCGATGATGAGCGCGATCTCGGAGGACTATGTGCGCATGGTCAGCCGCATCGCGCGCGAGGCGGGGCTGAAGGCAACACGCGAGTTGCACGGCCTCACCGGCACGGTGGCGATGGCGACGCGGGCGCTCGCGATCAACACGTTCACCTATCCGACACCTATCCGAGCCCACGCGTCGGCGACAACGTGTCGTGGACGCTGCAGACGATGCGTGAGGATCTGATCGCCCGGCAACTGGGCAAGGACAAGGCGCAGTATCCGCCGCCGCTGCCGGAGAATGACTAGCCTCCCCAGCAGCGCGTCGACCAGGGTGAAGCCTCTCCTTGCCGCTGACCGAGACAGGCTGCAATCATCCGAACGCTTCGAACAGGCTGGCAAAGAGGCGAAACTTCACGAGGCGATTGCGCGGCTGAAGGGCCTGCGCGAGCAACGCGACGAGGTCTGCGCGGAGATGAGGCGGCGCCTGGACGAAAGGATCGCGGCGACTGGCTGAGCCGGGAAGGCGTTCAACCTGTGCAAGAATTTGCCTGCCTCCGAGCATCAGCCGTGGCGGCGCCCCGCCCGGATTGACGCGTCGGACCGGGCTGTGTGAAGGCTGCCGCAGCCGCCGCGAATGGCAGCCGTACCGACAACGTGAAGTCCCCGGGCAGAGACTCGGGCCTTTCCGGTGCGGTACAAGAAGGGCTGGATTTCCGGACGTTACATGAGCGTTACGCCCACCGAACCGAACTCGCTGCTCGATCCCGCCACCATTGCGGAGATCGCACGCGTGCGTGAGGCGGGAGTGCTCGGCCAGTCGGGGCGGCTGCTCGAACTGTTCGACTTTCTTGCGCTGCGCTCGGCCGAAGGACGCCCGCCCAAAGAGGCGGAAATTGCCCTTGCCGTGTTCGGGAAAAGCGACGTCGAGGCTATGCGCGATGATCCGGTGGCGCGGGTATACATCCACCGGCTGCGAAAGCGGCTGGACGAGTTCTACATGCGCAACGGGACGCCGGCGGGCGTGCGGCTCGACATTCCGAAGGGTGATTATCGCATCGTCGGCGTCAACCCTTACGCCGCCGATCCAACTGACGCCGGGACGCCGGCTGCGGTCGAGATGGTTGCGGTCCCTGCCCGGCGCAAGATGAGCTGGGGGGTGATCGCCGCCTGTGTGGCTGTTCTTGCAATCGGCGGGAACATCGTGGCGTGGAGCATGCTGGCGGGGCGGCCGGCAGGTGCCGTGCAGCGGCTTGCCGATACGGGTATCTGGAGCGAGATCGCGGCCAGCAACCGTCCGCTGCTGATCGTGGTCGGGGACTACTACATGTTCGGCGAGTACGAGGATCGCGTGGTGCTGAAGCGCCTGATCCGCGACTTCGCGATCAACAACAAGGAGGACCTCGTCTCCGCCCAGCGTGGTGATCCGGACAGCATCGAGACCTACTCCGACGTCGCCATGCAATACCTGCCTGCGTCAGCGGCGTTTGCTCTGGCTGACCTTGCGCCTCTGTTGCGCGAGGGGCGGGATGTTCAGGTGACGCTGGCGTCCGAGCTGACGCCGGACCGGATGAAGACGAATGATATCATCTACGTCGGCCTGCTGAGCGGGCTCGGGCCGCTGCGCGATCCGGTATTCTCGTCTTCGCGGTTTGCGCTGGGCGCGAGCTACGACCAGATCGTCGACCGGAAGTCTGGCAAGACCTATAACAGTGAGGCTTTTCTCGCAGCGCCGGGCGATCAGATGTATCGCGACTACGGTTTCTTTTCGTCTTTCGAGGGCCCGACCGGCAATCGCATCGCCATTCTTTCCGGTTCACGCGACACAGCCGTTATGGGCGTGGCTGAAGCCGTGACGCAGCTGGATCGTCTGGCGCGTGTCGAGCGCAAGACACCTTCCGAAGGCGACTTCGAGGCGCTGTTCGAGGTGAAGGGCCAGAAGCATGTAAACCTCGAGGCGCAGGTGGTGGCGTCCTATCCGCTCGATGGCGAAGCAATCTGGTCTGGCGAGCGCGCCAACACGGCGTCGTATCCGGAAAAGTAGGTCGCGCGTCGGCTATCACTGCGGCGTGTCAACGGGGTTTATTGCCCGGGGTGCGAGGCGCTGGTGAGGCATGCGCTGGTCATGTCTTCACCGGAACGGGGTGAGAGAGCTGATGTGCGTTGGTGCGACCTGGGCGGAGCTATTCTCGGCCTTGCGCCTGGACCCTTGGTTTATTGCTTCGAGGATATCGCCTGCGAGTCCCTGATATGCGCCAGGAGAGCTTCTCGGCACGAGACCGAGAATGACCCCGTGGGTGTGGTGGGTTCCGTTTCCCCAAATCTGCACCCTGTGGACCGGGATCAGGCCGCACGCTCGAAGATGGCGGCGATGCCCTGGCCACCGCCGATGCACATTGTCTCAAGCCCGTAACGGGCTTCGCGGCGCTGGAGTTCGTTCATCAGGTTGGCGAGGATACGGCCGCCTGTGGCGCCGATGGGATGGCCGAGGGAGATGCCGGAGCCGTTGACGTTGAGCTTGTCCGCGTCGTTCCAGCCCCAGCCTTTCAGAACCGCCAGAACTTGCGGCGCGAAGGCTTCGTTGAGCTCGACCAGGTCAATATCCTTCCACCTGAGGCCGGTGCGGGCGAACAGGCGCTCGACGGCCGGGACGGGGCCGATGCCCATGCGCGACGGCTCGACGCCGGCTGCGGCCCAGCCGACGAACCAGCCCATCGGCTCGAGTCCGAGCTCTTCCAGCTTGTCTTCTGCGACCACGAGACAGGCGGCTGCGGCATCGTTCTGCTGCGAGGCGTTACCTGCCGTGACCACCCCGCCCTTCTCGATCGGCTTCAGAGCCCCGAGAGAGGCTGCGGTGGCGTCGCCGCGGACGCCTTCGTCCATCTTGAAGATGACGGGGTCACCCTTCTTCTGCGGGACGGCGACAGGGACAAGCTCGTTGTCGAACTTGCCGGCCTTCCAGGCGGCGGCGGCGCGCTGCTGGCTGCGGGCGGCGTACGCGTCGCATTCCTCGCGACCGATCTGGTAATCCTTGGCGAGGTTCTCGGCGGTCTCGATCATGCCGGTGATGACGCCGAAGCGGGAGATCGGCTGGGACATGACGCGGCCGCGCTGCAGGCGGTCATGCATGGTGACGGAACCGGCGCGGGCGCCAGAGCGCATGTCTGTCGAGTAGTATTCGACATTGGTCATGCTTTCGACGCCGCCGGCGACGACGACGTCGGCTGCGCCCGTCTGTACGAACATGGCGGCGTCGATGATGGACTGCAGCCCGGAGCCGCAGCGGCGGTCGAGCTGGTAGCCGGGGACGGAGATGGGGAGATCGGCGGCAAGCGCGGACCAGCGGGCGACGCAGGGCGCCTCACCCGACGGGTAACCCTGCGCGAACACGACATCGTCGATCCGCTCAGGATCGATCTTCGTGCGCTCGACCAGAGCCTTGAGGATTACCGCGCCGAGATCGCCCGCCTGCATCGGGGCGAGCGCGCCCTGGAATTTTCCCACCGCCGTGCGGAGCGGGCTGACGATGGCGGCGCGGCGGAGCTTGGTCATGCGGGAATCCTCTGGAAGCGCGGGCAACATAGCGGCGGGCGCGGGGGACACAACCGGCGGGCGCGTCGTGCCGACTTGACGCGGGCAGCCGGAAGGTTCGTATCGGGGGGGCTGTCCTGCTGGTGGATTCGTGCGGACAACCGAAGCACGGGGAGACGCCGGTGTCGGGACATTATCGGATCATCGGCGGCCTGGGCTCGCCTTACTCGATGAAGATGCGGGCGATCATGCGGTATCGTCGCCTGCCCCATGTCTGGGAGCCGATCGGGGCAAACATGGAGTCCGTATTCGCGAATGTGAAGGCGCCTGTGATCCCCGTCATCCAGTATCCGGGCGGGGAATGGCGCAATGACTCGACGCCGATGATTTTCGAACTGGAGCAGCGGCATGCCGAGCGCGGCATCGTCCCGGAGGACCCAGGCGACAGGTTTCTTGCCTGCCTGCTGGAAGACATGGGTGATGAGTGGGCGACGAAACTCATGTTCCACTATCGCTGGTTCTACGAAGAGGACCAGGAGGCTGTGTCGCGCTGGCTGTCGTATGACCGCCATCGCGGCGGGGGCATCGCGCAGATACAGGCGTTCGCGGATTTCTTCCGGGCGCGCCAGACGGGGCGGATGGCGCTGGTCGGGTGCACGCCAGGCAATGCGCCGCTGATCGAGGAAACGATGCGGCGACTAAGCGCGATGCTGGAGGAGCAGTGCACGGTTTCTCAATTCTGGTTCGGCTCGCGGCCGTCTCTCGCGGAATTTGCGTGGATGGGTCAGTTCTCGCAGCTCGCGTCCGATCCGACGCCCGAGCGGCTGATGCGCAAGATCGCACCACTGACCTTCCGCTGGCTGGAGCAGATGGACGATCTGTCCGGGCTGGAAGGCGTATGGCGCGAACCGGAAGAGCGGCGTGGGCCGGTGGTGGAAAAGCTGCTGGCGTTTGCAGGCGAGGTGTATTTCCCGTTCCTGATCGCGAATGCACAGGCAGTGGCCGCCGGCAAGGAGACATTCAGCTTTGCGGCGCTGGGGATGCCGTATGAGCAGGGTGCGTTCAAGTATCAGGTGAAGTGTCTGGAGACCCTGCGGCGGATGCATGCCGAGCTGCCGGCCAAGGCGAGGGCCGAGCTTGATCCGTTGCTGGAGCGGACCGGATGCCTTGCCGGACTGAAAGGCTGATGACGAATGCCGACGGGCGCCGCAGACTGACGACATGAGCAGGACAGAGACACACTCCGAGATTCGTGACGCGGTGCGCAAGTTGTGCGCGCGGTTTCCGGGGCCGTACTGGCGGGCGCTGGATCGCGATCGGGCCTATCCGACGGAGTTCGTGACGGCCCTGACCGAGGCAGGGTGGCTGTCGGTGCTGATCCCCGAGCAGTATGGCGGGGCGGGACTCGGGCTGTCGGCGGCGTGCGCGGTGCTGGAGGAGATCCATCGTTCGGGTGCGAATGGCGCGGCGTGCCATGCGCAGATGTACACGATGGGTACGCTGCTAAGGCATGGCAGCGAGGCGCAGAAGGAGCGCTGGCTGCCGAAGGTGGCGAGCGGCGAGATCAGGCTTCAGGCTTTCGGCGTGACCGAACCGACGAGTGGCACGGACACAACGCGGATACAGACGTTCGCGAAACGCGCTGGGGACAAATATGTCGTCAATGGATCCAAGATCTGGATCAGCCGGGCGGAACACTCGGATCTGATGGTGCTGCTGTGCCGGACCTCTCCCCGCGATGATGCGGGGAAGACATCCGACGGGATGAGCGTCCTGCTGGTCGATATGCGGGAGGCGAAGGGCAACGGGCTGACGATCAAGCCGGTTCGCACGATGCTGAACCACGCAACGACGGAGCTGTTCTTCGACGACATGGAAGTGCCAGCGGAAAACCTGATCGGGCGCGAGGGGTCGGGCTTCAAGTACATCATCGACGGGATGAATGCCGAGCGCATCCTGATCGCGGCGGAGTGTATCGGCGACGGGAAGTTCTTCGTTGATCGTGCGTCGACCTATGCGAAGGAGCGATCTGTGTTCGGCGGGCCCATCGGCGAGAACCAGGGCGTGCAGTTTCCGATTGCCCGGGCGCATGTGCAGGTGACCGCGGCGGGGCTGATGGTGGACCACGCAGCGCAGCTGTTCGAGGCGGGCGAGCCGTGCGGATCGGAAGCCAACATGGCCAAGATGACGGCGTCGGAGGCGAGCTGGTATGCCGCCGATGTCTGCGTGCAGACGCATGGCGGTTTCGGCTTTGCGGAGGAGTATGACATCGAGCGCAAGTTCCGGGAGACGCGACTTTATCAGGTCGCGCCGATCTCGACCAACCTGATCCTCAGCCATGTGGCGACACATGTTCTGGGCATGCCGAAGTCTTTCTGATGAGGGCGGAGACATGAACTGGCGTTCGATGATGTTTGTGCCGGCGGCTGCGCCGCAGCGATGGCAGAAGGCGCATACGCGTGGGGCGGATGCGTTGATCGTCGATCTTGAGGATTCGACGCAGGCAGACGCGAAGGCAGGTGCGCGCGTGCAGGCGACGGAGGCGGTGGCCTTCCTGCATGCGCAGGGCGCGGTGGTGACGGTGCGCGTGAACAATGACGCGGACCTGCTCGCTGACGATCTTGAGTCGGTGGTGAAGCCGGGGCTGCGGGCGATTGTGATGCCCAAGGTCGAGCAGGCGTCTGAGCTGGAAAGCCTTTCCGCGATGCTGGACGCGCTCGAGTATGAGGAGGAGCTGGATCGGTTTTCGGTGGGCGTGGTTGCGGTGGTCGAGAGCCCGCGGGCGCTGGAACGGGTGGTTCAGATTGCTGATGGACCGCGGCTGATCGGGCTGGCGCTGGGGAGCGAGGATTTCTCGCTGGGGCTTGGGCGGAAGCCGGGGCCTTTGTCGCTGGATCTTGCGGCACAGACCATTGCCTATGCTGCGGCGGCGCGTGGGATGATGGGGATCGGGATGGCGTCGAGCATCGCCAATTTCACCGATCTCGATACGTTCGCGGCGGATGCGCGGCGGGCGCATGCGATGGGGCTGACGGGCGCAATGTGCGTGCACCCGAACCAGGTCGCCGCGCTGAATGCGGGGTTCGGCGCGAGTGAGGTCGATGTGGCGGAGGCGCGCGCCATTCTGGCGGCGTGGGAGCGCCGCGCGGACGGCGTGGTCAACCACAATGGAAAGATGATCGACCTGCCCGTGGTGGAGCGGGCGCGGCGGTTGCTGGCGTCCGAAGGGCTCGCGTGATCACTGGCTATCCCGAGGACGCCGTTCGCGCCCTGCGGCCGGGGCAGCGCGTGTATTTCCAGGGCGGGCCGGGAGAGTGCGCAGCGTTCCACGACGCGCTGCGCGACAACCCGGGGCTGTCGAATGGCGTTGAGCTGTGGTCGTGCCTGATCCCGGGGATCAATACGCGCGACTATGGCGCGCTGCCGGGTAATGTCACGTTGACGACGTTCATGGCCTCACCTGCTCTGGAGGCGTCGATCGCTTCGGGACGGACGAAACTCAACGTGATGCCGTACTCGGAGATCGGCGAACTGATGGCAGCGACGGAGTTCGACGTTGCCGTGCTCCACGTCGCGCCGCCGGATCGGGATGGGAGGTGCTCGTTCGGTGTCGCAAGCGACATGCCGGGGCTGGTGTGGCCGAAGGCGGGGCGATGCGTCGCGTTCGTGAATGAGCGAATGCCTGCGATTCCGAATGCGGACTTCATTCCGGCAGATGCGGTCAGCCTTGGCATCCCGATCAACGAGCCGCTGATGACGCCTGCTGTCTCGTCGCGTCCGCCAAATGCAGCACTTCGCGAGATTGCGCGGTTGTGTGCGGAACTGGTTCCGGATGGTGCGACGATCCAGTCGGGAATTGGCGAGGCGCCGGGAGCGGTGGTCGCGGCCCTGAAGCTCCATCGCGGATTGCGGGTGCATTCGGGGATCATAACGCCGGACTATGTGCAACTGGCCGAGGCGGGCGCGCTGGATACCGCCGCGGAGCATGTGACGGGCGTGGCATGGGGCGATGCGGCTTTTCAGGCGTGGCTGCCGCAGTCCGGATTTGCGTTCCGCTCAGCCCTTGAGACGCACGGTCACCGGGTGCTTGCGGCGGTGGATGGGTTCGTGTCGATCGGGTCGGCGCTGGAAGTTGACCTTGCCGGCAACCTCAATCTCGAATGGCGCGCAGGCCGGCGGATCAGCAGCGTTGGCGGCGCGCCGGACTATATGCGCGGGGCGAATGCTTCGGCGGGTGGGCTGTCGATCATCGCCCTGCCCGCGACCGCCAGCGGAGCATCGCGCATCGTGCCGAAGCTGGCGTCGCCTTCCATTCCTGGCGATCTGACGGACGTGGTGGTGACCGAGCATGGCGTTGCCCGGCTGAAGGGTCTGGCGGGCCGTGCGCGTGCGGCGGCGCTGATCGCCATTGCAGCACCCGAGCACCGGGGCTTTCTGGAGCGTTCACTCGGATGAAGCGTCAGGGCGCGACGGGCATGCCGGCGCGGCGCAACAGCTTGCGAGCGAAGACGTCCACGACGCTGAACGGCGCGAAGAGGACGGTGGCGCGGTCAAGCGACCAGACGAGCTGGAGCGAAGGCACGTCCGGGCCGCGCCTCGACAGGACGCGACGCATCAGCAGATAGCCGACCATGCGACGGCCACTCGCCATTGCGGCAGAGAGATCGGCGCGGACGGGCTTGGGCCAGCGCGTGCGGTGTTTGACGCTGCGAACCGAGACGATGTTGAAGGCGCGGCGGCGAAGATCCTTGGCCGTGCCCCACTCGTGCGAGCTTTCGTAGATGCTGACGCCGCGGCCGAGCGCGACTTCGGACTGCATCGAGACGCAGACGCGGCGCGCCTTGAGCGCGAGGTCGATGAAGAAGTTGTGGTCCTCGCCGGCCCAACGGAGTTTTTCGCGCATGCGGAGGCCCTTGAGCATGTCAGCGCGGATCAAGATGGACGACGTGTGGGCCAGATATTCGCGCGCGGAATAGGCGGCCATTTGCTGGCCACCGCAGGCGTAAAACGCGTCGCCGGGGGGTTGCACGAGTTCGCCTTCGCCACCAAGCGGGTCGGTGAAGAGTCGTGTGCCCTGGAAGTAGTTGGCATGGTGGTGGCTGGCGTGATCGGAGAAGTAGAGATCGGCGTCGGCGAGCTGGAAGCCTTCGATGGCGCGGGCGATGTGGTTGGGGCTCCACGTGTCGTCGGGGTCGAGCATCGCGACATAGGTTGCATCGGCTGGAACGGCGTCGAAGCCGGTATTGCGTGCGGCTGCGGGGCCGCCATTGGGGCGGGTGATGATGCGGACACTGACGCATGCGGGAGGCGCGCCAGCGGCCTGCACGTCGATGGTGGGATCGACCGGCGAGGCGTCGTTAACGATGATCACGTCGAGCAGTGTCTCGCCGCTCATCCCCTGCGCATAGAGCGACTGCAGGGCGCGGAAAAGGATGCCGGGCTGCTCCTGATAGTACGGAATGACCACGGAAATCTTGATGGGTCGCGATCCCTGTTCCGAAACGGGCCAGCATGGCTCCCAGCGCGCGGGATGGCGTGCGGAGCACTGGTTCGGGGCTGACCATGCATCGGGCGCGCCAGTCCCATCTGGCTGCCGGTTGGCGGGTCAGCCCCGCCCCGTCCTTCGAGACGCATCTTGCGGACGCTCCTCGGGACGAAGGTGAGATCCCCGACCTCAGTTCGCGGGCGTCAGCTTGATCACGCGCTCTGCAACACGATCGACGGCTTCGCGCGAGAATGCGAGCGGGACATAGGTGCCTTCGGCCCAAAGCGGGAAGAGATCGCGGTAGTGGGCGCTGTAGGGGTCGGCGGATTGGCCGGGTGTGTTCATCACCATGGAATTGTCCCAGGCGCCGGCGTCCATCACCATGCGGACGGAGGCCCCGGCGGTGACATTGAAGTCTGAGGCGCGATAGGTCTGCGCGCGCGGCGTGGAGGCGGAGCCTGGCGTGGCGAGCGGGCCGAGGGTCATCTGGGCGCGCAGCTGGGGGTCGGCAAGAACGGCGACCGCGGGTTCCCACTTCGCCACGTGGAGGCGGCCCCATGCCCAGCTGTGAGGATCGGGGCCGAGCAGGCCGGCGAGCTCGTCGGTGGCGGATTTCAGTGTTTCCAGCATGATTGCGGTGCGGGCTTCGCGCGGATTGGGCCCGAGGCGCGTGTCCGGATTCTCGAGATAGGTCAGGATGGCTTCAAGATGGCCGCTGCCCACAAGCTCGCGCGCGGCGGCGGGCGTGACCCTTGCGACGACCGCCTTGCCGAGATGCTTGTTGGCCCAGACTTCGTAGATGGCGGCGGCCGGGCTATCGATCGACAGATGTCCGTCCCAGCTCGTGAGCAGCTTGATGGCGTGATCGACATTGATGTTCACCGTGCCGCCGGGAACATCGCGCAGCAGCTTCACAAAGCGCCGGGCCTGGGGGCTGACGGCGTCGCCCTGCAGCTTCATCGAGTCGAGCAGGCTGACCTTGCCGTCGGCTGCGAGCACTTCCTTGATGCGGCTGACGCGTGACGGATCGGTCCACTCGAACGCGACCTTGCGATCTTCCGCCGGATAGCCTGCAGGCAGATTGTATTCATTGGCTGTGGCGAAGAAACCTTCTGAGGGATTGTAGCTGGAGGGCAGCATGTCCTTTGCGAAGAAGCCGTTCCATTCGTAGCGGCCATCGCCGGGTACAGGCATCAGGCCATCCCAGTTCTTGCGGACCGGCGTGCGGCCTGAAGCGGCCCAGCCGATGTTTCCCCTGGTGTCCGCATAGACGAGGTTGAGCGGCGGGGCGCCCCAGGCGTGGCTGGCGGCCTTGAAGTCGTTCCAGTCCTTCGCATGGGTGAGGCGCGACGCGCCGAAATAGCCCGCGAGACCGGGTTCGGACCAGATGGTGCGCATGGCCAAGGCGCGGCGTGAGGCCCCGTTGGATTTGAGGACCGGTCCGTGGCGGGTGTAGCGGAGTTCGACCTCGCGCGGGGCTTCGCCCTTCACCTCGATCATCTGCTTCTCGACCGTCATCCTCTCCCAGCCGTTCTTGTAGCGGTAGGCGTTCGGATCGTTCGCGCGCGTCTCGTAGACGTAGAGGTCTTCCTGATCCATCGCGAAAATGGTGATGCCGAACGCGATATCGTTGTTGTGGCCGATGGAGACGCCGGGCAGCGCGGGTTCGCCCGCGCCGATGATCGCCATGCCGGGAGCATTGAGGCCGACGACATAGCGGAGGGATGGGACGCCCAGCTGGCGATGCGGATCGTTGGCGAGGATGGCGCGGCCGGTTTCGGATTTCGAGGGCGCGACGACCCAGTTGTTGGAACCTTCGTATTTCTGCCTGTCCATAAGGGCGGCGAGCTGGGTTGCGGGATCGATTTCGGCGCGCTGTCGATTGGCAAGCGGGGCGAAATCGACCTGCTGGGTGGCGAGAACGTAGTCGTCGAGGACATCGGCAGGAACGTCACACGGATTGAGGCCGGCGGGGACGACGCGCTTGTGGCCATCAGGATCGAGCTTGCGGCGGAGTTCGTCGGCATCGACGCCGGCAGCGCATGCGACACGGGCCCGGGCGACCTCGGACGTGACGTTCGAAACGAGCGCGTGGCTGCGGATGCGGAGGATGTCTTCGGGTTTCCATGTGTCTGGCGTGGAGCCTGTCAGTTTGAACTCGATGGGGAGCGGTTTGTCCCCAGCAGAAACCTCGGCAACATAGGCATTGATGCCGGCCGCGAAGGCCTCGACGCTCGCGCGTGCGTCGGGTGCGTAGGCGTTCCATTCCGCCTGCATATCGCCGCGATAGAGGAAGAGGCGGGCCGCCCTGTCCTGCTCCACATAGGCCGGACCGAAAGACCTGGAGAGCAGGCCGAGGCCTCGCTTGCGCCAGAGATCGATCTGCCAGAGGCGGTCGCGCGCGGCGTTGTAGCCCTGCAGGAAGAAGGCGTCGCGCTGCGAGGCGGCGAAGATGTGAGGAATGCCCCAGTGATCGACGATCAGCTCGGCGGGGGCGGACAGGCCTTTCACCCGCCACTCATCGCGGGCAACGGCTGTGGATATGGGGTTTTCGGCGATGGCAACGAGTGTGGCCGCGCCGATGACGGCGGCAGCAGCGCCAAGCACCCACTTTTTCATTGCAGAACCCTCCACCGTTCGACGTCTCGGAAGTGAGGATCGGGGCCTGCAGGCGTCTTGTCAAAGCATTGCTTGGCTTCCAAAGCTGGATGCATGGCAGGTTGGCATTTCTGGATCGATCGGGGCGGCACGTTCACCGATGTCGTGGCGCGCGCGCCCGATGGGCGCGAGGTGGTGCGCAAGCTGCTGTCGGAGAATGCGGGACAGTATGCGGATGCAGCTGTCGAGGCCATTCGCACAATCCTAGCTGAGCATGGGGCGACGGCGATTGCCTCCATCCGAATGGGCACGACCGTGGCGACGAATGCGCTTCTGGAGCGGAAGGGCGCAGCGACCGTGCTTGTGGTGACCGAAGGGTTCGCCGACCTGCTGGAGATCGGCAACCAGGCGCGGCCGGATATCTTTGCGCTGAACATTGTAAAGCCGGACCAGTTGCAGGCGCGCGTGATCGAGGCGCGAGAGCGGGTGACGGCGGAGGGCGAGGTGCTCACGCGGCTGGACGAGGCGCGGGTTCGGGCGGACCTGATTGATGCGCGCGAAGCAGGGATCACGAGTTGTGCGATTGCCTGCCTTCATGGCTGGGCATTTCCCGCACATGAGCAACGGATTGCAGAGATCGCGCGGGAGGTTGGGTTTGCGCATGTGTCGGTGAGCTCGGAGGTATCCGGGCTGACGCGTTATGTGCCGCGGACAGACACGACGGTGGCGGATGCGTATCTGACGCCGGTGCTGGATGCTTACGTGCAGCGCGTGGCGGGGGCATTCGACAAGGCGACGCGCCTGTACTTCATGCAGTCGAATGGCGGGTTGACGCCTGCGAGTGCGTTTCGTGGACGCGACGCGGTGCTGTCGGGCCCGGCTGGCGGCATCATCGGGATGGCGGCGGCGGCAAGGCGGGCTGGGTTCGACAAGACGCTGGGTTTCGACATGGGCGGCACGTCGACGGATGTCTCGCACTACGCCGGTGCGTTCGAGCGGACGAATGACACGGTGGTGGCGGGCGTTCGGCTGACGACGCCGATGCTGCAGATCCATACGGTGGCGGCGGGCGGCGGATCGATCTGCTACTTCGATGGCGCGCGGCTGCGTGTCGGGCCGCAGTCGGCTGGGGCCAATCCGGGGCCGGCGTGCTACCGGCGCGGCGGCCCGCTGACGATCACTGACTGCAATGTGCTGCTGGGGCGGGTGCGACCGGAATTCTTTCCGGCAATCTTCGGACCGACCGGCGACAGGCCGCTGGATGCGAAGATCGTGGCGCAACGGTTCAGCGACCTGTGCTGGGAAGTGAAGCAGGCGACCGGGGCGGATCTCACCCCTGAGGCGGCGGCAGAAGGTTTCATTGCCATCGCCAATCAGCATATGGCGGAGGCGATCCGGAAGATCTCCATCCAGCGCGGCTATGATCCGCGTGAGTATGTGTTGTGCGCATTTGGCGGCGCAGGCGGGCAGCATGCCTGCGCTGTGGCGGATGCAGTGGGGGCACGGAGCGTGCTGCTGCATCCGCTTGCGGGCGTGCTGTCGGCGTGGGGCATGGGTCTCGCGGATGTGCGAGCGGTACGGGAGGTTTCGGTTGAGCAGGCACTGGGCGTCGATTTGCAGGAGCGTTGCGATACGCTGACGCAGCAGGCGCGCGAAGCGCTCACGGTGCGCGGCGTGGCTGTGAGGACGACCGAGCTTACGGCGCATCTGCGCTACGATGGCGCAGAGGCCTTGCTGCCGGTGGCGCTGACGGGTGACGCATCGATGCGCGAGGCATTCGAGGCGGGGCACCGCGCGAGGTTCGGCTTTCTCGATTCGTCGCGCAGCATCGTTGTGGCGAAGCTGTCGGCGGAAGCTGTCGGCGCCGACGAGGCGCCGCCGAAGGCTACAGCCACGATGCCGGAGGGAGCGACCTCGCCGCTCGCCAGCGTGGACATGCGGGTCGCAGGAGCGGCGTACAAGACGCCGGTGTTTCGGCGTGCGGACATTCGGGCGGGGTTCAAGGTCGATGGTCCGGCGCTCGTGCTGGAGAATGGCGCAACGACGTTCATCGAGCCCAGCTGGCGCGGGGCAATGACAGCGGATGGCGATCTTGTCCTGACGCGCGTTGCGCCGGCGCCAAACGGGGCGGCGATCGGGACACAGGTAGATCCGGTCTTGCTGGAAGTGTTCAACAATCGGTTCATGGCCGTGGCCGAGGAGATGGGGCTGGCGCTGCAGACGACAGCGGCTTCGGTGAACATTCGCGAGCGGCTGGATTTCTCGTGTGCGATGTTCGATGCGGCGGGCGGGCTGGTAGCGAATGCGCCCCACATTCCGGTGCATCTGGGCTCGATGGGTGAATCGATCAGGACGGTGATCCGCGAGCGCGGCGAAACGATGAAGTCTGGCGATATCTACACGCTCAATGCCCCGCATGCGGGCGGCACACACCTGCCCGACATCACGGTGATTGCACCGGTAATCCTGGAACGAGAGACGGCGCCAGCCTTCTTCACCGCGGCACGCGGGCACCATGCCGATGTTGGCGGGATCACGCCGGGATCGATGCCGCCGGACAGCAGGACGATCGAGGACGAAGGGGTACTGATCGACAACTTCCTGCTGGTGCAATCCGGACAGCTGCGCGAGGCGGAGACGCGGGCGCTGTTTGGTTCGGGACCACTCCCTGCCCGCAATATCGACAACAATCTGGCGGACCTGAAGGCGCAGATCGCGGCTTGCCGACGCGGCGAAGAAGAGTTGCAGCGGCTGGTCTCGCACTATGGCCGCGAAGGGGTCGTCGCTTACATGCGCCATGTGCAGGACAATGCCGAAGAGCATGTGCGGCGGGTGATCGATACACTTGAGACTGGAAGCTTCGAGGCGTCGATGGACAATGGCGCCGTGATCCGCGTTTCAGTTAGGCCGGACAAGGCGATGCGACGCGTGACGATCGACTTCTCTGGAACAAGCTCCCAGGACGCGAGCAACTTCAACGCACCATTGTCGATCACGCGAGCCGCTGTGCTCTATGTCTTCCGGACACTGGTGGACGATGCAATCCCGCTGAACGAGGGATGCCTGAAGCCGGTCGACATCATCACCCCGGAGGGATGCCTGCTGAATCCGCGGAAGGGCGCGGCTGTGGTGGCGGGAAATGTCGAGACGAGCATGGTGGTGGTGGATGCGCTGTATGGCGCGATGGGGCGGCTGGCCGCTTCGCAGGGGACGATGAACAATTTCACCTTCGGCAATGACCGTTACCAATACTACGAGACAATTTGCGGCGGGTCAGGCGCCGCGGCCGGGTTCAATGGCGCAAGCGTGGTGCAGACGCACATGACAAATTCGCGGCTGACGGATCCGGAGATACTCGAGAGCCGCTATCCCATACTGATCGAGCGGTTTGGCGTGCGGCGTGGATCGGGCGGCGATGGCGCCTGGCGCGGCGGAGATGGGGCTGTGCGCGTCGTCCGGTTCCGCCAGGCGATGACAGCGGCGATGCTTTCGAACAGGCGAGCGACAGCGCCGTTCGGTTTGGCGGGCGGCGGGGATGGCAAGCCAGGGAGCAATTCCGTGCGGCGCGCCAATGGCGAGGTGGAGATGCTGGCGGCAACTGCAAAGGTCGAGATGGCCGCAGGCGATGCCTTCATCATCGAGACGCCGGGCGGCGGCGGGTTTGGGGATCAGCCATGACGATACTGACGCGCGCGTTGGCGGAGACGTTCGCGGGGTTGGCCTTGAGCCACATAGGTCGCGAATTTCCCTACAAGATGGATCATGTGCTGACGGGGCCGGAGGATGTGGTCCTGCCGCGATCGGTGCATCCGGTCTTCTTTGGGTCGTTCGACTGGCACAGCTGTGTGCACGGGTTCTGGCTGATGGCGCGCCTGGTGCGGCGACATCCGGAGATTGCGGCAGCCGCGCAAGTGAAGGCGGTGTTCGCGGAGCGGGTCACCGAGGCGAATGTCGCCGCCGAGCTGGCGTATCTGGCGCGGCCTTTGGCGCGTGGTTTCGAGCGACCGTATGGCTGGGGCTGGTTGCTGGCGCTGCAGGCTGAACTGGAATTGCATGAGGGCGCTGCGATTGCCGGGGCTGGGTCGAAACTGCGGCCGCTGGCCGAGGCGTTCGGGCAGCGGTTTCGGGATTACCTGCCGCTGGCGGATTATCCGATACGCACAGGCGTGCACTCATCGACGGCGTTTGCGATCCGCATGGCGGCGGACTGGGCGGAGGCGTTCGA
>CAIMMO010000167.1 GCA_903842595.1 uncultured Alphaproteobacteria bacterium
GCCCAGGCGCATGATCGAGCCCTTGCCGAAGGCGCGCTCGATCTGCGAGAGCGCCGCATCCAGCGCCTTGGCCTTGTCCATCGAGGACCCTTCCACCAGTTTCAGATTCGCCTGACTCACGACTCGCGCTCCTTATGGCAGGGGCGCGGGGACATCTCAATCCGCGCCGATGGCGTAGGATGGTCATGGTTTGTTCTGGTTCGCAAGTTCTTTTTCTGTTCTCTTTTCAGGGCTCCTGACAGGAGGTGGCAGGAGGGGGTATGGCTGGCGTTCCACTCTTCGCTGCGACGGTCGTGGTGTTCCGTCGGGAACAGCTGCAGGTCGCGGCATCGGGCAAAGCTTTTCCAGCGGTTTTGGCGCGAGCAGGGTGGGAACGCGATGATCAGGGAACTTGTCAGGGCGGTCGGCTGGCGCTCGCCAAACCGACCGAGCGACGTGGAACTGATCCACGATCTCTTCATGCGGATTCCGGTGTCTGAGGGTGGCGCTCCGCCCGGCTTCAATCGCAAGGGCGGCCATACGGTCCGGACCGATGACCTGATCTACCGAGGTCGTGTCCCTGATGGTGGTGTAGCTTCTTGGAGCCACCACGTTGCCGGCTTTGGCCGGGCTGGTCAGGCGGCCACGGCTGGCAGGCTGACGATGGGATCATCGCTGATCGGCGCGATGCTTTCCAGTGTGATGTAGCGAGCGCGCTGGACGGCCCATTCGTCGTTCTGTTCGAGCAGGATCGCGCCGACGAGCCTGGTGATGGCGGCCTCGTTTGGGAAGATGCCGACGACCTCGGTCCTGCGCTTGATTTCGCCGTTGAGGCGTTCGAGCGGGTTTGTTGAGTGCAACTTGGCGCGATGCTGCGTCGGGAAGGTCATGTAGGCCAACACGTCGGTCTCGGCCGTGTCCATCAGCCCGGCGAGCTTGGGCACCGTCGGCCTGAGCTGATCGGCGACCCTGCGCCATTGCTGGCTGGCGGCGGCCGCATCATCCTGGGCAAAAGCTGTGGCGATGAAGGCCGAGACGACGCGCCGTCCTGAGCGGCCGGCATGGGCCAGCGCGTTCCTCATGAAGTGAACCCGGCAGCGCTGCCAGGTCGCGGTGAGGACCTTCGAGACGGCCGCCTTGATGCCCTCATGGCTGTCGGAGATGACGAGCTTCACGCCGCGCAGGCCGCGCCGCGCCAGCTTGCGCAGGAACGCGGTCCAGAAGGTCTCGGCCTCGGAGGGGCCGATATCCATGCCCAGCACCTCGCGCCTTCCGTCGCTGTTGACGCCGACGGCGACGATAACCGCCACCGAGACGATCCGGCCAGCCTGGCGCACTTTCACATAGGTCGCATCGATCCAGAGATAGGGCCAGTCGCCCTCGATCGGCCGATCGAGGAAGGCCTGCACGCGCTCGTCGATCTCCTCGCAGAGCCGCGACACCTGGCTCTTCGAGATGCCGCTCATGCCCATCGCCTTGACCAGGTCGTCAACGGAGCGGGTCGAGATGCCCTGGATATAGGCCTCCTGAATCACCGCGGTGAGCGCCTTCTCCGCCATGCGCCGGGGCTCGAGGAAGCCTGGAAAGTAGGAGCCCTTCCTCAACTTGGGGATGCGCAGCTCGACCGTGCCGGCGCGGGTCTCCCAGTCCCGGTCGCGATAGCCGTTGCGCTGCGCCAGGCGCTCGGGGCTCTTCTCGCCAAAGCCGGCGCCGGTCAGTCCGCCGACCTCCAGCTCCATCAGGCGCTGGGCGGCAAAGCCGATCATCTCGCGCAGAAGATCGGCGTCGGAGCTCTTCTCCAGCAGCCCGCGCAGGTTCATCATCTCGTCGGTCATCGGGGATCTCTCGGTTCAGGGTTTGCGTTCGCAACCCAAACCTAACCGGCAATCGCCGATGACCACCCCTCAGCTACACCACGCTATGGGACACGACCTGACAGTCCCCCTTCAACGCGCTCTGCACCTGCTGCATCAGAATGGCTTCGAGCCTGGTCATACTGCGGCGGCGGTCGCCGACACCGACC
>CAIMMO010000168.1 GCA_903842595.1 uncultured Alphaproteobacteria bacterium
CGATACTTACATCGCGCGCGGCCTGAGCCGGTACACTGCTTGGCCGCCCCAATTTACACCACTCCGGTGGACGTGACCCGTCGAACAGGATCAGGCGCGGAAACCTGCTGCAAACCCGCTGCATGTGCTGATCCGTGAAGTGGCTGACAGGCTGAATACCAGTGACCAGCCGCCTGCCGTCAGAGCTCTACAGTTCCGAGATTTGATCAGGACCGAAGTGAAGAAGAAGGGCGCAGCATCGCCAGCCGATTCCACGATTAAGGAAGCGCTTAAGGGAACCAAACACATGCGCTCTGCAAAACGGCAAGCACCAGCCGCTATCAGCCGCGATCAGCCGAAAACAGCTGGCGGCTGAAACCGTCCGAGACGAGCGGAAAAAAGTCGCCGCATTTTCTCCCGTGAAGTCCGCACACCGCGGCAATTCACGGGAGATGATAATGTCGGAATATCTGACTGAGGCGGAAGCCGCCGCCGTTGCTAACGCGGAAGGCGTCCCCGTCTCGCCGCGAACGCTCGCCAATTGGCGCTGGGCCGGGAATGGCCCGCCGTTTGTCAAAGTCCTGAGGCGCGTTCGATATCGCCGCGCCGATGTTGTCGCCTGGGCACAATCTCAGATCAGCGCGCCGCGACGCTCCACCTCCAACCGCACCATTGCGACGGTGGGGGGCTGACCCATGAACAACGAAATGGAAGCGCCCGCCCCGGGCAAGGGGGACGGGCGCGAGCAGCCTGCGCCAACCACTACGAAAGCGCCAGACAACGCTAACACAAACGACAACGAAATTGAAGGCGATGCGCTGTCCGAGGCATTCAGCCCGGAGGTCAAACGTTTCTGCGCGTGGCGCATTGAGTACGCTCGCGCCAACAAGGACGGCGAACGTCGGAAAACGAAAATCCCCTATTGCGCCTTGGGCCAGAAGGCGAAGTCGAACGACCCCTCGACGTGGATCCTTCGCGAAGACGCCGAACACCTTGCGAATGACCCGAGCTTTCGCGCTGGGGCTGTTGATGATGTGTGTGGGATTGGCGTCTTCCTGGGGCCGATACCCGGCCCTGAAGGGGACATGGCGATCCTTTCCAGTGATGGCGACAAGCTTCTGATCGGCATCGACGCGGACACATGTCGCGACCCCGGTACCGGCGCGTTCACCCGGCCATGGGTTGAACAATTGCTGACGACATTTCGAAGCTACGCTGAAGTCAGCCCAAGTCACACCGGGCTCAAGATCTTTGCACTCGTGGATGCGTCCCGAACTGCAAACGACTACTTGGCGTCCCTGCTTCAGGGAAAAGCCGGTAAAACGTGGAAGGAGGATGGTCACGATCATCCTCCCGGCATTGAACTCTATACCGCCGAGCGCTTCTTCACCTTTACGGGGGATCGGCTGCCCCAATCGCCCGCGCGCATCGAACTCGTCAAAGCCGACGCGCTGCGCGCCTTGTTCGAGGTTATCGGCCCAAGCGTGAACCCCACACGCAAAAAAACGACCGCCGGGAGGAAGTCAAAGGCCGGCCACGGGAAAAGGTCACACCCCGCCAACGGGCGGGCCAATGGACACGATCACAATCCCGACGACGAGCGCCAAAACTCCGAAGCCGACGATGCATATTGGCATGACGCGCCCGAGGCTCTGCGCGACCTGAAGACGCCGCAAGCTTTAGCGCTTCTGATCGGCGATGTTTCCCACCTGAAGGACAAGTCGGCTTCGACGGTTGCCTTTCACCTGGCCCTGCAATGCCAACGCGCAGATATGCTCGAACCCGAAACGCGCGACACGCTGGCCCGCTACCCGCATAAGGATCTTTCGAAGTATTGCGGGAACGATGCGGACGCGGAACGGCAATGGCAACGCATCTGGGAGAAGACAACGCCCCTACCTGAGTTGGAGGTGCGGGGGCACAACCTCCCCGAGACCGCCGACGAAGTCATCGAACCGCTCTGCGCTAACGACGGGCTTTATCTGCGCGACCAGCGCCCCGTCGTTTTGTCGTTGGGGCGAGAGGGAGCGAACGACACCCCAAAGGCTGAGCGCTTGACGATGCACGGCGTTGTGCGTTTGACCCATGAGTGTCGGCGCGTCTGGCAGTGGAAGTCGACGCCTGATGGCGGCTTTGTCCAAAAGCACGTCACCCTGCCGGAGCGCGTCGCGAGCCTGGCGCTAGATCATCGCAACGCCTGGCGCCGCCTTCCTCCATTGGAGGGGATAACGTCCGCCCCACTTCTGTCCGACGACGGGACGATCCGCACGGCAAACGGTTATGATCGGGCGACAGGTTTTTTCTGCTTTTCGGCGCCGGTCGTCAGTGTTCCCGAGCGCCCTACACGCGCCCAAGCCGAGGCAAGTTTTCGCCGCCTGCGTGGGCATCTTCGAACCTTTGCATTCGCTGACGCCGCTCGCGTCCGCGAGCTTTATGCAGACGTCGTCGATATCTCCAAACCGCCGGGGGCCGATGAAAGCGCAGCGCTATACGCCCTGCTGACGGCAATCTGTCGACCCAGTCTTTGGCTTGGCCCGGGGTTTCTCTGCACGGCGGCAAGCGTAACAGGCGCCGGCGCCGGCAAGGGCCTGCTGGTCCGAGTCATCGTGGCAATCGCTCTGGGGATGCGCCCCAGCGCGGTAAGCCCGGGGCACTCTCAAGAAGAGATGGACAAGCGCCTAGTCTCGGCGTTGATCGATGCGCGACCCGTTGTGTTCATCGACAACATAAACGGGGCGACGCTGAAATCTGACACGCTCGCCTCCGCTTTAACCGAGCGCCCGGCAAACCTCCGCGTTCTGGGCAAATCGGAAACGGTGTCGGTGACCGCCGCTGCTTTCATCGCAATCACTGGCAACGGCTTGGCCGTGAGTGAGGACCTGGCCCGGCGGTTTGTTGCGTGCGCCCTTGACGGTGGCGAAGACGCGGAGGCGCGGGACTTCAAGGGTTTTCCGAACCCGGTTGATCAAAGCTTCGCTCAGCGTGGTGAGTTGTTATCTGCCGCCCTCACAATCTGGCGCTGGGGTCGGCAGAACCCTCAGAAAAACGGCAAGCCAATCGGAAGCTTTGAACAATGGGCCCAGTGGGTTCGCGATCCTTTACTGGCGCTGGGTTGCACCGATCCGGCAGACCGCATCGCAGAGGCCAAGTCAAAGGACCCGCAGCGCGCGTTCATCGCCGAGCTTTTCACGGCCTGGGAGAAAGCCCACGGGGACAAGCCGGTGGCGGTGAGTGCGCTCGATGATACGGTCACGCAGCTTCTGAACCCCGGCGGAAAAATGCCCCGGCAGTGGGTCGCAAAGCGCGTCTCTGGGCTGGAGGGTACGCGTGCGATTGGCCTGATCCTTAAGACCGTTCCCAAAACAGGGAAGCACACCTCCGCGAAGCATTATCTCACCCGCGAGACCCATGAGGGCATCGGGGTCATAGGGGGCATGGGGGGCGAGTTGGGGCCTATGACCCCGATGACCCCTGTGACCCCTATGCCTTATGACCCCCGCAGCCCTGAGCATGAGGGTGCACTTGTTTCACCCGTTTCTCCTGTTCTCTCCCAGACGGCTGAGAAACGAGTCATCGACTTCAATGGCGCGTGACCTATGCGACGCCGCACCATGAAGGGCCGCGCATGGCTCCCCGCCGCGACCGTGAGCACCGAGGACGATGGTGCTTGGCGGATCGACTATCGCACGCCCCAACCCGGGACGCTCTGGATCAATGTCCGTATACAGAGCAGGACGAAAGGTTTTGGCTCCTACAGCTCCGGGTTCAATCCTTGCGAAAACCGGCTGGCCCGATCAAGCGATGAACGCCGCATGCTTCAGAAGCGCCCCGCTCTCTGGGCGGCTGTCACCGAGGCTCTGGGCGCTCGCTTTGGCCGGACAGCGGGAGAGTATGCCGGGCGTCTGCTTTCTGTGCTATCGCATGAGCACCGAGAGCGCCTGCTTCGCGAGCTGACAGAGGATGAGCGGCGACGGCTGAAGGATGTTCTGGAGGGTGCAAGATGCATGACCGTGAGCGGCGACTAGGCAAGCTTGAAACTCGAGCGGCGCTTCTCCCATCGGTGCGCTGGGTAGTGGCGGAAACGCCAGCCGATGAAGCCGCCGCTCATGTGACCCAGAAGCCGGGGGAGCTTCTCGTGATCTGGAGGGTGGTGGATCCGCAGAAGCCCGGGGTCTGGACATGACGGCTGACAAAACAGCGAAGCAACAGCGCGGGCGCCCGTTCGCAAAGGGTGAGAGCGGCAATCCGAAGGGACGCCCGCAAGGGTCCCGCCATCGTGTGAGCCTTCTCGTGGAAAGCCTGATCGAGGCGCGCGCCGAGGACATTGCGAACGTGGCGCTGAAAAACGCTATCGAGGGCGGCGACCCGGTTCTGTTGCGCGCCCTCCTGGACCGCCTGGCCCCGCCCAGGAAGGAACGTCCGGTAACGGTAGAGCGTACTAAACCGCTCGCGCGGTAGGCTAAGCCGCTAGGCCGGTAGTTTTGTCGACGGCCCCCTTCTCCTTCAGCGCGTGGATTGTCCACGGCGCTCGAGGAGAGAGCCCATGGCCGACGATC
>CAIMMO010000169.1 GCA_903842595.1 uncultured Alphaproteobacteria bacterium
ACGTCTCGCAACGCCACCCTGCCGGGATTCTCCGATGACCACCCCTCCCGCCGACCGCGCCCCGGGCGCGCGCTGACTCTTGCGGTCCGCGCGCCCGAAGCGCTCCGTCAGCGAATTTACACCACCTCAGTGGACGCTACCGAAAGGTGTCGCCTTACCAGGCCGATGTGCAAAGCGAAACGACACAAAGAAACTAGGCAACGCCGTACACGCGTGCGCGACGCCGGAATGCCTCTTCTGCTCCTTCCAGAATTCTGCAGGCGTGAACACGCGTCGTCGGGTCGTCGATCGAGCCTCGGGCAACGACTTTGCCTTGGTCGGCGTTCCCCTTGAGAACGATGATCTGCTCGGCGTCTCCAAGAACCGCGATGTTTGCGTTGTGCGTCACAATAATGACCTGCCGGCGTTCCTTAGCCCGCCGCAGAACGGGCACTAAAGTGTGGTAAATAAACTCGCTATCCAGGTTGTCTTCCGGCTGATCGATGATCAGCGGTCGATCGGAGTCCACCGACAGCATCAACGCTAGAAGGACAGACTGCTGCTGACCCAAGGATAGTTTGGTGAAATCTCGAACAATAGGCTTCTGTCCTGCAACCGGGCGGGTGACGGTCAGGGCGGGGCGATCCACAATGGCCGCGCGTTCGAGTCGAAACATGTGCGCTGGCTCTGCCAGCTTGGAGATGATGGCCTCAGCATCAGTCTTGCTAAAGACGGTAGAGCCCTCATCCGTGCGAAGCGCCTGAATTGGTCCCGGCGTTTTCTTCTCGATCGCTTCCAGCAACTTAGGCACCGTCAGCTGTCGCGTCAAAATGCTGGCGCGAGGCACCTGCGACGTACGCCAGTTCATAGCGTCCACGATGATCGTCTCGGCGTCAGGCGAATGTGCGCTATCTTCGAACCTGAGCGTGACCTGAAGATCACCAAGGACTGATTTCAGGATTGCGTTTGATTTCTGCGCGAACGCGGCGCGTTTCATCGCGATGCTTGACCGAGCCAACCATCGCTCCTTGAGCTTCCTTGTGCGTTGTTGCTTCAGCTCCTTCAGATGCGGCACCCAGGCTTTCAGTTTTCGTAGCGTTTCCGCGAGACTTGCTTCGTCCGCCGTCAGTCTATTGATGTAAGCCATATCGAGATGGATGTTCTGAGCGGCGAGGGCTTTTTTCTGTTCGTCGATTTTGCCTTGCGTCGCTTGTGCTTTGCCACGCCACTCGGCGAGCTTGGCTTCAGTGGCCACCGCCAATGACTCAACCGCGCTCTTTAGCTTGGCTTCGGAAGCGCCGATGGCGGTTTCCAAGGTCTTGGCTCCGGCGACAATCGCCTCGTATTCCGTCTTTCCAACCTCAAGCGCCGCGGGCTCGATCGCTGACGTTATGTTCTGGACATGCGCTTTGAGTTCACCGTGCGATGCACCGGCCTTAAGCTCATCGATCTCAGTTTTGATGCTGACCCGCACCGCCTTTTCTGTCTCCAGTTTCCGAACCAGGGCGATGATCTCTTTCGCGTTGGCCTTCTCTAGTGCGTCGAGCTGCGATTTCTTGAGAGCCAGATCGCGCTCGACCTGCGGGATGCGCTCAACCGTCAGCGCAGCCTTTTCGATTTCGCTTTGCAGTTCCAGAATTTCGTCGAGGACGGTTGTCTCTCTTTCCAAGTCGGCCTCGATGTCGATAAATCGATCCAAGTACTCCAAGAGTGCGGCTGGGTCCGACTGCGCCTTTTGGCTTATGGCTTGAGTTTCTCCTTGGCCGTAGCACTCTACCGGGAAGGAAATTGGGCCGTTGTCAGGATCGGCCTCGTTCTCGACCTCGCCGTTCTTCACGCGAGTTAGCACGTGAACCTGACCGGCTTTGTCCTGAAAGGCCAAATCGACCCGGTCGGGCCAGACATCTGAGTCGATAACGTCGGTTCCCCCAGACCCGCCCGCAAGGGCGCGCACGGCTTCAAACGTAGTTGATTTCCCCGTTCCTCGGCCGCCGATAATGCAGTTGAGATTCGGTCCGAAGTGAATGAACAGTTGGTCCAGAAATCCGCCGTCGAGTACGATGCCGCGTACAAGCGGAACAGACGTTGGTATTTCCTCCTCAATGCGGACTCGAGCATCGGCATCTTCGAGGGCCATGCGGAGACCGTCAAAGGAAAGGGCCTGCATTTTGTAGCGCGTGACCTTTTTCTGGTTCACCGCATTTCTTCCAAGGCTTGCAAGACTGTGCGCGTCTGAATTCAAGATTCGAGCAAGGTGCTGCGCCTGACCCAACTTCAGAGCTGCAATTCGATCGCGCCCCAGCTGGCGACGGGCCGCGTCCGGATCGGCGTCGGAGAAGCTCACTTGCGATGTGGCTTGGACCAGCTCAATTCCGAGCAAAGCACCGTGGCAGACAATGTCCTTCTTATGAGGCGGGTTGCCGGGGATCACGGTTTCGAGGCCTTTGCCGCCGTCCACATGAGCGAGCACCGCAAAGCCGCCTTCGCTTGCGACCTTGTCGAGACAGTCGACCACGCCGGTTGAACAACGAGAGTTCGCCGTATTTCTGTCGGCGAGCGATAGGCCTGAATAAAAGCGGGTAAGCGCCTCCACCGTCGGGAAATAGCAAAGCAAATGCCCATGCGCTGTCGATAGCTCGACAGCCGGAACAACCAGCACACCAACCGACTTGCCTAGTTTGACTGCCTCAGCTGTACCACCAATCTCGTTGTGGTCGGCGATTGCAATGAGATCGAGCCCCTCCTTTTTCGCCAGCTTGACGATTGCGTCGGGGGTCGCTTTTGCGTCACCTACATCGTGCGAGTGCCCCGCACTGTGGATGTGTAGATCGCCGCGGTAGAAGCGGGCGCCTTTCTCTAGCTTCAAAATTTCGTCGAGCGTCACTTATGTCCCCCGGCAGGTAATCGTTGGCTAGTTTATCGCTCCGCTAACCCAAGCGGCAACAATACGTCCTCGGCTTCGACGATAAAGTATAGACCCACCTAGCCATTTCGCTCGGTCCGCTAAGGCTGCTGTCGCGCAACAACGCGCAAGATAGATCGCGAGCGGTGCCCTCACCGGGACCTGTAGTGGAAGCGGACTAGCCGCGCGCAATCTGGCCGCCCTGGACAATCTCTAGGGCGCGGCTCGACGACCTCCGGCCGCCATCCGTTGGTCGCGCGAGCTGCGAACGAGAGATTTTGCCATCCTCCATTGGCGACACGATCGTTGGCGAGCGGGCTCAATATCTTGCGGACAGCCGCATGACATCCGGCAGCATGGCGTCGATGCGATCGAAGCTAGTGCGTCCCGCCCAAGAATAGCCGCGAGCGGCATCTGCGAGACGCGGCGGGTAGCGCCCACTGCAATCGACGGAAGAGGAGCGGGTTCTTGTCATTCAGCCGTCGCCGAACGACGACTAGGACCCCCCCCTTTTTTTGGACGTTGTTGAAATGATCGGCCCCCATCTCTCAAACTCCGCCCCTCAAGAGAACACTTACCAGAGTCATAGGAAATGCGGTTCGTGAGTCATGCCATGCGATTGGGTCGCCGTGGCTCGTAGAAACCAACCGACATGCAACACCGCCGCGGGATCGCGGGGCGATGAGGTGACGCCGTCTGCTTAGCCAGGCCTTCAAAGGCATCGAGCACCCGCTGCAAAAAATCGTCAGGTAGCAAGTCGAGCCGCCTGAAAGCTGGCAGCGCCCGATATTTCTTTCTGTTCAAGGTAATATGTCGCCAGTTGCGAATGATTCCAACACAAGTAAAACTTGGGTTGTGTAGTGCAATATAGTTAACACTCCATCGAAGTATTGTAATAACAAAGACATTGTGGCTCACCAATACTTCTACCCTGTAGGAGTTCAGAATGGGCTTCAGTGAGATCATGCGGAATCGTGGCCTGCCAGAGATCGGCGGCCCAGGCCTTGCAGTAAGGTCGCTTCGGTGGGGTGACTTCGTTTCCTATGCTGGTCGCGCGTTTCGCGTCCGCAGCCTTCGGGTTGTTGTTTTGGAAGATGCTCACTTCGAAGCGCTGGAGTTAGCGCACACTGGCTACCCGATGGGGGTCGTCTTCGTCCCCTTGCATCGAGTGGCATCCACCGTCGCGCGCATTAGCAAGAACGAGGCGGTGGCATTGGACGCGGCCGTTCCTGCCGTCGTGACGTTTGCACAAAGCAGGATGCAGAAAGCCCGTGCCGCGCAGGCCGCAAAGGTGGCCGACTGGTGCCGCATGGGCGGCATAGCAAAAGCCACACGGAAACGCGCAGCCTGAAAAGAAAATGCCCTGCACCGGAAAACCGGGCAGGGCCGAAGAAATTAGGAAGAAGACGTGCTCGCCGACCAGGGCAAACAACTAGCAAACCATGGGCTAAGGAGGCCCTTGATCCATGAATACCGAAGAAGCAGGGCCGCCGCGAAGGCAAGCCCCCGACTCAAGAAAACCCAGCGATAGCGACCTGCGATACGAGATGCCGTTCTGCCTAGAACGTCTATCCGATGGCGCATGGCTGGCTCTCAATCGTAACTACAAACCGCTAGGCTGTCGTGAACGCAAGCGCGTTGAGTATGAGGCGCACCCTGCGCGCCAGCGTCTGGACGGTCTTACGCTCGATGTCGCCCGCCTCGTGTCCTACAATCCTGTAGGCAATGATATTCCGTCTACGGTTTACCTGCACGACGCGGTCACAAGGCTTCGTAACTCACCCGAACATCTGCGGTCATACCTAGAGGCGCTGGACCTTCTGGTAGAAATCGGGCTCGTCCTTCCGAAAACTAGGCCTGACCCTGAACCGGAGCCCGACCCGGAACCCGATCCGTTTCCCGGACTGATGCGAAACGCCGCGCGCAAGCGGCCCCGCTCCCGCTGGCCTGTCCGGCGCACGTCACGGAAGGAGCGGTTCTAATGGCCGACGAAACAAAAACACGTCGCCGCCGGTCCCTTGCCGACCTCCTTGGCGAACCCATCGCCCCGTCGACTCTCGATAAGATCGAGATTGCTACGGGTCTGTTAGGCGGGGAGGGAGGCGACACTGCTAACGGCTTCGCGTTCCTCCAGCGGTTCGGGGCAACGCTTTGCTACGTCCCGGAGATCAGGACGTGGCTTGCCTACTCGGGTGGCGTGTGGGCACCGGCCGATGCGGAAGTTCTGATGCAGGAATTTTGCGCCGAGTCTGTTAATGCAGCCGCCGACCGCCTGCGCGACGCTGTCAGCCAAACCAGGCGGAACGATGTGACGAGCGCCGAGAACGCTGTGGGCATCGCCACGCGGCTATTCAAGAGCCGCCGCGCGCAAGAACAAGCGTTGGCGCAGGCGAGGCCCCACATGACGATTCCTGCGGCGCGGTTTAACCGCACGCCGCATCTTCTGGGTGTGCGGAATGGAGTCCTCGATCTCTTGCGCAGCGAGCTGGTGAGGCCACCAGCCGGCGAATACATTTCCAAGCAGATGGGCTGCAGCCACGATCCCACGGCGTTGGCGCCGCTGTGGGAACGGTTCATCTGTGAGGTGCTTCCCGACGCAGAGGAGCGTGCATTCTTCCAGCAGTGTATCGGTGCCGCGTTGTTTGGCGTGATCCTGGACAACGGAATCGTCTTTATGCTGGGCGAGTCCGGCGACAACGGGAAGAGCGTTGCGTGCAACGTGATGACCAGACTGTTCGGCAGTTACTGCATGATCGCAGGCGCAGACCTGCTTTTGCAGACGAAGCACGACTCCGAGACGAAGCGGCTATACGCAGGGCTGTCCATGGGCCCCCGATTGGTTCTCATCAATGAAATCCCCAAAGGTGCGGTGTGGGATGACAAAAAGCTGAAGGACATTGCGAGTCGCGATGATCTTCAGACCCGCAAGCTCTTTGGTGAGGTCTACAGCTTCACGCCTACGCATCACGTCTTTGTACGAGGCAACCATGCGCCGGGGTCTCAGGACAACGGCGACGCCTTCTGGAAGCGAATCTTGCCTGTGACGTTCGGGGTGCAGATTCCGAAGTCGCGTCAAGTCGCCGGATTGGACGACAAGATCGTGGCCAGCGAATTACCGGGAGTCCTCAATTGGGCGCTGGAAGGTGCTCGTGCATGGCGGGAGGCAGGGAAGCCAAGTGGCAGTCTGGGCCGCCTCGTGTTGCCTCAGAGCGTCAAGGAGGCGCGGGAGCGGTATCGGGCGACGACCGACTACTTCACTCAGTGGCTCCACGAATGCACTGAGGAGGGCCATGAGGCCAAGGAGCCGCGCGTCGAGTTGTGGCAGAGTTACCGGAGTTTCCTCCTCGCGAGCGGTTTGCGCGGCACTGGGTTGGATCGCGAGTTCTATGACGAGCTTCAGAGGCGCGGCTACGTTCGTGGCGCCGTGCGCGGGGTGCGCGTGTTCCGTGGCCTTCGGCTGAAGGGGGCGCACTTCGACGAGTAGCGCTCTCTCGTGTGCACCACTCGCACCGCGAGACGAACTGAAGTCTCGTCTGGCCGTAGTTACCAATGTGGGTGCAGATGGTGCAGTTCAATCCAAACTTCTCTCTAACAACACTTATAAGAGAAGGATTGGAGAGACCTGCACCATGTGCACCCCGCCACCATAGGAGGGCCCTAGAGAGGCGCTAGAAATTTTGGGGCGTCGGGAGTCCGAGTGTGCCCCGGTTGAGGCCGTTGCAGAAGGGGGCCCGCAGCGACTTGGTGAGCAAGTACGCCAGCGCAGCGGCAGCGCGTACGTCCGCAGCGTCAGATAGAAGGCAGCGGCCCCTCATTGAGCTGTTCGCGAATTCGCTTCCAACCCGGCATATTCCGGTCGAGCAGCGCCTTGAACCTGTCGCCGTGGTTTGGCGCCTTGAAGTGCGCGATCTCGTGCAGCGCTACGTAGTTCAGGCACTCCGGCGCGAACTTCACCAGGTCGAGGTTCAACCGCACCGTGTGCTGCGTGGGATTACTGCTGCCCCACTTTGTCTTCATGCGTTGGATGTAGAAGCGGCGCAGATCGACATCGAGCCGGTCGGCCCAGGTCTGTAAGACCGGGGCGGCCTTCGCCCGCAGCTCTGTGCGATACCAATCCTGCAGAACTTCCTCGCGAAGGTCAGCCGTGCTTCCCTTGGGCATCGACAGATCAATATACTTGTGGCCCAAGCTCACTTCTGGCTTGCCCGTGCCCTCCTTAAGCCGAAGCAGATAGCGCCGCCCCCACACGCGATGGCTTTCCCGTTCAATGTACTCGCGCGGCGGTTCCCGCTTCTGGTTCTGAATCTTGCCTTGGTGCTTCTTGATCCAGCCGATCTTCGAGATCGCGAACAGCCTGATGTTCTCGCGACCCATCCGGCGCGGCGCCGAGATTCGCACGCGGCCGGTGGGCGGGTGAACGCTAAGATGCAGGTTCTTGATGTCTTTGAAGACGACATCAATCTCGACGCCGCCCACGCTGATCGCGGTGTCCATCAGTATTCCCGCTGGGCCTTGATGATTAGGAACAGGCGCTCGACCGTTTCTTCGTCATGGAGAACGTCATGCATCGCCGCCTTGATCGTTCGTTCCTTGGATTCGACGCCGCGCCAGTCATCTGGTCTGCTATTTTTCACCGCTGCATCGATCTGGAGCGCAAGCTCTTCATTCTCGCCAAGGTTGTTGTAGAGCGCCTTCTTGCCGGGAGTGTCGAGGCGCGGCGGTGTATTCCCGCCTGTTCCTTTGACGAGATTCTTCACGAGGTCGGCTACCTGCTTGAGATAGGTCTCATAGTCGAGCGCCTTCGCTTTTCTCGCCTTGATGATCTCGTCGAGCAGGGCGGAGATGCGCTCGTAATAGGCCGGGTCGTTGAGGTGTTCCTTTACAATCTTGCTCCGGACGTTGTTCTCGATCGTCTCGGCAATCGCCTCCTGGTCCTTCATGGCTCCCAGCTGATTGGCGATAGCGTCGGCGATGCCTGACTTAACGATCAGGTCGAGCAGGCTGATATCGTCGAAGGGAGAAATCTTTCGCGGCTCGTCTGCCTCGATATAGGTGTCGATCAGATGGCGCATGTCAGCCTCGTAGGCCTTTAAGTCCAACACCTCGTTGGCCGCAAGTCGGACCACGTCGCGAATCTTGATCGCTTCCTCGGTCTTTTTCTTGATCCGCGTCACATCCTCGGCGCTGTAGCTGGCTTCCTCCATTTCGTCGGCGATACCTGCATAGGCGCGGACAAGGGAGGCGACCGCCTTGTAGAGCGCGGCGCGCTGCGGCTCGCGTTCTGCCAGATCGGTAGGAATCTCGGTGTTGCCGCAGAAATAGTGGATATGCGCCAGCTCGTTCTTCGGCTGTTCGACCGGCTCGCAGATCAGAAGGAAGGTCTCCAACGCTTCTTCTAGGCGTTCGCGGCCTTTCTCCAGTCGATCCTTCATCATGACGGCAGGGTCTGGCCCGCCCGCGCTGTCGTCGATCTCAGAGGTATAGACCGCGATGGCTTTCTCGACTTTCTTGAGAAGGCTCTTGTAGTCCACGATGTAGCCGAATTCCTTGTCCTCTCCGTCGAGCCGATTGGTTCGGCAGATGGCCTGGAACAGGCCATGATCCTGCATCGACTTGTCGATGTAGAGGTAGGTGCAGGACGGTGCATCGAAACCCGTCAGCAACTTGTCCACGACGATAAGCAGCCTCATGTTCGCAGGCTGCTTGATAAAGCGCTCCTTGGCGTCTTCCTCGTATGACTCGGTCTTCGACATGCCGGGCTTGGCTTCAACGCCCTTGAGCAAGGCAGTGTAGGTGTTGAAGATAAACTGCTTGTCAGTTTCCGAGTTGGCGCCGGTTTCTTCCTTGGTCACGTCCTGCGCGCTGGGGTTATAGGACGTGACGACCGCGCAGCGGCTCTTCAGTTCGGTCTTCTGGAAGGCCTCAAAATACTTGCAGCCTTCGTAGATGCTGGAAACGACCAGAATGGCGTTGCCGCGCTGGCTTGAGAGCCGTGGCTTCACGCTGAAGTCGAATATGATGTCCTGAACAACGCGCTCCATGCGCGAGCGCGAGCTGAGCACGTTCTGCATCGTGCCCCACTTCTTCTTCAGCTCGTCCTTCTGCCAGTGATTGAGGCCCTTGGTCTTCGCATCGAACCACTTCTCGATCTTGTCTTCGGAGCCGAGGCGCTGGTCGATGTCGCGCGCCTCGTAGATGAGGTCGAGGACAACCTCGTCCTCAACGGCTTCGCTGAACTTGTAGGTGTGGATGTAGCGACCGAACACCTCAAGGCTCGACTGCTTGTCCTTCTTGAGCAGTGGCGTGCCTGTGAAGCCGATGAACACGGCGTTGGGCATCATCGCCTTCATGGCGCGGTGCAGTTTGCCGCTCTGCGTGCGGTGGCATTCATCGACAAACACGAAGACCTCGCCGACGGTCTTGGTCGGTTGGGCCTCTATCGCCTTGATGAAGGCGTCGAAGTCTTCAACTCCCTGGCGGCCAAACTTGTGAACGAGGGAGCAGAGCAGGCGCGGCTTGGCCTCCGCCAGCTTGGCCATTAGGTCGCGCCCGCTGTTGGTGCGATGGATCGCTTCACCCGCCGCCGCGAAGACCCCCTTGATCTGTTTGTCCAGCTCGTCCCTGTCCGTTATGATCGCAACACGCGCGTTCGGATTGTTCTCCAGAATCCACTTGGCAAGCAGCACCATGACGATGCTCTTCCCCGACCCTTGCGTGTGCCAGATGATCCCGCCCTTGCGCTCGCGCGCATTCTGCTGGGCAGCCTTGACCCCGAAATACTGGTGGACTCGGGGCAGCTTCTTCACGCCGCCGTCGAAGAGAATGAAGTCGTGCATCAGCTCGATCAGCCGCTCCTTGCGGCAGAGCTTCGTGAGGTACTTGTCGATCTTGAAAGTCGAATTGTCCTGTTCGTCCTCTTTCCACTTGAGGAACATCTTCTCTGGCGTGCCTATGGTTCCGTATTGCAGGCCCTCGGAGTCGTTTCCGGCAAAGACAATCTGGACGGTAGAGAAGAACCACGAATTGAATTCGGGTTTCTGATTGGAAAGCAGCTGGCGAATGCCGTCGCCAAGGCTGACGCGGCTGTTCTTCAGCTCGATCACGCCGATGGCAATGCCGTTGACGTAGAGCACCAGGTCCGGCCGCCGCTCGAAGCCGCCCTTGAGCGTCACCTCTTCGGCTATTGCGAAGATGTTCTTGCGGGGCTCGCTCCAGTTGATGAGCTTCACCTTGTCGGTCGGCTTGCCCGCCTGGACCTGCACATCAACGCCATAGCGTAGCAGGGAATAAACGGCCTGGTTGTTGTCGTAGAGGCTGCGGTGGGTGTTGTGCGCTTCGGCCCGCAGCCTAAAAAGCGCCGCGCTGATGTGTGCGCCGGAGTATCCCTCGCCCGTGAGGTACTCCGTCAGCAGGCTTTCTTCGACGTTGCTGTTGCCGTTGCGGTCGGTCCAGTCGCCGAGATAACGATAGCCCAGCTCGTCCTTGAACAGTCCGAGGAGGCGCTTCTGGGTTGCCTTCTCCGACTTGCCTATGTCGCTCATCCGTCCCCCCGAAAGAGCTTGAAGTTCACCTGATAGCGATAGAAGTCGATGTTGGGCGCTGCCTTGAGGGCGCGCTTTAACTTCAGATCGTCTTCAAGGGCGATGATGCACCCTCGTACGGTCTGGTGCTGTTCTGCCAGCTCCTCAATTACGTAGCCCATATAGCGCTGGACCTGGCCGACGACGACATCGCTCGCGCGGCCTCGCTTCAGCTCCACGACCAGAAGCGTCTTGCCGTCCTTGCTCAGCGCCAGAATGTCGATTGGACCAGTATCGGTCGGGAATTGCTGGCCGACAATTTCGCCTTCTTCAGTGAAGATGTTATAACCACGCCCGAGCTCGGTTCCCGCCCAGTTCTGGACTAGGAAGTGTTCAAGGTGCTTCTCCAGTGCGAAGGTCGCCGCATCCTCGATTGTCGGGTCGTTTGCCACAACCGCTGGCGGAGCAGAGCCGCCGATGAAGCGCTCGATCTCCTCCGCGTGGGGTGTGATGTTGCTCACAGTGCCGATCGAGCCGGTCGAACGCTTTAGCGCCTCGGTCATGGCGGCGCGCGAAAACTTCTCGGGCAGCCATTCCACGCGGCGGCGGTGGGGCAGGTCCTTGCCAGCTACATAGTAGTAGTCGCTCGCGACCCGGCCGATCCAGTATGAGCCCTCGCCATCGGGGCAGAGCACGATATCGCCCTGCGCGATGCCCCAACAGATCGTGTAGAGCATTCCGCATGCGAGACCGGCGGCGACGCGCGACTTCTCTGGGTTGGCTTGCAGATAGATCGGGAGGAACTTGGCGTTGAATTCCCGCCAGTTGTCTGTCCGCTCGCCTTCCAGCGACTGGGCAATGCGCCATCCACCGCCGAACCATTTCTCTTCGTGGCACTGTTTGGCGTAGGCGCTCTTCGCGCCGAGCATGATGCGATAATAGCTGCGGCTCAAACTAACCTCACCCGACCCGTCAGAAGTTCCTGCATCATGCCCTGCTTGATCCGGTGGGCTTTGGCTAGGCGTTCCTCAAGAGTGACCAGTTCCCCGTCGAAGTCCTTCAGAACTGCTGCAATAGCGCACTGCTCGGGAAGTGCAGGCCAGCGAATCTCGTATTCTTTGCGAACAACGCTTGGGTGCGCCTTGGTTTGGTAGTCAAAGTTCTTCGTGCTGTGTGCCAACTGAAGTGCGCTAGCCAAGAATCGGCAGTTTGCGCGGCTCGAATCCACGCGCATGTAACCACACACGTTTGTCACTGAGAATTTATGCTTAGGTCGATAGAAAAAGTGACCGCCGCCATCTATCGACCAAGTGATCAACTCCTCGTCGAGCATGTAAATACCGTAACGACCAAACAGCCCTTCGTTGTGAACGGAGGAAGAGTATATCGGGAAGTCGCCAGGCGTGGCTTCTATGTGGACCTTGGAGATTACTTGTCCTCGATACAGCTTCACCAGTTTGCTTGCTTCCAGCTCAGCAACCCGGCAGGTCTCCCATTCTGCGCTGAATCCAGGCAGTCGCTTGCGCCCCACGAGTAGTTCCTGCATCGCGCCTTGTTTGATCTCGCGCTTCTTGGCGATGAGGCTTTCCAGAGACTCGATCAGCGCATCAGCGTCCGACAACGCCCCGGCGATGGCTTCTTGTTCCAGCATCGGCGGAAGCGGAACTGTAAGTTGTGCCGCCGTGGATGTGTTCAGCACTTGCTGGGCGCCGCCGACAAGCAACCCTTCAATCTGTTTCTTGCCGATAGCCGAGTTGACGAAGATCGAGAGAAAGTCCGACCTAATCTTGCTTGGCGAGGGACGAACGATAACCAAGCTTGCCGCATTTACGTCTCCCAGCCCCTCCGGCACAACTGCTGCGGTTCCTGGGTATCCGACCCGCACTAAAACAACATCGCCGGCGCTTAGCGCGGATTTTTTCCAAAGCGCGTGCACGGCTGCAGAAATGTATCGCGGCTGAGTTGTGTCTAACCGGTTCGGGCTGACGTCTTGGCCGCGAAGCAGTGGCACGCCGCTACGCTGGAACAGATGAGCCATTGACCCGACGAACCCGACTGTGATCATCGAACTTACATTTGCAACGCGTTCAAGCGTCCAGTCGGCCGGAAGATCACCAAACTCCGAAATATGCGAGGGCGAGGACCGAACGCCCTGCGTCAATGACTTCAACCCGCTCACCACGCAAATCCCATGGCTTTCAGGTGCCGTTCAACCTTCGCTTCAAGGTCGGCGACGCGCTGAGAGTGGTTTGCCACTCGCGTCTCGTAGCGTTCAGCGAGTACTCGAACACGCTGCGTTAGTGCTTGGCTGATCCTATCCATCTCGCCGTGAATGTCGGCGTCGATCTGGCCCATCCACTTGTCATCAACAGCGAGCGCCTTGACCTCGGCCTCGGTGAGCTTGGGATACCTGGCGTAGGCTTTGGCATCGAGATCGACCTCCGCCGCTTTAAGCAGCTTCTTCAATTCTGCCTCGGCGTCCGCCAGTTCCAGCCATTTGTTAAGGGCTGAAGCCTCTTCGGATGCGTCCTTGTCGTCCTTGATCTCCCTAAATCTGGCGGCGACCGCTCCACGGTTCACCTTTTCAAGTTCGGAGAATGCGCCTTCCTCGCCGCCGTGCTCTTCTTCGAGCTCGGTCAGCGCCCCGTTCGCTGTTTCAAGTTCGGCGTTCAGGCGGTCTATCTCCGCCTGCTCCTTTGCGAAGAAGCGCGCGACGATGAGCGGCCTGGGAATAAGGTCGCAGGTCCAGCCCTTGTCCTTTTCCTTGCCCTTCTTGTCCTTCTCGATGATGCGGTATGTCTCCGCTTTCCAGCCGTCCTGGGCGATGGCGTAGCAATCGTCCTGCATCGTCACGGCCCAGTAATCCATGAGATGCTGGTACCCATCATAGGCGTCGATCAGCGGCTTGCCCTCGTAGTGCGCCAGCAAGGCCTCTGACAGCTCGGCGATCACGTCCTTGGGGTGAAGGCCCGGCTTAAGCGCCTTCAGCTTCTCCGCGCTCTTCTTCCGCCATGCGTCGAAGTGCTTCGCCATAGAGTCCATGAAGGTGGCGAACTCGGGATGCTCGAAAATCGTTAACTTGATGGCCGTCTTCTCGACGGCCAGCTCCACATATCCCGGTCGGCATTCGCGGAAGAGGGCGGTCTTCAGCTTCGGGCAAACGTCCCAGTAGGGTTTCAGTGTGTCGATGTCCGATTGCGGAATGCCGCCACGCAGATGGCCCTCGATATCCTGTCGGTCTTCCGTCTTCTGGCTGTCGATGTATCGGGGCAGGTTGAGGTTGTAGTCGTTCTTCTCGATCTCATCGAACGAGACCGTGCGCGAGTAGCCGGGGATGTCGAGCGCCTTGGTGAAGGCATCGATAATCTTGTGAATGTCCTGCGCGCGTAGCCGGTTCTTGGGGCCGTCTTTCATGAAGCCCTGGCTGGCGTCGATCATGAAGATGCCCTTGCGCGCCTGCGCGTCCCGCTTGTCCACCACGACGATGCAGGCGGGTATGCCGGTGCCATAGAACAGGTTAGCGGGCAGGCCGATGATCCCTTTGATGTAGCCCTTTCGCACCAGCGCGCGGCGAATGTCTGCCTCCGCATTGCCACGAAACAACACGCCATGCGGAAGGATGCAGGCGCCCGTGCCCGTGCTCTTCAGCGACCGGACGATGTGGAGCAGGTAGGCATAGTCGCCCTGTTTGCCCGGCGGAACGCCAAAGCCGTCGAAGCGCTTGTGGATGTCCTTCAGCGGGTCAAGCCCGGTGCTCCAGCGCTTGTCGCTGAAAGGAGGGTTGGCGACGACAAAGTCGAACTGCTTGACGACTTCGCCATCCTTGAACTTCGGATCGGTAAGCGTGTTGCCTTGAACGACCTGCGCGGTGGGGTTGTCGTGCAAAATCATGTTCATGCGAGCGAGGCCGCTCGTGGCCGAGTCCTTCTCCTGGCCGTACAGAGAGACCTTCGTGCTGGCCTCATCTCCCACCTTCAGGAGCAGGGAGCCGGAGCCGCAGGTCGGATCGTAGACGGTCGTATCCGAGCTGGTCTTCGCCTGACGGATGCCGATGATCTGCGCCATGATGCGGCTGACTTCGGCGGGTGTGTAAAACTGCCCCTTGCTCTTGCCACTCTCGGTGGCGAAGTGGCGCATCAGGTACTCATACGCATCGCCGAGGATGTCATCGCCCTCGGCGCGGTTCTTCGAGAAGTCGAGTGCGGGATTCTGGAAAATCGCAATGAGGTTGGTGAGCTTCTCGACCTTCTCCTTCCCGTCGCCCAGCTTCGACGAGTCGTTGAAGTCGGGGAAATCGGCCTGGTTGAGCTGATCGTTGGCGGCGGCAAGCGGCGCGATGATCTTCTTGTTGATCTGATCGCCGATATCGGTCGCGCCCTTGAGCGCGATCATAGCGTTGAAGTCCGCGCCTTTGGGAATCTTGATTGGCGCGAACGGCACACCGGCGAACTTGTCGCTGACGTATTTGATGAACAGCAGCGAGAGAACGAAGTCCTTATACTGGCTCGCGTCCATGCCGCCGCGAAGCTCATCGCAGCTAGACCAGAGCGAGCTGTAAAGTTCGGACTTCTTCAGCGCCATGCGGCCTGAGCCCCCGGTTGTCGTGATTCCAGGGGCAGTAGTGCCAGCCAGAACGGGGAACCTCAAGCAATTCGCCGGAGTGGAGGTCAGAGTCGCGGGAGAAGGGCCGCCTAGCCGAAGAAGCGGCGGTCCTGCCGCTCTTTACGGATGACCGAAGCCTGTTCGTCCAGAAAGTCAGCGTACCACTGCATTAGCCGGACCCGCTCCGCCATATGCTGCCCGCGATTGTAGGCGCCGCGAACCGCGTTCGGCTCCTTATGGCCTAGCGCCTTCTCGATGCCGTCGGGCGAAAACTCGGAATGCTCATTCAATAGAGTGGAGGCCATGGCGCGGAACCCGTGCGCGCAATGCTCGTCCGCCGCAAAGCCGAGAGTCCGCAGCGCCATGTTGACCGTGTTCTCCGAGATCGGGCGTCCGCCACGAAGACCGGGGAAGCAGAGACCATCGGTGTTGCGGCCCGTGATGCGCCAGAGCGTCTGGAACTGTCGGAGGGCCTGATCCGACAACGGAACCCGGTGCTCTTTCCGCATCTTCGTCCGTTCGGGAGGGATGATCCACATCTTGCTCCGGAGGTCCACTTCCGACCACTTGGCGAGGCGGAGTTCGCCGGGGCGAACGAACGTGTAGGCGGACAGGAGGAGAGCGGCGCGAATGACCTGACCCGGATAGCCCTCAATCGCCACCAAGAGCCTGCCCGCTTGCTCGGGAGAAGTGATGGCCGCGTGGTGCTTGACCTTCGGGACGGCGATCAGGCCGCGCAGGGCAGGGGTAGGATCGACCGCGCGGCGGTCGGTCGCCACGGCCAGCCGCATGGCCTGTCCAATAGCGGAACGCAGGCGGAGAGCCGACTCCAGCTTGCCGCGACTTTCGACCTTCCTGATGACGGCGAGAATTTCCGGTGCCGTGATGTCGGCAATCGGTCTGGCCCGGAGGTCTTTTGCCAGCACGCGGTAAATCCACAGCCGCTTCCTGATAGTGGTGCGCGCCTTCTTCTCCCTGCGGAGGCGGTGGATCACCTCAGCGGCCACATGGGCGAACGTGGTGCGTTGGGCGAGGCTGGCCGTAAGCTTGGCGACCTCCCGCTCCTGAGCCGGGTCTTTACCCTGATTGATGCGCTCGCGTAGGGCCTTCGCCTTGGTGCGGGCTTCTTCCAGCGTGACGGTGGGAAAGGCACCGAGGCTGAGGGTGTTGCGGCCATTCTTGATCGCTTTGCCGTTCCGACCGATCCGGCCGGCCCGACTTTTCGAGGCGTAGTCCAGTCGCCATAGCTTCCCGCCGCCTGGGGCGACGTAGAGATAAAGTCCGCCGCCGTCGCCCATCTTGAAGGGCTTCGGACCTGGCGCCGCTTTCCTGATCTCGTCCGGTGTCAGCTTCATTACGGTATCCCTTTGCAAGCAACGGGCCCGATACCGCGTGAAATACCGCGAACGGCTCGACGGTAGGCCGCGAGCAGAACCGGCGACGGATCGCCGGGGACGGTGGAGAAGCCTGATCTGTAAGGGCTGAGGGGTCTGAGGGTCCGTTTCGGACAACACTCGAACCAACAACTGGCTCCCTGAGCTGGACTCGAACCAGCGACCATTCGATTAACAGTCGAATGCTCTACCAACTGAGCTATCAGGGAGCACGGTTGGAGGCGGCGGTATAGCCGCCGGATATTACCGGTTCAATAGCGCTTCTCTGCAGCGTGCCGGAAATCGGGCCGCCGGGCGTCCGCTTCTGTGAAAAACCGAAACATCCCACTGCAAAAGAAGAGGGCGGGAGCCAGAGGCTCCCGCAAAGGCGTTTGGGTGATGGTGGGGTGTCTTCAAGGGAAGACAGGGCGAACATCGCCCCGTTCGGTAAACAAGAGGTTAATGCTTAACAGGCTCGCCGAATTCGCCGGGAATTCGTTGCGAAGGTCGAAGGGTGGAGGCCTCGCCCGGAATCGAACCGGGGTGCAAGGATTTGCAGTCCTCTGCGTCACCACTCCGCCACGAGGCCTCACCGTTGTTTTGGCTAACTTTTTCGACGGACTAGTGGGTCGTTTTACTAACCGCGTCGTCGGCTTTTGACAAACCGAACCAGTTTTCCAGTGCGGACGTGGTGTCCCGCAGCGCCCGCTTCTTATCGGCGGCTGCCGAATAGTGCAACGACATTGCGGGTGTGGCGTGCTGCAGCGCCATCTGGATAGCGCCTAGCGTGCCGCCAACTTCTGCCACCGCTTTTCCGAGAGTGTGACGCAGCCCGTGCAGGGTCAGGCCAGGGCCGACAACGCCCTTCTTCGCAAGCCCCGCCAGGAAGTCGCTTGAACGGGTCTGCAGCGTGTTCGCCGTTTTGAACGGCTGGCCGTGCTGATTGGTGACGATCGCAGCCGAGGGGCGCTCGCCTTCCTCAAGGAACATGCGGAACAGCGGCAGCACGTTGATGTAGCCCTCCGCGCCGGTTTTCACCCGCTCGGCCGAAAACCCGCCTTCCTTGGCGTTCCAGTCGTCCCAGGTGAGGCCCACCATGGTCGAACCATCAAGCCCCGACACGCCCAGTACGTAAGCTCGTCGCAAGCCCACAGGCGCGGCGAAGAGCACCTCCACAACTTCCTCCGGCTTCCACGGCCGATTGCGCTTGATCGCGCCGACGGCCGCGCGTGGCTTCGACGGTGTCGGAATTTCGGCCCATGGGTTCTTGTCGCCCCAGATCTTCTGGCGAGCGGCGCGCTCAAGCACCCAGCCGTATAGGCGGCGGTTGAACTGCAGGATGTACACGCCCTGCCGATGGCCGAGTTCCTTTACCGCTTTGTCGAGGAGAATCTCGCAGCGTTCCTGCGTGAGGCCGGCGGCGGGGCGGGGATCTGCGCCCTGCCGGTTCATCCAGGCCATGCACTTGCGATAATCGCGTTGCGTGTTGGGGGCGAGCTTGATCCAGTCGGGATTGTCGTCCGCGGCGAATGCGCTGCAAAGCCCACCGTAAGTCTCCCGGGGGGAGGCGGCTTTGGTCACCACTGCGGCAGACGTCTCCGCCTTTGCCCACGCGATCGCGAAAGCGGGCGAGCCATAGTCGTCGGGCAGACGTGTCTTGGTGGCGCGGTGATAGTTGCGGATCGCGATGACGTTCCCTTTGGCGTCGCGCTGCTTAACGCGCTGCACGCCTGCGAAGTGGGCCTTCTTTGGCATTGGGCCTCTCCCTCTCTTCGCCAGCGTGCGTTTCGCCGACGCCGTTCCACGAGTCTTGGTTGGAATCCTGAGCACCCTGCGCGTCAAGCCATTCGTGGAGATCGGCGGCATATATTCTGAGATTGGCGCCTAGATGCATGACGCGCCCCGTGTAGATCCGACGAAAATGGTCAGAGCTAACGCGGAGGCGGACTGCCCATTCTTCCACAGGCAGACATTCGATAGGTCCGACAAAAGGGCGCTGAATGTTCATCTGAGGTATTCGTGCTCGGCTCGGTTCTCTCGAGTTTATGATTGAAGCTTGCCCCCCAATGATGGCGTGGGAACCGAGCGGGAAATGGTCGGAAATGACCGGAAAGGATGGGGAGTACACGCGGACGCTGTTGAGGTGTGCAAATCCACGTGGGGCACGGTGCCGATAGGCGTGCTACGTCATTGATTTGGTGAGAAGCGGAGGTCGAGAGCGTTAGCCTTGTGACCTGCCTCGTTTCTTCAGACCATCGCTAGTTTGAGTAGGCGGCCAATTCTGCCTTCTGTGTTTGAGCGGTTGAGCGACGGAGCGGAGGGCGGATGCCCGCGGTCGGATGTCCGCTACTGGCCAAAGTCGTTGGGTCGGCTGCGCAAGGCGCGGACGGCCGGATCTAGAACGCGCGAGCCATTCGCGATTTCTGACCGCCGGGCGCGGTCGGCCACCAGTCTGAGCCTCGGCATTTCATGATTTGCGACAGAGGGGAGAGATGAATAGTATTCGTCCGACCAAGGGGAGTACGAACCCGCGTTTTGGCTGAAGCGCCTGGAATCGTCGATGACGACCGACATTGAAGATCTGATCAAGGACATCGGTAACGCCGATCGCGTTCCTGACGCGGCGCTTGGCGCGCTCATGCCTTACGCTGCCGAATTGGCGCCGCGTCTTGAGGCGCTCGCGCGTCGGCGCATGGAGGGGGATTGGCTCTATTCCACAGAGGACAATCTGCTCTTCTATGGCCTCTTCGTTCTCGCCTCCGCCAGGGAGCGCCGCTTCTGGCCGATATGGCTGGAGATGCTCAACGTGTCTGATGACGGTCTGGAAGGCCTTTTCGGCGACGGGGTGATCATGTCTGTCCGCGCCATCACGCTTGGCCTTGTCGGGAGCGACGTGGAGGTGGTCGCTGACCTGTCGTCAAGCATCGATCTCGCAAGTGACGTGCGCGCCGGCCTGGTCGAGGCGCTGGCGCGGTTGACGTGCGAGGGAAAGTACCCGCGCGAGAATTTCGTCGCTTTGATTGATCGGCTCGCCACGCTTGAGGGGACCGACAACGATGACCGGTGCAAATGGTGCGTCGAAGAAGCGATCGTGCTCGGCGGCATCGGCGAGCGGGCGCATCTGCTGGACAGCCTGTGGCGCACGGATGCTTTCTCCATCTGGAACGACGCTGACAAGGCCGAGGCGCGCGAAAGGTTGGCGGCGGCTGCCGCAAACCCCACCGATCTGACACGCTTCGACGAGGATGGAATCGTCGCTCCGACGGCGCCAGCTGATGCGCTGCGCTGGCTGAGGAACATACAGCAGCACGATCCTGATTCAGATCGCATCGCTGGCCTCACCTGGCGCGAGCGGGAATGGCTTGCCGGCATTCTGCAGAAGACAGAATCGCCGGACGAAGCCATGAGCTTCGAGGAGCTTGACGGATTTTTTCACGCTCTCGTCATCGGACCAGACACGCCAATGCCATCCGAATATCTGCGCGAGATCTGGGGCGAAGGGCCGGTGTTCGATAACGTCGCGCATGCGCGTGAAGTGATGGGGCTGATGCAGCGACACTGGAACGCCATAGCAAAGCGCGCGGCAGCGAACGCGCCGCCAGTGATGTGGCTGGAGCCGTCCGAGGAGGACCCGCCAGGAACACGCTGGGCATGCGGCTTCGCGCGCGGCGTGGGCTTGCGGTCGCAATCATGGTATGCTCTCGCCGCGGACGAGGCGGCGATCATGGCGCTCGATTGCATACAGGAGCTCGAATCTGGCGAGATCGAGTCGTGGGAGCGCAGTGAGTTTCTGCGCATGCTTGGCGATCACTTCACCACGCTTGCGGAGTATTGGCGCGAGCAAAGGTCGCCGCGCGCGCGATTGAGCGCAAGAAAAGTGGGCCGCAATGAGCAGTGTCCGTGCGGCTCCGGAAAGAAATGGAAGAAATGTTGCGGCGCCGCGCCGCCGCCGATCATGCATTGAGGGTCAGGCGGCGCGTATCACGCAAGTCACGCCGTTTTTGCGCGGCCGATGCGATAAATCTGGAAACGAGCGGGAGCGGACAGCGGATCGCCCGGAAGCCACGATATGCCTCGATCAACCACGAAATCCCTCTGCCTTGCTGATCGGCAGCTCAGGCGGCTGTCTCAGACGGGAAGCTGCCCGCCGTCAAATTCGGCAGCCGGACGCTGATCCAAGCGGACTGACTTAGGCAATGGATATCCGCGATGCTGCGTGCGGGAAAGTGAGCTGAGGTTCTGAAACGCATCGTCCTGAAGCGACCTGTTTCCTCCGCTGCGGACGAGCCTAGCTCCAGCCTGTCGCAGGGTCCCAGGTTTGGTTCGAGCTAGCCGCGTCAGCCTGAAGCCCCCTTAAGACAGGGTCGAGGAACACCCGTAGCTCAACCAGCAAGTCGTTGAAGGGCGGCGGCGCCAAAGTCGGTGCTGTGCGCTTGAGAAAGGCGTTCCACTGCTTGAGCGTCGCCTCGTTTGCGGCGAAGTCAGCCGTCAGGCAGGCGGGCCAATC
>CAIMMO010000170.1 GCA_903842595.1 uncultured Alphaproteobacteria bacterium
ACCTTCGACGAGCCGGTCGCTGCGTCCTCGTCCGACGACGAGCCGGACCTGGGCTTCAACCCGGTGCTGCTCAAGAAGGTCGATGAGCTGGAGCTTTCGGTGCGTTCGGCGAACTGCCTGCGCAACGACAACATCGTCTACATCGGCGATCTCATCCAGAAGTCCGAGGCGGAAATGCTTCGCACCCCGAACTTCGGCCGCAAGTCGCTCAACGAAATCAAGGAAGTGCTCGCCTCTATGGGCCTCCACCTCGGCATGGACGTCCCGTCCTGGCCGCCGGAGAACATCGAAGAGCTCGCCAAGAAATACGAAGACCACACCTGATCAGGAGCCGGCCTGCTGAGGGCTGGATTGTCACATGCGCCACGGTTTCGCGCTCCGTAAGTTCAATCGCACCGCCTCGCACCGCAAGGCGATGTTCGCCAACCTGTCGGGCGCGCTGATCCGCCATGAGCAGATCACGACGACCCTGCCGAAGGCAAAAGAGCTCAAGGCCGTCGTCGACAAGCTGATCACGCTTGGCAAGAAGGGCGGCCTCTCCAACCGCCGTCTGGCTGCTGCGCAGCTGAAAGAAGCCGATGTCGTCGTGAAGCTCTTCGACACGCTGGCTGATCGCTACAAGGACCGCGCCGGTGGCTACACCCGCGTCCTGAAAGCCGGCTTCCGCCATGGCGACAACGCCCCGCTGGCGATCATCGAGTTGGTCGACCGCGACGTCGACGCAAAGGGCGCTGACGACCGCGCCCGCGCCGAAGCTGCTGCTGAGGCAGCGGAATAGGCCTGACGACCAGAAAGTTGCAGAAAGGCCGCCCGTCAGGGCGGCCTTTTTTGTTGTCCCGACTTGTCGCGAGACTGCCTCCGAGCCTTGTTTGTGCCGGAATCCGCACCTTACTTTCCAGTCTGCATCAAGCGCGGTCCCCTGAGATCAGCGTGCGGAGAAATGGCATGAACCGGCAGAATATCATCCTCGCTGCGTCCGCTGGCCTCGCGACCGCGCTCGCCATGCTCGCCGTGCCTGCCCTGGGCCAGCTGGTGAACCAGGTGGCTCCGCCGGAGGCTGTCGCGCCGCTGCAGGCCAGCCCGGAGCCTGCACCGCAGGAGATCGTGCCCCTGACGCAATCAGGCCTGCAGCAGTCCTTCGCGCCCGTCGTGCGCCGTACGGCGCCGGCCGTGGTGAACGTCTACTCCTCGGTCAACGTCACCCGGCCGTCCTGCCAGTGGGCGGGAACACCATGGGAGGCGTATTGCCGGAACGCGCCAACCCGCCGCGAGAAGGTCGAAAACTCCCTTGGGTCGGGCGTGATCGTCGGACCCGACGGCGTCATCGTAACCAACAATCATGTCGTGGAAGGCGGAGATGCTTTCCGCGTGGTTCTGAACGATCGCCGTGAGTTCGCCGCCGAACTCGTGATGAAGGACCCGCGCACCGATCTGGCCGTGCTGCGCATCGACACCAAGGGCCAGACACTCCCGTCGCTGACCTTCGCAGACACGCGTGAACTTGAAGTGGGCGATCTCGTCCTCGCCATCGGCAACCCGTTCGGCGTCGGTCAGACGGTGACCAGCGGCATCGTCTCAGCGCTTGCGCGCACGGATGTCGGCGTGTCGGACTACTCGTCATTCATCCAGACAGATGCCTCGATCAATCCCGGCAATTCTGGCGGCGCTCTGGTGGACATGCAGGGCCGGCTGATCGGCGTGAACTCGATGATCTTCTCGCGCGGCGGCGGCTCCAACGGGATCGGATTCGCCATCCCCGCCGAAATGGCCAAGCGAGTGGTCGACGCCGCCGTGAATGGCGGAACGCTGGTGCGCCCATGGCTCGGCGCCAAGGCTGAGGTGATCGACAGCGCAAAGGCTGCGGCGCTCGGGATGGATCGCCCGCGTGGCGTGTTGATCGCTGACCTCTACGCAGGTGGTCCGGCCGACAAGGGCGGGCTCCGCGAAGGCGATGTGGTGCTCACCGTCGATGGTCGCGAGGTGTTCGACGATCGCGGCATGAAGTTCATTGCGGCCACAAAGGCGGAAGGTGAAACTGTCAACCTCTCCATCCTGCGCGGCGGCCGTCCACAGCAGATCTCGGTCCGCCTCGCGCCGCCTCCCGGCGCGACCCAGCAGGAGTTGTTGCAGGTCCAGGGCGCCAACCCCTTTGCCGGCGCCGTCGTGGTGGAACTGACGCCGGCGCTCGGCGAGCAGGTCGGCATGGACGCATTCAGTGGCGGGATGCTGGTCTACAGCGTGCCGCGCCGGACGATTGCCGGAAATGTCGGCTTCCAGCCAGGCGACATCATCCGCGAGATCAATGGCGCTGCGATCCGCACGAAGCGCGATTTCGACGCCGCCCTGAAGCGCGCCGAAACCACGCCGCCCGCCACCTGGCGCCTCGCCACCGAGCGCAATGGCCAGCGCATCGAGTCGGAACTCCGCGGCCGTATCTGAAGGGTGGATGCGGACGCCTCGGCGCGCTAGATCAGCGGTGTGAGCGACCTGTTCCAAGCCGCCGGACTGACCGAGGAAGCGCCCCGTCCGCTCGCCGACCGCCTGCGCCCGGAGAGCATCGAGGATGTGGTCGGTCAGGATCACCTGCTCGGTCCCGAGGGGCCCATCGGCCGCATGCTGGCGCAGGGGCGTCTCGCCAGCCTCATCCTCTGGGGACCGCCGGGGACGGGCAAGACAACCATCGCCCGCCTGCTGGCCAAGCGCGCCAATCTCGATTTCGAACAGCTCTCGGCGATCTTCTCGGGCGTGAAGGACCTTCGCGCCGCATTCGAAAAGGCGGAAGGCCGACGCGCAGCGGGCAAGGGCACGCTGCTGTTCGTCGATGAGATCCATCGCTTCAACCGCGCCCAGCAGGATGGCTTCCTGCCGTTCGTGGAGCGCGGTGTTGTCACCCTGGTTGGCGCGACCACCGAGAATCCCAGCTTCGAACTCAACAGTGCGTTGCTGTCGCGAACACAGGTGATGGTGCTGAAGCGCCTCGACGATGCAGCGCTGGGCAAGCTGCTGGCGCGCGCCGAGGACTTGTACGAGAAGCCTGCGCCGCTGACCGGAGATGGCAAGGCCGCGCTGATGGCGATGGCCGATGGCGATGGTCGCTATTTCCTCAACCTCGTTGAGGAAGTCTTCGCCTGGAACCGGAAGAACCTGATCGATGCCAACGGCCTGATGGCGGCTCTGCAGAAACGCGCGCCGAGCTATGACAAGGATCGCGATGAGCACTACAATCTCATCTCCGCCTGGCACAAGGCGACGCGCGGGTCTGATCCGGACGCCGCGCTCTACTGGTTCTGTCGCATGCTCGAGGGCGGCGAGGACCCGCTATTCCTCGCCCGCCGCATGATCCGCGCCGCCAGCGAGGACGTTGGTCTGGCCGATCCCACTGCGCTGATGATCTGCAACGAGGCCGCCGCTGCCTATGAGCGCCTCGGCTCTCCCGAAGGCGAGCTGGCGCTGGCGCAGGCGGCGCTGCATCTCGCCACTGCGCCGAAATCGAACGCGGCCTATGTCGCCTACAAGGCGGCGCGCGCTGCAGCGCGCGAGACGGGCTCGCTGACGCCGCCGGCCCACATTCTGAATGCTCCCACGAAGATGATGAAGCAGCTCGGCTATGGGGCTGGCTACCAGTACGACCACGACGCCGAGGGCCAGTTCTCCGGCCAGAGTTATTTTCCTGACGACATGGAGCGACAGGCCTTCTACCAGCCCAGGGGCGCCGGCCGTGAAGCGCCGATCCGGGAGAAGCTGGAACAATGGGCAAAGTTGCGTCGCGAGCGCTCCGGTGACTAAAGGCGTCAAGCGCAACTATGAGAGCCTGCCGGTGTCGGAGGACGACGCAGCATTCGTGCGCGGGTTCGTCATCCATGAAGACAGCGGCATCATCGCGTTCAACAAGCCGTCGGGGCTGCCGGTCCAGACACGCAATATCGAGGACCGCACGCTCGACCGGCTGATGGCGGCGTTTGCCCGGTCCAACGGGAAGCGACCCAGGCTGGTCCATCGCCTCGATGCGCCGACGTCTGGCGTCATCGTGGCAGCCAAGACCCAGCCGGCCGCAGCGGCACTGAGCCAGTCCTTCGCCGATCGCCTCGTCGACAAGACCTATCTCGCCCTGGTCACGGGCTCGCCCCTGCAGGAAGGTGAGACCGAATTCTCGATGCCGCTGACCCGGCACATCGCCCGCCCGGGGCTCGAGCTCATGCGCGCCGCCCGCCCTGGCGACCAGGGGAGCCAGTCTGCCGTAACGCGCTGGCGGGTGCTGGCCAGCAATGGGCAGACGCACCTGCTCTCCGTGGAGCCCCAGACGGGGCGGATGCACCAGATCAGGGTCCACCTGTCGATCGAAGGAAGGCCTATCCTCGGCGACCCCTATTACGGTGGCGCGTCCACGCTGAAGGGCCTGCCCGTGCCCCGGCTCATGCTCCACGCCTTGCAACTGGAGATTCCCCACCCCACGGCTGGCGGGCGTTTCGTGATTAACGCCCCGCCGCCGGCGGATTTTCTCGCAGTCCTGTCTGCCGCAGGCCTGGAAATGCCTGCCGATCTGGCTTCCGGCACGCGTTAGCCCTATGAGCGGGGCGAAATGTTCAATGTCCTTCTCGTAGCCCTCGGGGGCGGCCTCGGCGCCGCGGCTCGCTTCGGCGTCTCGCTGGCGATGCCGCTGCGAGGCGATGGCTGGCCTGTGGCGACCTTCCTGATCAACGTGTCTGGCAGCCTGGCTATCGGCCTGCTTGCCGGCTGGCTCGCGACGCGCGGGGACGCGGCCGAGCCATGGCGGCTGTTTCTCGGCGTCGGCGTGCTCGGCGGCTTCACGACCTTTTCGGCCTACTCGCTCGAGACGATGCGCATGATCGAGCGCAGCGACTGGCTGGGCGCTTCAACCTATTCCATCGGTTCCGTTCTCGCCGGCCTTGCCGCCGTCGCCATCGGCATGATGATCGCGAAACGGATTCTCGGATGAGCTGGAACGTCGGACAGGTTGTCACTCTCAGCGTGGATGCGGATGAGGACGATACGCGCCTTGATCGCTGGCTGAAGCGGAAATTCCATGGCCTCACCCAAGGCCAGATCGAGAAGGCGTGCCGCACCGGCGAGATCCGTGTCGACGGCGCGCGCGCCAAGGCGAACACGCGCGTGAAGGCCGGGCAGACCGTGCGTATCCCGCCCATGACCGCCGCGAAGAGCCGCGAGGGCGACGACGAGGACGACAAGCCTCGCACGCGCGTGAAGGCATCCGACGCAGACATGATGCGCTCGCTCGTGATCTACGAGGACGACCACATCATCGGACTGAACAAGCCTCCAGGTCTTGCTGTGCAGGGCGGCACGGGGACGACGCGCCACATCGATGCGCTGTCGCGCGCGCTGGTCCCGGATACGGCCGAGAAGCCGCGCCTTGTGCACCGGCTGGACCGGGACACGTCGGGCGTGCTTGTCCTGGCCAAGACAGTGGGGACTGCCAACCGGCTGGGCGCGCTGTTTCGCTCGCGCGAACTCGACAAGATCTACTGGGCCGTTGTTCTCGGCGTGCCGCATCCGACGACGGGCGATATTCGCGGATGGATGATCAAGTCGACCGGGCCGAAGGACGACAAGGAAAAGATGCGCGCTGCCGAGCAGAACGAGAAGGGCGCGGTTCATGCCTCGACGCTTTACGCGGTGGTGCAGAATGCTGGCCGCAAGGCCGCGTGGGTTGCGCTGAAGCCGGAGACGGGGCGCACCCACCAGCTGCGCTTCCACATGGCCGGCATCGGCTGCGCGATCGTGGGCGATCGCAAGTATACGTGCGATCGCGAGCTGCCGCAGGGTCTGGCCGATGGCCTGCATCTGCATGCGCGTGCGCTTCGCTTGCCCAACCCCGGCGGCCGAGATGTGGAGATCGTGGCGGAGCTTTCCCCGCACATGAAGCAGACGTTTGAGGTCCTTGGCTTTGACGAGGACAGCGCGGAGAATTTCTTCGACCTGCGCAAGCCGCGGCGTATCCGGTAGTTGAGGCGTAAACGATGGAATACGCCAAGGGCGTGAAGGGCGAGATCGACCAGCGGCCGAAGCGGTTCTACACGGACGTGTCGGTCGCACCCGTGCAGCCCGGCTGGACGGTTCTGCTCGATGCGCGTGCGCTGCGTTCGCAGGCGGGGCGGCCGTTCATCCTGCCGACACAGGATCTCGCCGAGACCATCGCTGCCGAATGGCGCGCTCAGGTGGAGCGCATCGACCTGCCCACCATGTTCAACACGCGTCAGGCCTATGGAGTTCTGGACCGTGCGGACGACGCGGTCGTGGCGCTGGCCGATCAGGTCGCGCGATACGCGGAGACGGATCTGGTCTGCTATCTCGCGGAAGGTCCAGCCGCGCTGCGTGACCGGCAGGAAGCGGCCTGGGCGCCTCTGCGCGAGTGGGCGACAAGCCTGGGTGTCGCGTTGCGGCCGAGCGTTGGCATCATGCCGAGGCCGCAGCCGCCAGCTTCGATCGACGCAATTCGTGCGCACGCCCTCGGGCTCGATCGCTACCGGCTTGCCGGACTGGCGCACGGCGTGGCGCTGTTCGGCTCTGCAGTCCTTGGACTTGCCGTCGAACGTGGCCGGGTGTCGGCGACAGAAGCGTATGAGCTTTCGCGCCTCGACGAAGCCTTTCAGGCTGAGCACTGGGGCGAGGATGCGGAAGCTGTCCGCCGCACGTCAAGCGCCCGCGCCGAGGCGCGGGCGCTTGACCAGTGGTTCGCCGCGCTTCCGCGAAGCTAAAGTGGTTCAGGTCATTCCCGCGCGCTGGGCGCATGCGTAGGCGAATTGCGCCAGCGGCTGGACCCGTCCCTCGTTCTGAGCGGCCGCTGCGTTCGACGCCGTGCCGTCGCGGACACGGCCCACAATTCCCTGCAGAATGCCCGCGAGGCGGAAGGCATTGTATGCAAAATAGAAGTCCAGCTCGGGCAGGCCGATTCGGCCGGTCAGTTCGCAATAGCGGGCGAGGTACTGCTCCTTGTTCGGGATGCCGTAGCCAGGCGTATCAACGACGCCGGCGATGCTTGGCCGTTGCGGGTCGGACGACGGCATGACCCACGACATGAGATGATAGGTGAAATCGGCGAGCGGATCGCCGAGTGTGGACAGCTCCCAGTCGAGCACCGCAAGTACGCGCGGCTCGGTCGGATGCAGCACCATGTTGTCGATGCGGTAGTCGCCATGGACGATGGTCGTGGTCTCGCCCGGCGGGATGTTCTTCGGCAGCCATTCGATCAGCTTGTCCATCTCGGGGATCTTGGAGGTTTCGGACATCTGGTACTGCTTCGTCCATCGGTGGATCTGGCGGGCGATATAGTCGCCTTCCTTGCCGAAGCCCTCGAGGCCGGCCTTTTTCCAGTCGACATTGTGGAGAGCTGCAAAGGTGGAGACCTTCGCGTCATAAATCGCAGCGCGCTGTTGTGGCGAATAGTCGGGCAGGGTCGCGTCCCAGATGATGCGACCTTCGACCATGTCCATCACATAGAACATCGTTCCGGTAACGCTGTCGTCCTCGCAGAGGCCGTAAGGCTTCGCGACCGGGAAGCCGAGCGGATACAAGGCCGCGATCACGCGATACTCGCGATCGACTGCGTGCGCCGAGGGCAGGAGCTTGCCGGGCGGCTTGCGGCGCATGACGTATTTTTTCGCCGGTGTGATCAGCTGGTAGGTCGGGTTTGACTGGCCGCCCTTGAACTGGCGCACTGTCAGCGGGCCCCTGTAGCCCTCGACATTCGCCTCCAGCCACGCCGCGAGTTTCGCTTCGTCGAAGCGGTGGCTTTCGGCGACTTCCTTGGTGCCGGAAAAGAGATCCGTCGGGTTTGCGTCGGTCATGTCCTGCCCTGCTGTCGTCGGCCGGTCTGGCGCCGGCATCCTGTCGAAAGGTCTGATCTGCTAAACACCGTTCCGGGCGTGAGGTCGAGAGGGTTTGTTCCAGCGGGTGCTAGACGTCCCGCGCCAGCGCGCGCCAGCCAATATCGCGCCTGCAGAAACCGTCAGTCCAGTCGATCAGGTCGACGGCGCGGTAGGCGCGCCCGACAGCCTCCTTCAAGGTCTTGCCGGTGGCTGTAACGTTCAGGACGCGGCCGCCATTTGCAATGATGTCATCGCCCGTCCGCGCGGTGCCGGCGTGGAAGATCGTTACGCCCTCGACGTCGTCCGCCTTGTCGAGTCCGCGGATAACGCCGCCCTTTTTCGGTTCCCCCGGATAGCCGGCGCTCGCCATCACGACGGTGACCGCCGGATCGGAGAAGCGCTCGAGTCGCTTGCATCCCGCAAGGCCGCCCGTCGCGCAGGCGAGCAGCTGGGGCAGCGGATCTTCTTTCAGCCGGGTCATGATGACCTGGCATTCCGGGTCGCCGAAGCGGACATTGTATTCGATGACGCGCGGGCCGTGCCTGTCGTCGATCATCAGGCCAACGAAGAGAACGCCGCGATACGGCCGCCCATCCTTTTTCATCCCTGCGATCGTGGGCGTCACGATCTCGTCCATGACCCGCTGCTGCATCACTTCGTCGAGGATCGGCGCGGGCGAGTAGGCGCCCATGCCGCCGGTGTTGGGACCCGTGTCGCCGTCGCCGACACGCTTGTGATCCTGCGCCCCTGCGAGGGGCACGGCCGTCTCGCCATCGCAGAGTGCGAAGAAGCTGGCTTCCTCCCCGTGCATGAATTCCTCGATCACCATCGAGGACGATGCGTTTCCGAACTTGCCGCCGAGCATGGCGTCGATCTCGGCTTCAGCTTCAGCGCGCGTCTCGGCGATGACGACGCCCTTGCCCGCAGCCAGCCCGTCCGCCTTGAGGACGTAAGGAGGGCTATCGAAAGTCTCAAGGTAGGCCTTCGCCTCGGTTGCCTGCTCGCTGTTGAAGCGGCGGTAGCGGGCGGTGGGAATATTGTACCGCGCCATGAAGTCCTTCGAGAAGCCTTTCGAGCCTTCGAGCATCGCTGCGCGCGCCGACGGGCCGAAGACGGGGATGTCGATCTCCCGCAGCCTGTCGGCGAGGCCGTGAACAAGCGCGACTTCGGGGCCGACAATAACGAGGTTCGGGCGCTCGAGCCTGGCGAGGTCGACAAGGCCCTCGATATTGTCGGCCGCGACGGGGACGCAGTCGGCCAGTTCCGCGATGCCGGGATTGCCCGGGGCTGCCATGATCTGGGTAACGCGTGGGCTCTGTTTAAGGCGCCAGGCGAGCGCGTGTTCACGGCCGCCGCTGCCCACGATCAGAATCTTCATGGAGGTTTCCCCTGGCGACGATTCGGGGCTTATACTGGGCCTGAACTCCTCACGCCAGCAGGGCACCATGGCAGGGACAAACGCTTTCTCGCGGGAGAACGATCTCACCGGTGTCTGGTCCGGCGCCTACTGGTATGGCGCGTCGGGGATGCCGGTGCCGTTCACGGCGCATATCATCGATCAAGGCGGGAGCCTGAGCGGCACGACGCTGGAGCCGGCGACGTTTGGATCGCCGGGGCTGGCTGACCTGTCGGCAGACATCAGGGGTGCGCGGGGCGCGCTTAGCGTGGGGTTCACCAAGGTGTATCACGCGGCGCCGGGCGTTCATCGCGAACCGATCGCGTACGCGGGGACGGTCGACGCCAAGCTGACGACGATCGAGGGCGACTGGCGCCTGCCCGGTGGTTTTTCCGGCAGGTTCGTGCTGCAGCGTGCATCGCGCGGCGTCGCGGCGAGCGAGGCGCAACGCGAAGTCGAACTCAGGTTGGCGCGCTAGGGACGCGGCAACGGGAAACTGCCCCGCCGCCCGACAGGTCGGGCAGCGGGAGGCTCTGGATCAGCTTCTGACGGATATATCGTTCTGGACGGACGTCGCGCCTGGAGCGGCCCAGGCCGTCATGCCGGCCATCTGACGGTCTGACCAAGTATGCACTGTTCCCGTCAGCTCAACCTTGCCGTCCCGGGCGGTTACCTTGACGTTGTTGTCGTCATACCAGGAGCGGTGAAGAGCGTGGCGAATGCCTTCGCTGATGTCGCCGACATTCGGGCGGGTCTTCACCGATATCTGGTTGGAAACACCCGTGACGCCCATCAGGCCACGGATCTCGACGGCGGCTGCTTCCTTCTGGAAGAACCACTCGACCTGACCCGAGAGTGTGACCCAGCCATCCTGCACCTTGACCTTCACCGCGTCCTTCGGGATCGAGGAATCCCAGACAAGACGGTTGACCGCCGCCGCTGCGATGTCATCGTCGCCACGCTTGGAGAGCGAGGGGAGTTTGACCTCGATCTTTTCGGCGAGAGCCTTTACGCCCTTGACGCGGCCGACGGCTGCTTCGGCTGCAACCTTCTCGGCATACGCATCGACGTGGCCCATCAGCGTCACCACGCCGTTGTTGGCTGTAACGCCGATGTGGGCCGCGTTGATGCTCGGTTCCCAGGCCAGTTCGTCGAGAACGGCCTGTTTGAGTTGAATGTCGTTGGACATGGGGTTTCCCGGAATAATTCGTGGCGCGTGCGGGCTGCGACGCGTGCACTGATCGCCCGGTTTTCCGGGAGGTCACGGCGTGAACGCGGCCATGGTTTGCCCGTTCCGACTGAGGCCTGCGTCATGCTGGCATGGGCTTCGTCCATCGACGTCGGGGCGACTGACACAGACACTGCGGTGTATATGATCCTTCCCATGGATGACCTCACCGAATCGCAACCGCAGCCCGGCTCCAATTCTCCGGAGATGACGGTCTCTGAACTGGCTGGCGCGCTGAAGCGCACGGTGGAGGAGAATTACGGGTTCGTTCGGGTGCGGGGTGAACTGGGACGCGTGGTGCTGGCGAAGTCGGGGCATCTGTACTTCGACATCAAGGATGAGGGCGCGACGCTCAACACCATCATGTGGAAGGGCAGCGCCGGGAAGCTATCGTTCAAGCCCGAGGAAGGTCTTGAGGTGGTGGCCGAGGGGCGGCTGTCGACTTATCCCGGCCGCTCCAACTATCAGATGATCGCAGAGCGGATGCGGCCGGCGGGTGTCGGCGCGCTGATGCAGCTGCTTGAGGAGCGGAAGAAGAAACTGGCGGCAGAGGGGCTGTTCGCGGCGGAGCGAAAGAAGCCGCTGCCATTCCTCCCTGCCGTGATCGGCGTTGTCACCAGCCCGACGGGCGCCGTCATCCGCGACATCCTGCACCGGGTGCGCGATCGCTTTCCGGTGCACGTCATCATCTGGCCGGCGCTGGTGCAGGGCGAGCGAGCTGCTGCGGAGGTGGAGGCGGGCATTCGCGGGTTCAATGCCCTGACGCCAGGTGGCCCGATCCCTCGCCCTGATGTGATCATCGTTGCGCGGGGCGGCGGGTCGATCGAGGACCTGTGGCCGTTCAACGAGGAGCGCGTGGTGCGCGCCGCCGCTGAGAGCGTGATCCCGCTGATCTCGGCGGTCGGGCATGAGACGGACACGACGCTGATCGACTATGCTTCTGACCGGCGCGCGCCGACGCCGACGGGGGCCGCGGAGATGGCGCTGCCGGTCCGGGCGGATCTCCTTGCGACGCTTGCCACGTTGGGCGCGCGGCTGGAGCGGCGGACAGTGGCGGGGTTCGAGAAGCGACGGCTGCAATTGCAGTCTGCGGCGGGGCGCTTGCCGAAGCCGGATGCGCTGCTGGCGCGGGCGCGGCAGCGGCTCGATCTGGCGTCGGAACGGTTCGGCGGATCGCTGTCGCGCATGCTATCGCGCAAGCGGGCGCGGTTCGATCAGGCCGGCGGCGGGCTGCGTCCGGCAACACTGCTTCGCGAGATTGCCGGACGACGCGGCGAGGTCACACGGCTGGCGGAGCGGCTGGCGCCGGCGATGGACCGGCGGTTGCGGCGCGCGCAGGATGCACTGAACCAGCAGGCGCGTGTGCTGCAGTCGGTGTCGTATGAGCGCGTGCTGGCGAGGGGCTTTGCGCTCGTGACGAGGGCCGATGGCGCGCTGGTGCGTTCGGCGGCAGGCGTCGCCGATGGTGATGCGCTGCGGCTGCGCTTTGCAGACGGCGAGGTGACGGCGATGGCAGGTGCGGCGGGGCCGGTTGCGCCTCGACCGGAGACGGCGCCTGTCGCAGAGCAGCGGCAGCGTCCGCGCATTCTGCGACGGACGCGCCCCGAGGACGATCAGGGCAACCTCTTCTAGGAGACTTCGATGCGTCTGGGCATGCGTTTCGGCTTTGCCGCGCTGGCGCTGCTGGCGGCGTCCTGTGCAACGACGCAGTCGCCGCCTGCCGGTATGGATGCGGACACTGTCGCCTGGTGGAGCATCACAGGCGATCTTTCCAGCGACGCGATGGAGGGGCGCGATACGGGGTCTGCCGGATATGATCGTGCAGCGAAGTATGTGGCGGAGCGGTTTGCGAAGGCGGGGCTGCAGCCTGCGGTCGAGAATGGCGGCTGGTTCCAGACGCTGCCATTGCAGGAGGTGCGGGTCGAGAAGGAAGGGACGTCGTTTGGTGTGGTGCGGGATCAGGGCGGTCGCGTCGATCTTCGCTTCCTGCATCAGATAACGGTTCGGCCTTCGAGGATCCTGCCCGCGAGCCTCAACGCGCCGCTGGCGTTTCGCGGATACTGCTCGGCAAACGAGATCGGCGATGTGAGGGGCAAGGTCGTCGTGTGCTTCGGTGCGCGCCGCGCCGGGATGACGACGGGCGGGCAGCGCCTTGAAGCGGCGGCGAAGGCGGGGGCGCTGGGGATCATCAATGTGGATGATCCCGGCTTCACGATCGAACCGTCGCGTTGGCCGGAGGCCTATGCGCGGTCGGTCGGGTTTCGTGATGCTGCGCCGCCCGCTTATCCCGAGATGGTGGTTATGCGGCTGAGCGCGGATGCGCTGGCAGTTGTGCTTGAAGGGGCGGGCCAGAATGCGGACGCTATTCTGAAGGCTGGCGCCGCGTCGCAGGCGCTGCCGAGCTTCGATATTCCAGCGCTGATTAGCGCAGCGTTCGCGATTTCGCAGCGGCAGCTGCAGTCGGACAATGTGCTGGCGATCCTGCCGGGGACGGACCCGGTGCTGAAGGACGAGTTCGTGCTCGTCTCGGCCCATCTCGATGGCTATGGCTTTGGCGAGCCGGTGAAGGGCGATGCACTCTATAACGGTACGTTTGACGATGCAGCGTATGTCGCGACCCTGATCAGGCTTGCGGAGAGCCAGGCGGGCAAGGGCTTCAAGCGGAGCGTGGTGTTTGCGGCCTATACGGGCGAGGAGAAGGGACTGCTTGGCTCCAACTGGTTCTCGACGCATCTGACCGTGCCGAAGGAGAAGATCGCGGCAGTGATCAATCTCGATCAGCTGCGGCCGCTGTTTCCGCTCAAGATCATGACGATGCATGCGATCGATGACACGACGCTGGCGGGCAATGTGCGGCGCGTGGCATCGGGGATGGGGATCGAGATCCGGCCCGACATGGAGCCGGAGCGCAATCTCAACCAGCGTACGGATCACTGGCCGTTCCTGCGCATCGGCGTGCCGGCGACCAATTTTGTGTTCGGCTTCGATCCGGGGACGGACGCCGAGCTGCGGTATCGCGAGTGGTACAACTCCCGCTACCACCGCCCCCAGGACGACATGGGCCAGCCGATCGATTGGAACGCGGCGCGCGACATGAACACGTTTTTCTATCGGCTTGTGGCGGATGTGGCGAACGATCCGGTGCGGCCGAGCTTCGTGGCGGGGAGCCAGTGGGGCCCCAGATAGACAGGCGCGGCTGACGCCAGCGCTACCGGCAGGCAGGCGAAGCGCGGGTCCCACGTCCCCGGCAGGTTGCTGGACGGGATCCCGCGCGCTGCTTCATGGTTTCATCCGCCCTGCGCCTTTCGTCTGGCTTCGGGCGTGCGGGCCGGCCTGGTCACGACCAGCCCTGGAGAGCGGCTCATCTCATGAACGGTTCCACAGTTTCTCGAGAGGCTCTTCACGCTCGCATGCATCCACCCCGAACCGTTGGATGGTGGCAGGCCGCACTGCATGCGGGCTGACTGCGGGCATTCTGCGACAGCTCTCGACGTGGGGGACGGCGGTTCTGGAACCAGCTGGTTTGCGGGGCCTGTGAGGCCATTGTCTGTTGCTCCAGGTGTGACCGCGGAACAGTTCGTCGACTGGGCGCAGCGCAGCGAACTCATCCGAGACAGGTACCTTGCGCCATCCTCGGGAACAGGATCTCGGGAATGGCCGATCGCGGCTCAGGCACTCAATCGCTTCACGAACCACTCGGTAAGCTTGTTCCACACGTCGCGGTCGGCTTCGTCTTCAACGCCGTGTTCGAGATTGGGATTGTCGTTGACTTCGATGACCATGGGGCCGTCGGGGCCGCTCTTGAGGTCGACGCCGTAGAAGCCATCGCCGATCAGGTTGGCGGCGCGGACGGCGACGTCGACCACGTCAGGGGGGGCTTCGGCGACGGGGATGGATTTGTGGCCGCCTTCGACGGACTCGCCGCCTTCCTGGTGCTTGATGATCTGCCAGTGGCCTCGCGCCATCTTGTACTGGCAGACGAAGAGCGGACGGCGGTCAAGAACGCCGACTCGCCAGTCGAATTCGGTGGGCACGAATTTCTGCGCAATGCACAGATCGGAGTCTTCCAGGAACTGCGCGACGATTTCGCGGAGTTCCTGCATTGACGAGGCCTTGCGGATGCCGCGCGAGAACGAGCCGTCGGGGATTTTCAGCACCACGGGAAAATTGAGACGGTCTGCAACGTCTTCGAGGTCGGTCTTGTCCTGGATAATCATGGTCTCAGGCGCCGGCAGGCCTGCACCAACCAGCCGCTCCCAGAGATAGACCTTGTTGGTGCAGCGGATCATCGAGATCGGATCGTCGATCACCGGCATGCCTTCGGCGACGGCCTTGCGCGCGAAGCGGTAGGTGTGGTTCTTGATCGATGTCGTCTCGCGGATCATCAGGGCGTCAAACTCGCCGAGGCGGTTGAAGTCGCGCCGGGAGATCGGCTCGATCTCGACGCCGTCCTTTTCAGCCAGCCGGGCCCAGTGCTCCAGGCTTTCAAGGTTGGAAGGGGCGAGTTTCTCGTTGGGGTCGTGCAGCACGGCGATCGACCATTTGGGCACGACGCGGGCCTTCGGGCTTTTCCAGGTGCGGCCGGTGTAGGCCGTGAGGCTTTTCACGAAGAAGTCGAGTTCCTCGTCCTCCAGCTTGGTGAAAGGCGTAATGCGGATGCGCTTGATCTTGAACTTGCCGGGCGAGCCGTTGGCCGTCGTCGTGACGATGACGACCGGCGCGCGGTACCAGTCGAACAGCTGGCGGCCGAACTTGCGAAAGCGCTCATCCTCGACCTCGCCGAAGCAAACGACCAGACGCTCGGGGACAGGGCCCTTGGCGGGGTTCTTGTTGAGGTCCTTGTGGAGCAGCTCCTCCAGAATCGAGGCGGTGTCGTCCGGGATTTCGCGGTCGTAGAGGTCGAGAAGGGTTTCGACCGTGGGGACGACGCGATGGCCCCGGGCTTCGCCCAGGAGCGAGGCGTAGTATCCGTCTGTCTGGTAATTGTAGTTGCGGGCGAGATTGATGATCTTGGGGCGCGAACCGGACAGAAGCTTAGGCTGCAGGACATAGTCGCGCGTGGTCATCATGCGGAAAGGCGCGCCCAGGGCGGCGAGGTCCCGCAGGTCGTCCGCGATCAGGATCCAGTCATACCTCAAAGTATCTCAGCATCCTGATTGCGCCCGACCCGTCTGCATAGAAGCCGGGTTCGATCTCGAAGCACTTGTAGCCATAGCCGTGATAGCGCTTCAGCAGGGCGTAGTTGGTTTCCTTGATCTCAAGATTGAGCCGCGGGATGGCATTGTCGTGGCAATATCGCTCGACATGGCGAAAAAGCTTCTCGCCAAGGCCCTTGCCCTGATGTGCGGGGGAGACGGCAAGGCTGTCGAAGTTGGCGGCGCCATCTTCCATGATCAGGAAGGCGTAGCCCGCGACCACACCCCCGTCGACGGCGCAGAAAAGGGCGCTGCGCTCATCGTCCAGGACGTCGGCGAAGTCCTCGGCGCTCATCATCTTGTCGGCATAACCGGCGGCAAAGCAGGCCCGCTCGATCGCGACCAGGGCGTCAATGTCGTCAGAAGCGATGTTACGGATCATGCCGTTGATCATTCGGACTGGGCACGGCGATCCTCGTTTGGCGCGGCAGCTGTTGGAGTGTCGCGGAGAGGTGGGATTAATACCAGTCGGGTGAGTCTGTCGATAGAGCCGGGCTGTGCGTGGAGTGAGGCTGATGCAGAAGCAGGGCGAGCGGGCAATGTGGGCGGCTCTGGGCGTCGTGTCCGGGCTCGGCATGGCGCTGGCAGCATGGCTGTTCATCGCGCCGGATGCGGGGCCGCCGCCGGCAATCCCGTTTCAGGACAAGATCTTTCACGCAGTGGCGTTTGCATGCCTGACCGGCCCGGCCGTGCTGGTTCTGCCGCCCCGCTATCTGTGGTTCTGGGTGGCGCACATGATGGCGCTTGGCGGCGGCATCGAGATCGTGCAGGCGCGAGGCGACGAGGGGCGGTCGGGCGATGTGCTCGACTTTGCCGCGGATGTGGTGGGTATTGTGCTGGCGCTTGGGATGGGGCGGTGGCTCAGGGCGCGTTTCGAGCGAACCTAGCCAACATCCTGGTTTTCGCCTTCGCCGCCCGGGGCAGCGTCTGCGCCGAGGGTGAAGACGCGCGGGCGGGCGCCGGCGGCAGTCAGTTCATACTGGTAGGGTTTGCCCCATGGGTCGGCCGGGAGCTCGCCGTCCTCGACATAGGGCCCGCGCCAGTTGGCGGCGCCGGGGGGCGCCTTCACCAGTGACTCAAGCCCCTCGGACGAGGACGGGTAGCGGCCCATGTCGACAAGGTAGAGGCTGAGAGAGGATTTGAGATTATCGATCTGGACCTTTGCGGAGTCGGTTCGTGCACGGCCGAGATAGCCGAGCACCTGCGGCGCCACGAGGCCGACGATCAGGGCGAGGATGACAAGCGCGACCAGCAGCTCCATCAGCGAGAAGCCGGCGTCCCGTTTGCTGGATTTCGGCTTCATGGCAGGCTCCGGAAAGACGCAGATCAGCATGCAAGTTGCATGCTTGCAGGATATCAACACATGTTGGCCAGCTGGAACGCCAGGTAAAGACATGCCCCCGGGCGATGGCCTTTTTCTTCTTAACGTTTATGTCGCGCTCGCCTCACCGCTTGTCGGATCGGCTGCGGCGGCTGCTGCGGCGCGGCTGGCCACTGGCCGCCCATGGGGGCTCTCCCCCTCGACATGCGCTGCGTGCGGCCGGCGGCTAGGGCTGCTGGAGTTCGTCCCGGTGGTGAGCTGGCTTGTGCAGCGGGGCAAGTGCAGGGGCTGCGGGTGGGCAATTTCTCCAGCCTATCCGGTCATCGAGCTGGCGGCTGTCGGCATTGCGGCATGGGCCTGGCTTGCGACGCCAGACTACATGTTCGTGGCAACGTGCGTGTTCGGCTGGCTCTTGCTGGCGTTGTCTGCGATTGATTTTCGCACCTTCCGACTCCCGGATGTGCTGAATGCTACGCTGCTGGTGTGCGGCTTGCTGACCGCGCAACTGTTCTATCCAGACCGGATGCTGGAGCAGCTGGCGGGCGCGGCGCTTGGGTTTGGCGGGCTCCTGGCGGTGGAGTTCACTTACCGCTTCCTGCGCAAGCGGGATGGACTCGGGCGAGGCGATTCCAAGCTGCTTGGCGCTATCGGCGCCTGGATCGGGCCCGCCGGAATCGCACCATGTGTCTTTGTTGGTGCAAGTGCGGCGATCCTCTTCGTGCTGATCAGCACACGGATCCGGAAACGTCCGCTGACGGGGGATATGGCAATTCCGTTTGGCCCATTCCTCGCTGCGGGGGGGTGGCTCGTTTGGGTGACCGGTTCAGCACAGGTCTGAGCGTGTAAACCTTCAGCGGGCAGGCCTGTCGACGGTCGCCGCCAGAGCAGGACAAGGCCAGACCAGGACAAGGCCAGACCAGGTCAGGACCTGACCGGATCAGGGATTGTGTCATCGGACCCGGCATAGGGGGTCCCGAGCTCTGGTTCGCGGAGCGAACAAAACTGCATGCGCCAGACCTTACAACCGATTGTCATCGGGGATCGCCCCTGAGGCGCGGTTGCGCGATCACAATTGCCTTTCGTCATTCAAGCTTGGGGATGCCCGCGAATCCTGGGGCAGCTCACACTCTGCCAATCTCCGCTTGCTCAACGACGGAGCAATCGCAACTTCGAAGTCGCCGTTCGATTTCGAACCGAACCATTCCTTAAGGAAATGGCCCGAAATATTAAGCTCCACTCGGAGCAACAGAATGGCTGTAGCAGCCTCCAGGTTCGGGTTTGAGCATGCGCCTGACGGCCTGTGCTGTCGCTTCGCGTTTTCAAGCGCCGAGCCCGGCAAGCTTGGAATGATAGAATGTATGAGGGCTCTCGTGATTGCGAAGGACAGCCCGACAACTCAAAAACTCACGCAGCTTCTCGAGCAGAGTTCTTTTGGCTGCGTTCAGGCTGAAGACTGGATCGAAGCCATCCGGTGGAGCACAGGCGAGAGGCTCGATCTCATCGTCACCGAACTGAATTCTACCGTTTGGAATGGCGATAGAGTTTTCGAACTCGTCGAGCGAGGGGCATTCGGTAAAACTCCCCCGCCAATGATCGTGTTGGTGAGTGAAGTCTGCAATTCCGAATCGACCGACAGGTTCTCAAGAGCCACCAGAATCGCGCCGCTACCGTCGAGCTTTGGCAAGTCAGATCTGGCCTGCGCTCTGGATACGCTGTTCTCAGAAGACGGCCCGCGCGGACGACAGTGCGACAGTGCTGCGCAATGGCAGTTTCCGGATCGTCCAGGACGAGCGCGAGCGGATGAGGGCGCTGGAACGGGGAACTTGCGCCGAGCGTAAAACGCCTGCTCGCGAGCAAGCTGCTGAACCGAATTCATTTCTAGCGAAAGTCATTGTCAATGTCATGGATCAACAACCTCCGGATGTCGGTCAAGTTGTCCGTCGTGTTTACCGCGATTTGCGCCGTGATTGGTGTGAGTTCGGCGGTCGTCCATAATTCGCTCGGGACCATCGAGACGACCAACAAATGGACCGTCCATACCTATCAGGTTATTCAGCAGCTCGATGACGTTGTTGGCGGGATGGTCAACTCGGAAACGGGCGTTCGTGGCTATCTTGTCTCCGGCAACACGGCGTTTCTCGAACCTCTGGAGAGCGGACAGAAGCAATACAACGCCGCTGTAGCCAAGGTCGCCGAGCTGACCTCAGATAACGCCACCCAGCAGAAACGCATCGATCAGGTGAAGCAGAACGCCAACGAATGGCTGACCAATGTTGCGCAGCGCGAAATAGCGCTCATGAAGGACCCGGCCACCCAATCCGAGGCTCGGGCGCTGGAGGCATCTGGCGCCGGAAAGAAGACGATGGATGCCCTGCGCAGTGTGGTGCAGGAGATGAAGGATGAGGAGCAGTCGCTGCTTTCGGTGCGCGCGTCGGCCTTGGACGCCGCCGTTTCCAGTGCGACCGTTGCGATCGTGGTCGGCGGCGGGCTCACCCTGATAATCGCGATTCTGGGAGCCTTCGGTCTCAACGTCACGGTCAGCCGTCCGGTCCAGCAGATGACCCGGGAGATGAGCGTGCTCGCCACAGGCAACACCTCGGTGCCGATTTCGGGGACCGAGCGGCGGGATGAGATCGGTCGGATGGCCGAGGCCGTTCAGGTGTTCAAGACCAACATGATCGAAGTTGAGCGGCTGAAGGCGGAACAGCAGGAAGCCGAACGGCGCAATGTCGAACGGCGCAAGTTGGAAATGATCAAGATGGCCAACGACTTCGAGGTTGCTGTCGGTGAAATTGTCGAGACCGTGTCTTCAGCCTCGACCGAACTTGAAGCCTCCGCTGGTATCCTTACCGGGACTGCCCAACGCGCACAGGAACGAGGCGCTGTCGTCGCCTCGGCCTCTGAGGAAGCTTCCGCCAATGTGCAGTCGGTCGCGGTGGCAACTGAAGAGATGGCCTCCTCCGTCAGCGAGATAAGCCGCCAAGTGCTGCAATCGGCTGAAGTCGCCAATGATGCGGTCGATCAGGCGCGCAAGACCAACGATCGCGTCGGCGAATTGTCGAAAGTGGCCGCCCGCATCGGTGACGTGGTTGAACTGATCAATACCATTGCCGGGCAAACCAATCTGCTAGCGCTCAACGCCACCATCGAGGCCGCGCGCGCCGGCGAGGCAGGCCGCGGGTTCTCTGTGGTGGCCTCGGAGGTGAAGGCTTTGGCTGAGCAGACCGCAAAGGCGACCAGCGAGATCGGTCAGCAGATCACCGGCATCCAGGCGGCGACCCGCGAGTCGGTTGGTGCGATCAACGAGATCAGCGGAACAATCGAAAAGCTATCCGGGATCTCTGCCGCGATCGCTTCCGCCGTGGAAGAGCAAGGCGCCGCGACGCAAGAGATCTCCCGCAACGTACAGCAGGCGGCCCAACGCACCCAGCAGGTTTCTTCCAACATCGTCGACGTGCAACGCGACTCCGCTGATACTGGCGCTGCCTCTTCACAGGTGCTTTCGGCAGCGCAGTCGTTGTCAAAGGACAGCAACCGTCTGAAGTTTGAAGTCGGCAAGTTCCTCAACAAACTGCGCGCCGCTTGACAAACATGGCCCCCCTCCGGTGGTGACAGGGAAAAGGTTGTGGCGGTTGCGCTCGCCAACAAGAACGCCCGCATGATGTGGGCAATCATGACCAGCGGTGAGCGCTATCGCGAGCCGCTCGCGGCATAAGACCCGGGCCGGCGAGAGCGCCGTGAACGGTTAGAGTTGGGAAGGGCGGACATGATGTAATGCAAAAGCCGGTCGATACCGGCAGAGGTAGCGTCCACGGAGGTGGTGTAAATTCACTGATGGAGCGCTTCGGGCGCGCGGACCGCAAGAGTCAGCGCGCGCCCGGGGCGCGGTCGGCGGGAGGGGTGGTCATCGGAGAATCCCGGCAGGGTGGCGTTGCGAGACGT
>CAIMMO010000171.1 GCA_903842595.1 uncultured Alphaproteobacteria bacterium
GCGCGCGCCGATGAGGATGTACATGGTGGCGTCGCCGCCATCATCGAGGATCATGTTGGTGAAGCCGCCATCCGGCCACTGGAAGATCTTGTCGGTGTAGTCCCAGTACTCTTCGAGGCTCTCGCCCTTCACGGCGAAGACCGGGACGCCGGCTTTCGCGATGGCGGCTGCCGCGTGGTCCTGGGTCGAGAAGATGTTGCACGAGGCCCAGCGGACCTGCGCGCCGAGATGCGTCAGCGTCTCGATCAGCACGCCGGTCTGGATCGTCATGTGGAGCGAGCCGGTGATGCGCGCGCCCTTCAGCGGCTGCGCCTTGCCATATTCGGCGCGGGTGGACATGAGGCCCGGCATTTCGGTTTCGGCGATCACGAGTTCCTTGCGGCCGTAATCGGCGAGGGAAATGTCCGCCACCTTGAAATCGTCGAACGCCATCACCGCACTCCTCAGCTTGTTTCGGGGCTTTTTTCGTCTGATCGCGGCCTGTAGCAGAGCCGCGCGCGCCCGGCAAATCATATAAGGATATCTTTATATGATTTAGCGACCCTTGCAAAAGGCGTCCCGGCCGCCCTCGCTTCGCCACCTTCCGCATTCCATCTCTTTGTGTCGAAGGGTTGCGCTGGCTGTTGCCTTGGGGCCACATTCAGCCTCCGCACGACAGACAGGCGCTGTGGAAGCCGTTTGAGGTGATCGAATGCCGGGAACGCCGTTTCGCGCTGGCCTTGCCCTTGTCGTGCTCGGCATGTGCGCAGCGCCAGCTTTTGCGCAGGATGTCGACACGATCGACCGCATAACCGGGCAGGTCTCTCCGGGCGGCGCGCCGCGGAGCCCGGATGGCGTCAAGGTGGTTGCGCCGGGCGCGCTCATTTATGCGCGGTTCGACGCGGACTTCGACGGCAGGATCACGAGCGCGGAGATCGAGGCGGGCGCTTCGCTGGCCTTCACGGCGGCGGACGCAAATGGCGACCAGCAGATCACGGGTTTCGAGCAGACCGATTGGGCGGCCAGGATGGGCAACCCGTCCGACCTGATGGCCAACGCCATGACATTCGACATCGATCTCGACCGCTCTGTGACGAAGGCGGAGTTCACGGCGGGTCTCGTGCGGATCGCGGGGCAGATCCAGCCGAATGGCGACCTTACGTTCGCGGATCTTCTGCAGCCCCTGTCACGGCTCAACCAGCAGGCCCAGCAAGGGCAGGGGCTGGACTGGGGCGCGATCCGGGGACGCGGTACGCCGCCGAGGGATCGCGGGGGCCGGTAGGTTGGTTGACCGCGTCCTCACGGACGCGCGCCTACTCGCGCTCGTCGAACCTGCGGCCGATCAGATCGCATACGGCCTCAAGCGCTTCGCGGGCCTGCGGGCCTTCAGCCTCGATCTCGATGATCTGGCCGAAGCGTGCGCCGAGCATCAGCAGGTCCATGATCGAGGCGGCGCTTGCGGACATTCCGTCATAGCGGACGGTGATCTTCGCATCGAACCTAGAGGCCTCGCGCGCGAAGGCGGCGGAGGCGCGGGCATGAAGCCCGCGCTGGTTCACGAGCTCTGCGCTGCGTGACCATGCCTCACCTTTCGGGGTCTCGCTCATCCGGCTCGCTGCAACAGGGCGGAGGCGACGGAGATGTATTTGCGGCCGGCTTCCTGAGCGGCGAGCGCGGCCTCGGCGAGGGCGAGGCGGCTGCGCACTTCGGCAAGCTTGATCAGCATGGGCAGGTTCACGCCTGCGATCACTTCGATCTTGGCGCCGCCCATCACCGAGATGGCGAGGTTGGATGGCGTGCCGCCGAACATGTCGGTGAGGATGACGACGCCTGCGCCGGTGTCGGTGGCTTTCGCGGCGGAGATGATCTCGCGGCGGCGCATGTCCATGTCGTCGTCAGGGCCTATGCAGATTGCGCTGACATTTTCGAGAGGTCCGACGACGTGCTCGGCGGCGGAGATGAACTCCTCGGCCAACCGGCCGTGTGTGACCACGACCAATCCGATCATAGGAAGCACTCCTGCTCTTTCCAGCAAACCATGGTGAGGACTCGTTTGTTCCGCGGTCAATAGTGATTCAGATATCCAGCGGCGCCGGGGGCAGTTCCACCACGAAACGCGCGCCTGCAATCTGGCCGTCGATCATCCGGTTTTCGGCCCAGACGGAACCCCTGTGCGTCTCAGTGATCTGACGCACGATTGAAAGGCCCAAACCTGAATTATTCCCGAACTTCGTGCCGACAGGGCGATCGGTGTAGAAGCGCTGGAAAATCTTCTCGAGCTTGTCTGGCGGAATGCCGGGGCCCTGGTCCTCGACCACGAGACGGACCATGGGTCCGCGGGGTGAACTGACATTCGCCAGCGAAACGGTCACCTCGCCGCCTGGCGGAGAGAAGGAGCGCGCATTCTCGACGAGGTTGCGCACAACCTGTCCGAGCGGACCCTCGCGGCCCATGACATCTGTGGTGCGGCCTGGTGAGGCGACGAGCTTCACACGCGCATCGGCCTCGCGCGCCGTGTCGGCGTAGATCGAGACGATGTCTTCCAGCAGCTTGCGAAGATCGACGCGCGACAGCTTCTCGCGGATGATCTCCGCTTCGAGCCGCGACAGGTTGGAGATGTCCGAGATCAGGCGATCGAGGCGAACGACATCGCGCGCGATGACGTTCATCATCTTCTCTTTTGCGGCGGGGTCCTTCACCGTCTGCGCCGTCTCGACGGCGGAGCGGATCGAGGTCAGGGGGTTCTTGAGTTCGTGCGCGACATCGGCGGCGAAGCGCTCGTTCTCCTGGATCCGGTCGTAGAGCGAAGAGGTCATCGCCTCCATCGCGCGCGATAGATCGCCGATCTCGTCCTTGCGGCTGTGCAGCGTCCCGAGATTGAGCTTCTGCGAGACGCCCATGGTGACCCGGTCAGAGGCGATGGCGAGGCGGCGGAGCGGTCGCGCGATGCCCAGCGTCAGGAGGGTCGCCGTGATGATTGAAACCAGGATGGCGACAATGATCAGGGGAATGAGGGCTGCGCGTTCGGCTGCGATGATCTCGGAGACGTCGCTCGTCTCGATGGTGAGTGTGCCGACAACGCGCAAAACCTTCTCGATCGGCATGGTGACGGACAAGACGCGCTCGGCCTGATCGTTGAAGCGTTCGGAGAAAACGCCTTCGCCTTCCACCGCGCGGGCCACTTCCTCATCAAGGGTAAGCACTTCGGCGATGGGCGGGCGGCCGGGGGAGCTGACGGATTCGAAGGTGCGGTTGATCGCGCGTACCGTATCGAGCCATGTGCTTTCGAGCCAGCTGGGATCGCGCAGGGGCGGCAGGTCGCGCTGGTTGATGACGTCTTTCAGCAGGCGGGTGTCGGCGACGATCTGCTCTTGCGGGTCGTGCACGATGATCCGCGTCGCCTTGGTCAGCGGCATCGCCGTTAGCTGGCGGAAGACTTCGTCGAGATCGAGGGCGACAGGCTCTTCGGTCGTCGCGTTGTCTGTCATGAAGGAGGAGATGAGCTGGCTCATTTCCTCTAGGCTGGCCTTGCGAGCGTTGACGAGACTCGCCCGGACTTCGTTGAGCACCAGTGCGCCGGCGATCAGGATGATCAGGCCTGCGAGGTTGGAAGCAAGGATGAGCCGCGCAATCGGAGACCAGAGAAGCGAGCGCGCCTTGCGCGGCGCAACCCGCAACCCCTTTTGTGGCCTCGAGGCCTTCTCTGGCTTCGCAGCCTTGTCGGGCCTCGTCGCTTTATCTGGCCTGGTCACGGTGTCTGGCCTGCCTGATGTGTTCAGGCTTCCTTGTAGCGATAGCCTACGCCGTAGAGCGTCTCGATGCCGTCGAAATTGTCGTCGAGGTCCCTGAACTTCTTCCGCAGCCGCTTGATGTGGCTGTCGATGGTGCGGTCATCGACATAGACCTGGTCGTCGTAGGCCGCATCCATCAGCTGGTCGCGGCTCTTAACGTAGCCGGGGCGCTGGGCGAGGGCCTGGAGGATGAGGAATTCGGTGACGGTGAGGCGCACGACCTTGCCGTCCCACTGGCAGGCGTGGCGGTTGGGATCGAGCGTGAGGCGGCCGCGGACGATGGGCTTCTTGTCGCCGTCTTCCGGCGTCGCCGAGGCGCCGCGCGAGCGACGCAGGATGGCCTTCACCCGCTCGGCCAGCAGGCGCGTCGAGCACGGCTTGCGGATGAAGTCATCGGCGCCGATGTTGAAGCCGACCACCTCGTCGATTTCGTCGTCCTTCGAGGTGAGGAAGATCGCAGGCAGGTTTGAGGTCTGGCGCAGCTTCCTGAGCAGCTCCATCCCGTCCATCTTCGGCATCTTCACGTCGAGGATGGCGATATCGGGCGGGTTTTCCGACAGGCCGGCCAGGGCGGCGGCGCCGTCATGATAGGCGCGGACCTGGTATCCTTCCGCCTCAAAGAAGACCTTGAGCGATTCGACGATGTTCTCGTCGTCGTCGACGAGGGCGATGGTGGCCATACCGGGTCTCCTCGCACGGCGTCCCGCCGCGCTGCTCTGCACCATAATCGGGGTGTGCGGGCGCAAGGGCAAGTACCCTGAATCTGCCTGCAAACCGGCAATTCTCGTCCCGGGCGCTCATCTGGCACGCGAATTGAAACACTCGTCCGAAGGGACGACGCAGGCGTTCAGGCCCTGGCGCCGGTCAGCTGGCCATGTGTCAGATGGAGAGTTCCATGCAGGTGGTAACCATTGGCGGTTTCAAGGGCGGCACGGGCAAAACGACCCTGGCCTGCCTCCTGGGCGTTGCGGCGACCAAGGACGGGCTGCGTACGGCCTGCGTCGACCTCGACAGGAATACGCGCAACCTGTCGAGTTTCCTGACGCTTCGGCGGGCGTCCAGGCTGGAATGCCCCGATCACGTCATGCTTATGGATACTGAAGAAGACAGCCGCGCCAATGCCCGCCCGAGGCACGCCGGCCGGCTGGAGCCGCTGGTTCGCCTGGCTGCGATGGATGGCTATGACCTGATGATCATCGACACGTCCTCGGGCAATCTGTCGGATGTTTACGAAGCCCACCTTCTGGCCGACCTGATCCTGACGCCGATGAATGAGAGCCCGGCCGACCTGCACGGCCTGTTCACCAAGGCAGGCCAGCCAGCCGCTCCGCGCATCAACTATCGCGAGATGCTCGACACCGTGCGCTTCGACCGCAGCCGCGCGGGTCTTGCTGTGCAACGCTGGCACGTCGTGCTGAACCGCGTTTCGGCGCTGGCCAGCCGGATTTCCAACACGGTCAACCAGCGTGTGGCCGCGATCGCCGAGGAAGCGGGCTTCGAATCGACCTGGAGCCTGCGCGACCGCGTCGTTCACCGCGCGCTGGGTCTTGATGGCCGCACCGTGTTCGACATGCCCGCGGACGGCAGGCTGACCATGAGTGAGCTCGCAGGCCGCTCGGAAGTGCGGGCGCTGCTTTCGCTTCTCAACGCGGCGTCGGAACGGGTGGTTTCGGAGCAGCAGTTCGCCGCCTGAGGCGGCAATATTACGACTCGGAAGTGTCGCATCCGTCGACTAGGTTCCCCGCCATCACGTCGGCGGGAGCCCCATCATGATTCGCACGCTTGCAGTTTCCACGCTCGCGCTGGGCCTCGCAGCCTGCGCCACACCCCAACAGACCGTCGATGTCGCAGCGCCTGTGCAGGCGGGGGACAGCTATTACGTCAAGGCGAGTGCGGCGATCGAGGCGCGTATCGCCGCCCGCGGCCAGCCGCGTGCGAAGAACGTCATTCTCTTCGTCGGCGACGGCATGGGCGTCTCGACCATCACGGCGGCGCGCATCTATGCCGGCCAGGTGAAGGGTCGGGATGGCGAGAGCTATCAGCTCGCAATGGACAAGCTGCCCTACTCGGCCTTCTCGAAGACCTACACGCATGATTCGCAGGTTGCCGATTCGGCGCCGACCGCCGTGGCGATGACGGCTGGCGTCAAATCCTACAACGGCTCGATCGGCGTGACCCAGGCCGCCAGCCTTGCGGACTGCACGACCGCGAAGACGGCTGGAACGACGACACTGTGGGAGCAGGCCGAGGCGCGCGGCATGGCGACGGGCATCGTATCGACGGCGCGCATCACGCACGCGACACCTGCAGCAACCTTTGCCCAGACCACCGAGCGCGACTGGGAGTCCGATGCGGACATATCCGCCGCTGGCAAGGCGGCTGGATGCACGGACATCGCCACGCAGCTGGTTGACTGGGGCAAGACGAATGGCGACGGGTTCGAGGTCATCCTCGGCGGCGGCCGGTCGGGTTTCCTCCCGAACACAATGGCTGATCCGGAATATCCCGACCAGAAAGGCCGCAGACAGGATGGCCGCAATCTCGCCGAGGAATGGCTGGAGGGCCATCCCGAGCGCAAGGTCGCCATCGGCATCGGCGCGTTCGAGCAGATCAACTTCGACAGCGACATCCAGGTGCTCGGCCTCTTCGAGCCGAGCCACATGCAATATGAGCTCGACAGGGAAAAGGATGTCCGCGGCGAGCCGACGATCGCCGACATGACGGAGGCTGCGATCACGCGTCTGTCGCGCAACCCCAACGGCTATGTGCTCATGATCGAAGGGGGTCGGGTCGATCACGGTCTGCATGCGGGCGACGCCCAACGTGCGCTTGGCGATGCAGTGGCGCTCGATGAGGCCATCGCGCAGGCTGTTGCGATGACCAATCCGGAACAGACGCTGATCATCGTGACGGCTGACCATTCGCACACGCTGGCCATGCAGGGCTATCCTCAGCGCGGAAACCCGATCCTTGGCCTGGTGAAGGAGAACGACAGGCTGGTGCTGGCGGCCGACGGCAAGCCGTACACGACGCTGAGCTTCGCCAACGGTCCGGGCTCGGTTTGCAGGAAGCAGCCCGATGACAAGTGGCTGTGCGACCGGCCGGACCTTACAAACGTCGACACGACCGCACTGGGCTTCCGGCAGCAGGCTCTGATCCCGATGGGCTCTGAAACGCATGGCGGGGAAGACGTTGCAATCTTCGCGGGCGGGCCGGGCGCCAACCTGTTCTCGGGCGTGATGGAGCAGAACGAGATCTATCACGTGATGGCCCGGTCGCTGGGGCTGACGCGGTAGGGCGGCCGCGATCCGGCCTTCAATCTGCCGCCATGGTGCGGTAGATGTTGGCGGAGGTCGAGGTTTCAGATGCGTCCTGTTGCGCCGTTCATCATCGTGCTTGGCCTTGCCGGCGCCGCCTTTGCGCAGGGCCCACCTCGCGTGACCATCGAGGATGACGTCTCTCCGGCGAATGCGTTGAAATGCGCCGGGCTTCGGCTGGCGCAATCGGCGCGCAAGCCGGATGCGTTGGTCGAGGCGGCGCGTGATGCGTGGCTGCTGTCCGGCGTCGACGCTGCGAAGGCCAGAGCAGAAGCGACGAAATTCTCGACGCGCGAGCCTGCTGATCTTGCAGCAATCTCGGATGAGTGCGAGCCATTCGAGATCAGGTCCGCGCCGCCGGCTGGCGGCTGACGGGCGCAGTGGAGAGACGTGATGCGGATTGCGGCGACATTTCTGGCTGGGGCCGTTGCGGCGGCGATGATGGCCGGCTGCCAGCCTGCCGCCGATCCGGCGCCGGCGGCTCCCGTGGAGCCGACTGCAGAGGAGATGGGGCAGGACGATCCCGATGCGGTTTTCACGCCCGCGCCGGTTGGACCACCACGCATGTATGAGGCGATGTCGAAGACGGCGATGAGTTTCACGCCGGGCGTGCTCACGCTGACGCCGACGCCTCAGAAATCAGTGAACCTGCCCGAAGGCGCGGTCTTCCAGTTCGGCAATGGCTACATCCTCGACACCACGTCGATGCCGGGCGGGGCAACGCAGGGTACGCCGCTGTTCGATTTCACGCCTGTCTTCGTCTCGGCGGATGGTCAGCCGGTCAAGCCGGAAGACGTCGCAATGTATTCGGTCGATGACGAGATCGTGCCGCCGGGTTCGGCCAATGGTGGATTCTGCGACAAGACAAGCTTTCTCGCGACCTACACGAAGGTCGGCGCTGACGCGGAGGAGATCACCATCGCGGCGTTCAATGGCGATCAGTGGCCGCCGGTGGCCGGGACGGCGCTGTGCGGCACGTTCACCTACTCGCGGGCGCTCACGCCGTAGCGGTCAGGCGCGCTCCCTTACCTTGTTGCGGATGCTTTCAAGAAGCCAGTCGAACTTCTTGATGGCCTCTGCATCGGGCTCATACCCAAAGTGACGCCAGCGCCGAAGCTCGAAGAAGAGCACAGCGCGGAGTTCGCGGAGCGAAACCGGCGTGCCTTCATTGGCCAGTCTTGCGCAGTCGTCGCCGAAAGCCGCGTATCCGTCGAAGGAGTGACCGAAGCGGCTGATCTGCTCCCATGGCGAGTGGATGTCAGGAATAAGCTCTGCCCTCAGGTCCTCGTCGGAAATCGGGCGCATCCATGCTTACTCCAGGGCCGCATAGATCAGCGCACGAAGCTTGGCCTGCGTGTCGAGGCCGCCGGCGGGGATGAGCTGCGTCATGAAGGTCACGGTGAGGCCTTCGGCGGGATCGACCCAGTAGGTCGAGTGATAGGCGCCGCCCCAGCCATAATCGCCCTTCGAGCCGAGATTGCCCATGGCGCCCGGGTCTTGCGTGATGCGGAAGCCGAGGCCGAAACCCTGGCCGGGCTGGAAGGTTGCGCTCACCAGCGCGTCCTGGCTCATCTGTTCGACGCTCTTGCGCGAGAGGTAGCGCCGTCCTTCGAACGCGCCGCCCTGGCGGAGCATTTCGAGGAAGCGCGAATAGTCGCGCGCGGTTGACAGGAGGCCTGCGCCGCCGGCGAAGGCCTTGCAGGGGCCGCCAAGATAGTGGCCCTGGCCGATATGGCCCGAGCCTTGCCAGCTGCCCGGGTTTGGCGCGCGCTCTGACTTGCCGTCCCTGGCCGAGTAGACGACTGCGAGGCGTTCGGATTTTTCCGGCGGCAGGCAGAAGCTTGTGTCCTTCATGCCGAGCGGATCGATCAGGCGCTGCTTGAAGAAGGCATCGAGCGACTGGCCTGAAAGCTTCTCGACCACGACGCCGAGAATGTCGGTGTTGTAGCCATAGACCCACTGCTCGCCTGGTTGCGCGGCCATGGGAAGCGCCGGCATCTTCGCGACGATCTCGGAGACTGGGACGGTCTTGTCGGCGAAGTACCAGCCGAAAATGCCGGCCTCCCGCCAGGCCTGTTCGCCGGGACCTGAGCCGTAGGAGATGCCGGCGGAATGGCTGAGCAGGTCGCGAATGGTGATAGCGCGCCTGGCCGGCACGACATCGTAGCCGCCCTTCTCCTTTGCGACGGCGACGGTGGTCTTCGACCATTCGGGCAGGTGCTTGCTGAGCGGATCCTCGAGCAGGAGCTTGCCTTCCTCCATCAGCATCATGATCGCGACGCTGGTGAGGGCCTTCGTCTGCGAGGCGATGCGGAAGATGTCGTCCTCCTCCATGCGGTCGTTCGCCTCGCGGTCGCGCCAGCCATAGGCTTCGGAGAAGACTTCGCGGCCATCCTGGTGGATCATCACCACGGCGCCGGCGAGTTTCTGGTCGGCGACGTAACTCTTCATCGTGGCGTCGAGCACGGCGAGGCGCGATTGCGAGATGCCATGAGGGGAATCGTTGGCGATGGGCGGGTGGGCGAGCGGTGCGAGCGGCGCCAGCCGCTCAGTGTCGGTGACGGAGACGACGCAGCCCGGCAGGGCGAGGGCGCATAGACCGGCCAAGAGCATTGAGCGCAGCGGCATGGAAGTCCTCCCGAAGTCTTTTCCGGACGATGGCAGCTGGGAGGAATGCGTTCAAGCTTCACCTGCGTCCTGGCGGAAGGTGGTTGATCCTTCACGCGCACTGGCCGATGTAGCCTCATGGGCGAGCGGTTCGACTACATCATTGTGGGCGCCGGCAGCGCGGGGTGCCTGCTGGCGAACCGGCTGTCGAAGGATCCGAAGAACCGCGTGCTGCTGCTTGAGGCGGGCGGCAAGGATGACTGGATCTGGTTTCACATCCCTGTCGGCTACCTGTTCGCGATCGGCAATCCGCGCGCCGACTGGATGTTCAGCACGGATGGCGTGCCGGGGTTGAACGGGCGCGAGCTGGCCTATCCGCGCGGCAAGGTGATCGGCGGGTCGTCAGCGATCAACGCCATGATCTACATGCGTGGGCAGGCGGCCGACTATGATGGCTGGCGGCAACTGGGGCTGACGGGGTGGGGCTGGGACGATGTGAGGCTGCACTTCCTGCGGCACGAGGATCACGTCTCGGGCGGCGACCACCATGGGCAGGGCGGGGAATGGCGGGTCGAGCATCCGCGCATGCGCTGGAAAGTGCTCGATGCATTTGCCGATGCGGCGGAGGCGGCGGGGATTCCCAGGGTCGCTGACTTCAATACGGGCGACAATTCCGGGGTCGGCTATTTCCAGGTGAACCAGAAGGCGGGAAGGCGCTGGTCGAGTGCGCGTGGATTCCTGAAGCCCGCCTTGAGTCGCGGCAATCTGCGCCTTGAGACAGGCGCGCTGGTGGAGCGCGTGATCATCCGAGATGGCGAAGCGAAGGGCGTTGTGTGGTCGCGTCGCGGGCAGCGTTTTGAATCGCTGGCCGAGGGCTGCGTGGTTCTGGCGGCGGGCGCCGTGCAGACGCCGAAGCTGCTGGAGCTGTCGGGTGTCGGCGATGGCGAGCGGTTGAAGGCGCTGGGCGCCGAGGTGGCGCGGCATTCACCGGGCGTGGGCGAGAACCTGCAGGATCACCTGCAGCTGCGGCCGATCTACAAGGTAAGCGGCGTGCCGACGCTGAATGAGCAATATGCCAACCTGCTGCGACGGCCCCTGATGGCGGCGGACTATGCGCTGCGCCGGCGCGGGCCGATGACGATGGCGCCGTCGCAGATGGGCGCGTTCGCCAAGTCGAACGAGCGGCACGCGACGCCGAATGTGCAATTCCATGTGCAGCCGCTGGCGCTGCCGAAATTCGGCGAGGCGATGTATTCGTTCCCGGCGATCACGATCAGCGTGTGCAATCTGCGGCCGGAGAGCCGCGGGTCGATCCACGCGGCTTCGGCTGATCCCGACGCTGCGCCGGCGATCCAGCCGAACTATCTGTCCACCGAGGCTGATCGCGTCACGGCGGTTGAGTCGATCCGGCTCGTGAGGCGCATTGTTGACCAGGCCCCACTCAGGCGGTTCTCGCCGCAGGAGTTCGTACCGGGAGATGCGCTGCAGTCAGATGCGGAGCTGGCGAAGGCGGCGGGCGATATCGGCACGACAATCTTCCACCCTGTCGGCACGGCGAAGATGGGCGTCGAGGGCGATGCGGGCGCAGTGGTTGATGAACGCTTGCGCGTGCGGGGCGTTGGCAAGCTGCGCGTGATCGATGCGTCGGTGATGCCCCGGATCGTTTCGGGGAACACGAACTCGCCGACGATCATGATCGCGGAAAAGGGCGCTGACATGCTGCTGCAGGATGTTCGGAGCCGCGCGGAACTGTAGCGTACGACCGCACGTTTCCTTGCGACAACAAGCAAAGGACGTCCCGATGAACAAGGATCAGATCAAGGGCGGCATGAAAGAAGCCGCTGGCAAGGCGCAGAAGGAATTCGGCAAGGCAGTCGATTCTCCCAAGCACCAGATCCAGGGCGGTATGAAGGAAGTTGCAGGCAAGACCGAGAAAGCTGTCGGCGACATCAAGGAAACGGCGAAAGACGCCCGCAAGGACGCCGACCGCGAAGCTGGCAAGCGCGGCTTCTAGAACCAGGCTCATCACGACCAGGAGCGGCCCGGGACTGGTTCCCGGGCCGTTTTCGTTTGTGGTCTGAAGATTTTGTCCTCGCGCGCCGTTGTTGCTTTGCCCTTCAGCAGAATCCGTTCTAGCAGGTCGCCGTCACAGGCGGAGCATTGCGTGGAAACGGCGGGGGGAAAGGCAAAGACGACCCGCCCGCCCGCGCCGGGCCTGACCGGCGACGCGCTGAGCTGGGCTGCACTGCTTTTGCTGGTGGTGATCTGGGGCTCGACGTTCGCGGGCATCCGCATCGGCGTGGAGACGATTTCGCCAGCCTGGCTTGTGACGGGCCGGCTGCTTAGCGGCGCTGCGTTTCTGGGCGCGTGGATCGCCATCGCAGGCGCGGTGACCCGCTCGCCGCGCGCGGATGCCACGCCCAAGGTCGGGCTTGCAGCAATCGGCTGGTTCGCGCTGATCGGGATTGCGGCGACGGCCGCCCCCTTCGTGCTTTATGCCCATGCGGCCGAGAGCATCGGGTCGGCGGTGATGGCGATCTGCAATGGCGCGACGCCGTTCGCGACCGTGATCCTCGCCCACATGTTCACGGGCGACCGGCTGAGCGCGCGCCGCGTGGCCGGCGTGATGCTGGGCTTTCTCGGGCTTGTCGTGCTTGTGCTGCCGGAATTCGGCAAGGAGCAGTCGGCCGGCCTGATCGGCATCCTGCTCGCTGTCGTGGGCGCTTGGCTCTATGCGGTTGGCAATATCGGCACGCGCCTTGCGCCGCGTGTGGCTCCGATCATCTCCAGTTTCTGGATCGTCGCGCTCGCGGGGGTGTCCGCGCTTGGCTATGCGATCGTCGCTGAACCTTTCCCTCAGGCGGCGAGCGCGAACTCGATCATCGCGATGATCGTTCTGGGCCTTCTGCCGACTGCCTTTGCGATGTTCGTCTATGTCTGGCTGATCCAGCGGTCGGGGCCTGTCTTCGTGTCGTTCACAACATATCTCTCGCCCCTGTGGGCGACGGGGCTCGGCGTGCTGTTTCTTGGCGAGCAGCTGCAATGGTCGATGGTCGGCGCGCTTGCGTTGATCCTTGCGGGCGTGGCGGTGGCGAACCGCAGGCTGCGACCCGCCCGTTAATTGACGCGAAGCCCTTTCCGGGGCATACGCATCGCCGGGCCAGTCGCCCCCAACGGCGACCAGCCCATCTGTAAGGATGGGAGAAAAACAGATGACGACAGCTGCCAAACCGGCAGTGCGCCCTGATCGCGCACACTTTTCCTCAGGACCTTGTGCCAAAAGGCCTGGTTGGAGCCCCGACAATCTCAAGCTGGAATCGCTGGGCCGGTCGCACCGGTCTAAGCTTGGCAAGGCGCGCCTGAAGCTGGCGATCGACAAGACCCGCGTAATTCTCAAGATCCCTGCAGACTATCGCATCGGCATCATGCCGGGCTCGGACACGGGCGCAATCGAGGCGGCCTTCTGGTCGATGCTGGGCGCGCGTCCGGTGGATGTGTTTGCCTTCGAGAGCTTCGGCGAAGACTGGGTGACGGACATCACCAAGCAGCTGAAGGTCGACGCCACGACGCACAAGGCCGGTTATGGCCAGCTGCCGGACATGTCGAAGGCGCGCAAGGATGCCGACATCGTCTTCACCTGGAACGGAACGACATCGGGCGTGAAAGTGCCGAACGGCGAGTGGATCGCGGATGATCGCGAGGGGCTCACCTTCTGCGACGCCACCTCCGCGGTGTTTGCGATGCCCATCCCGTGGAACAAGATCGATGTTCTGACCTACTCCTGGCAGAAAGTGCTGGGCGGGGAGGGCGCGCATGGCATCCTCATTCTCAGCCCGCGCGCCATCGAGCGGCTGAAGACCTACGCGCCGAAATGGCCGATGCCGAAACTCTTCCGCATGGCCAAGGGCGGGGAAGTCACCGAGGGAATTTTCGAAGGTGAGACGATCAACACGCCCTCGATGCTGGCGACCGAGGACTATCTCGATGCGCTGGCGTGGGTCGAAGGTCTCGGCGGCGTTGACGCCACTGTCGCGCGCTCGAACGCCAACCTTGCCGTGCTTGAGGCGTGGGTCGCCAAGACCCCGTGGGTCGAATTCCTCGCGGCTGACAAAGCCATCCGCTCGAACACGTCGGTCACGCTGTCGATCACCGATCCGCGTGTCGCAAAGCTCGACGACAAGGGCCAGCAGGACTTCGTGAAGAAGTTCGTCGGCGCGCTCGAGAAGGAAAACGCAGCCTACGACATCGGCGGCTACAAGGCGGCGCCTCCGGGCCTGCGCATCTGGTGCGGCGCGACGGTGGAGGCATCTGACCTCGAAAAGCTGACGCCGTGGCTCGACTGGGCGTTTGAGACGACAGTGGCGGAACTCTCCTAACTGTCATTCCGGGTGAAGGCGCGCAGCGCCGCAGGCCCGGAACCCAATGGCGACAGCCGCGCCTGAAGCCCCTGGGTTCCGGTACTCTGCTCCGGCCGGAATGACATCGAGGTGGAAGCGATGAATCGCGAAACCAGCCAGACCATCCGCGAATGGGGCGACGCCACGTTTGGTGAAGCGCCTGACCTCACGGCGCTTGTCGTTCGGGCGCGTGGCGAGATGGATGAACTTGAGCAGGCTCTTCGTGACGGTGATCACGCTGAGGCAGGCAGGGAGGCTGCGGATGTCGCCATCCTGCTGCATCGCCTCGCCGGCCTTCTCGGCATGGAGCTGTCCGAACAGGTCGACGCCAAGATGCAGGTAAACCGCGCGCGCAAATGGAGAGCGGCGGGAGACGGGACGGGCGGTCATGTCTGACATCAAGCTCCGCGCCGCCACACATGCCGACATTCCGACGCTTCTGCGCTGGGACGCCGATCCGGTCGTGATTGCTTCAGGCAGCGATGATCCCGATGCCGTCATCGCGTGGGGCGAGGACAATGACTGGGCCGAGAACATTGATCTCTACCAGCGCGATGTGTGGGAATACTGGATCGCCGAGCTTGATGGCCGATCGATTGGCGCCATGCAGATGTGCGATCCGCATCTGGAGCCGACGCACTACTGGGGCGAGATCGAGCCCAACCTGCGGGCGCTCGATATCTGGATTGGCGAGGCGGATGCGCGCGGCAAGGGTCATGGCGAGACGATGATGAGCCTCGCCTTCGCGCGCTGCTTTTCGGATCCGCTGGTGACGGCGATCATCATCGATCCGCTCGCGTCCAACACGCGGGCGCACAAATTCTACCAGCGTCTCGGCTTTGTCCCGACGCATCGGCAGGTCTTCCATGAGGAGGATGACTGCCTCGTTCACAGACTCACGCGCCAGGACTGGGAGGCCAAGCATGGCCCCGCCTGATTGCATCACCACTGTCACGCGCCTGTCGGCGTGCGGCGCGAAGCTGGCGCTTTCTGAAGGAGGAAACGCCGTGACCCGAATCACCCTCGCCGTTGCGTCTCTGCTGGTTCTCGTCGCCTGCGCTGAGGCGCCTGCCAACACCGCCGCCGCTTGCCGGCTTGATGCTGAAACCGCCAGCGAGGCCGGCGAAGGTTGCGCGCGCGCATGGATCGACGCCAACCTGCGCATGAACGACATCCAGACACTTGGAACGCACAACAGCTACAAGGACTGGATTGCGCCCGAAGAGTTCGCGATCTTCATGGCGACTGCGCCGCAGTCCGCCCCTGCGCTGGAGTATGCGCACGAACCCCTCGCGGCGCAGCTGGATTGGGGCATTCGTCAATTCGAGATCGACATCCTCTACGATCCTGAGGGCGGTCGCTTTCTTGATCCGCTGCTGCGCCGTCAGGCGATCGCTGCGGGCAAGGAGACGCCGGAGCTCGCTTTCAAGGACGCGCTCGCCAGGCCAGGCTTCAAGGTGATGCACGTTCCCGATCTCGACTATCGCACGACCTGCCCGACACTGGTCGCGTGCCTGATGCAAATCCGCGTCTGGTCTGTGGCGCATCCAGACCACACGCCAATGTTCATCATGCTGAACAGCAAGGAGACGCCCGCCACCTGGGAGGGCGCCACGCCCGTGCTCGCGTTCGACGCAGCAGCCTATGACGCCCTGGACGCCGAAGTCCTCAGCGTCTTCCCGCGCGAGGCGCTGATCACGCCAGCCGACATCAAGGGCGAAAACGCCACAGTGCGCGAAGGTGTGCTCGCCAACAACTGGCCGACTTTGGCCGAGGCGCGCGGACGCGTGATGATCGGCATCCTTGCCAGCCGGGAATCGACTGAACCCTATCGCAACGGGCCTGGCGGCATCGCGGCTCGGCCCATGTTCGTGCGCGCGGTTTCGGCTGATCCGGACGCAGCATGGCTGATGTGGGACGATCCCATCGAAAATCAGGAAGCCATCCGGCAGGCGGTACGCGACGGCTTCATCGTGCGCACGCGCACCGAGCAGAACACCGTTGAGCCTCGCGCCAATACGACGGAGAAGCGCGAGGCAGCGTTTGCGTCGGGCGGCCAGTTCGTCTCGACCGACTACTACAAGCCCAATCCGAAGTTCAGCGATTTTTCCGTCGCCTTGCCCGGCGGCGGAGTTTCGCGCTGCAATCCGCTTCGCGTCCAAACGGCCTGCGGCGCTATCAAGGTCGAATAACCGACTTTTCTTCTACTCAGACTGACCAGGAGTTCTAAATGCCCAAGGTTCTAATCGCCGACGACCTCGCCCCCGGCGCCGCAGACATCTTCCGCAATCGCGGGATCGAGGTGGACATGAAGGTCGGCCTCAAGAAGGACGAGCTGATCAGGATCATCGGCGACTATGACGGGCTGGCCGTGCGCTCGGCCTGCAAGCCGGACAAGGACGTGATCGCTGCAGGCACGAAGCTGAAGGTGATCGGCCGCGCGGGCATCGGTGTCGATAACGTCGATGTGAAGGCAGCGACCGCGAAGGGCGTCATCGTGATGAATACGCCGTTCGGCAACGCCATAACCACGGCTGAGCATGCGATTGGGATGATGTTTGCGGCCGCGCGCCAGATTCCGTCCGCCAGCCAGCGCACCATCGCGGGCGAATGGCCGAAGAAGGACTACATCGGCATCGAGCTCTATGCGAAGACGCTCGGCCTTATCGGCGCCGGGAATATCGGTTCGATCGTTGCGGACCGCGCGCTGGGTCTCAAGATGAAAGTCGTCGCTTATGACCCCTTCCTGACGGCGGATCGTGCGACGGCGCTGGGTGTCGAGAAGGTCGATCTGGATGAGCTGCTTGCGCGCGCCGACGTGATCACGCTGCACACGCCGCTGACAGAGCAGACGAAGAACATCCTGTCAGCCGAGAACCTCGCCAGGACGAAGAAGGGCGTGATCCTGATCAACTGCGCGCGCGGCGGGCTTGCCGACGAGGCGGCAGTGCGTGCGGGGCTCGATAGCGGCCATATCGGCGCGGCAGCGTTCGACGTGTTCCTCGAGGAGCCGGCAAAGACCAACGTGTTGTTCGGTGCGCCCAACTTCGTGGCGACGCCGCACCTTGGCGCGTCGACCGTGGAGGCGCAGGACAATGTGGCCTTCCAGGTCGCAGAACAGATGGCGGATTACCTGCTGACGGGCGCGGTCACCAACGCTCTCAACACGCCGTCGGTGACTGCGGAAGAGGCGCCGAAGCTGAAACCGTTCGTCGCGCTGGCTGAGAAGCTGGGGCAATTTGCCGGCCAGGTTGCTGACGGCGGCGTGTCGGAAGTCGAGATCGAATATGAAGGCGCGGTTGCTGCCTTCAATCGCAAGCCGCTGACGTCGGCGGCGCTGGCGGGCATGCTGCGGCCGTTCCTGGCGGAAGTGAACATGGTGTCGGCGCCGGCCATCCTGCAGGAGCGCGGCGGAAGCTTGAAGGAATCGATCAACGAGGCGAGCCCGATCTATGACTCGCTGATCCGCATCAAGGTGAAGGTCGAAGGCAAGTGGCGCTCGGTCGCCGGCGCCATCGTCGGCGGCAAGCCGCGCATCGTCGAGGTGAAGGGCATGGCGCTGGAGGCGGACTTCCAGCCCTACATGCTGTTCGTCAACAATTCGGACAAGCCCGGCTTCATCGGCGCGATGGCGGGACTGCTGGGCGAGGCGAAGGTCAACATCGCGACGTTCAACCTTGGCCGTGAAGCGGCGGGCGGGGATGCGATCGCGATCGTCGGCGTCGACCAGGATGTGCCGCCAGCAACGCTGGAAGCCATCGAGAAGCTGCCGCAGGTGCGGTATGTCAAAGTGCTGAAGTTCTAGGCTGCAGACTCATAATGCCTGAGCCAGAGGCGGATGGAAGCGAGCTTTGCCATGGCCAGATAGTTGAGAGGGTGTCGGTCGAAGCGCGTGCAGATGTGCCTGAATTGCTTTAGCTTGTTGAAGAAGC
>CAIMMO010000172.1 GCA_903842595.1 uncultured Alphaproteobacteria bacterium
CATCCGCGCAATATCCTGCGGCCGCGACAGCCGGTGGTCGCCATCCTTGATCAGCGACCACACCACATCCTTCGAGCGCAGCTTGTCCGCCAGATCCAGCGAATGGGTCCACGGCACATCCGGATCGAGCCCACCCTGCAGGATACGCACGGGCACGTCGATCGCGATTTCGCCATCCAGCACATTCCACTCGCGCCCCTCGACGATCAGCTCGCGTGTGATCGGATAGCCGGCGGGGTCATAGTCAGACGGCCGCGTCCAGAACCCCTCTTCCATGATCTGGCGCCTTTGGCTCTCATCGAACGACGCCCACATCAGCCTGTCGGTGAAGTCCGGCGCCGGCGCGAGCAGCACCAGCCCCTTAACCCGCTCCGGCCGCGCCAGGGCAACAAGCAGCGCCATCCACCCGCCCATCGATGAGCCGACCAGAACCAGCGGTCCCTCGGTCAGCCGGTCCACCACCGCCAGCGCATCCGACCGCCAGCGGCCTATTGTTCCCTGACCGAACTCTCCGCTGCTCTCGCCATGGCCGAAATAGTCGAACCGCACGAAACGCCGCCCAGCCGCCCGGCAGGCGCCATGCAGAACCGACGCCTTCTCGCCCAGCATGTCGGAGTGAAACCCGCCGAGCCAGACCACCTCCGCGCGTCCCGGATCGCCCGCGCTTCGCCGGTAGGCGATCCTTGCCCCGCGCTCTTCAAGATATTCGGCTGCATCTGTCATGGCCTTGTTCTGGTCGGTTTGCGCCGGACTGAAAAGCGACTATTGGGGCCCCCATGGGATCGCACGGCGCGATCGCACGGGGAATCACGCTTGCCGCTGAGCGGGGCCACGATCCTGCAGGTCATCCCGCACCTCGCCGCCGGCGGGGCCGAACGCACAGCCATCGAAGTGACCGAGGCGCTGACGGCTGCGGGCGCCAAGTCGCTCGTCGCCAGCAAGGGCGGCCGCCTCGAAGCCGAACTCATCCGCGCGGGCGGCGAACTGATCCGGATCGACAACCTGCCGACCAAAAACCCGCTCGCCATCCGCGCCAATGCCGGCCTTCTCGCGAAGATCGCCACAACGCGAAACGTCAGCCTGATCCACGCCCGCTCCCGCGCCCCCGCCTGGAGCGCACTCTGGGCGGCGCGGCAGACCAAGCTCCCCTTCGTCACCACCTATCACGGCGTCTACAGCGCGAAGGGCAGCCTCAAGCGTCTCTACAATTCGGTCATGGCGCGCGGCGACAAGGTGATCGCCAATTCGGAGTTCACCGCCCGCCACATCCTCAGCGAGCACCCCTGGGCGAACGGCCGGGTCGTCACCATTCATCGCGGCGTCGACATCGCGAAGTTCTCGCCGGACATTGTCTCGTCAAACCGCAAGGACGACCTGCTGAAGTCATGGAAGCTGGGCTCCACACCAAGCGCCACCATTCTCCTCCCCGCCCGCCTCACGGGCTGGAAAGGCCATCGCGAAGCCATCGCCGCCGCCGCCACCCTGAAAGCGCAGGGCGCTGCATTCCGCATGCTCTTTGTCGGCGACGCCCAGGGCCGCGACGGCTACAGCCACGAACTCGCGACGCTGATTGCCGCGAACGGCCTTGACGGACAGGTAATGATGGTAGGGCATTGCGACGACATGCCAGCCGCCCTCGCCCTCGCCGATATCGTGATTGCGCCCTCCAACCTGCCCGAAGCCTTCGGCCGAGTTGCGGCAGAGGCCGGCGCCATGGCGGTCCCCGCGATCGGCTCCAGCATCGGCGCCCAGGGCGAGATCATCGTCGACGGCCTCACGGGGCTGATCGTCCCGGCCGCCAACCCCGATGCCCTCGCTGGCGCGATGGGCCGGCTTCTCGCCATGGGCCCTGATGGACGGCGTATCATGGGCGAGGCCGCCCTGGTCCGGGTCCGCGAACGCTTTACAACATCTGCGCTTCAGAAGGCGACGCTTGCAGTCTATGAAGGCCTGACAGGTCAGGCCCGATGAGCATACTGGACACCTACACCCCGCCTCCAAACCCCGGCGACACGCTGCGCCGGGTCCTGGTCATCAAGCTCGGCGCGATGGGCGATTTCATGCAGGCGCTCGGCGCAATGCGCGTCGTCCGCGCAACCCACCCGTCCGCCCGCATCACGCTGCTGACCACCGAACCCTTCGAAGCCTTCGCCAAGGCCTGTCCCTATTTCGACATCGTGGAAGCCGACGGCCGCCCGCGCGACATCAAGGGCCGCACCGACCTGATCCGCCGCCTGCGTGCGGCCAACTACGACATGGTCTATGACTTCCAGAACAACGACCGCACCGCGCAATACTTCGTCGGCCTGACCGGCAAGAAGCCGCTCTGGTCGGGCGCCGCCAAGGGCGCCTCGCACCAGCACATAAATCCCGAACGGGCCGAGATGCACAATTTCGACCGGCTCGCCGAACAGCTGGTCCATGCCGGGCTCGGACCCAAACCACCCGGCGACCCGACCGGCTGGTTCATCGGACAGGACCTGACCCCCAGCCTCGACTGGATCCGCCCCGCCTTCCGCGACCCGCCGCGCTTCCAGCCGGCATTCTTTGGCCTCAACGGCCCTTATGCCCTGATCATCCCCGGCTCATCGGCCGAGCATCCGGAAAAGCGCTGGCCGGTCGATCGTTTCATCGGCCTCTCCAGCTGGTTCGCTGGCGGTGGCGTCACACCCGTCATCGTCGGCGGCAAGGCCGAAGGCGATATCGGCATCCAGATCCAGCGCAAGGAACCCCGCGCAAAGAGCATCATCGGCCGGACCGATCTGTTCCAGCTGGCTACCCTGTCCGAACGCGCCCTGCTGGCGATCGGCGGCGATACCGGTCCGATGCATCTGGCCGCCGCCGCACGCGCGCCAGGCATCTGCCTGTTCGCCCAGGAATGGAACGAAGAGATGGCGCTTGACCTCCACACCGTCTGGAGCCCCAAGACCCGCCTCGGCCGCGCAGCCCCGCGCGGCGGGCCAATGATACTTCTCCATGCCCCTGCCCTGGAACAGATCGGGCTCGACGACGTGAAACGCGCCGCCTGCGCGCTCGGCATCCTGCCCGCCGGCATGGCCCCCCCGCGGCCGGCCCCGCCAGCCCCTCCGGCCACCCCTGAGACCAGCGACAATCCCGCCGAATCCGCCGGCGCCCTTGCGCAGGGCCCGAATTCTTGAACATTACGCCGTTCGCAGGCATATTGCGCTGTCCGGCAACGCATTCCGGAAGTCACCAAGGAGATCGACCATCGCTCAGCGTCCGCAAGCGGCCCAGTCGCCCAAGAAGGAAGGTCCGCAGATCAACGAGGACATTCGCGCGCCGCGCGTCCTCCTGATTGACGAGAAAGGCGAGAAGCAGGGCGAGATGCCGCTCGAAGCAGCGCTCGACGCCGCCAAGGAGGCTGGCCTCGATCTGGTGATGGTTGCGCCCGACAACGAGCCGCCGGTCGTGAAGATTTCGGACTACGGCAAGCAGCGCTTCGCCGAGCAGAAGAAGAAGGCTGAAGCGCGCAAGAAACAGAAGTCGGCCGACCTGAAAGAGATCAAGCTTCGTCCGAACATCGACAAGCATGATTACGAGGTGAAGGGCCGCTCTATCCGCCGCTTCTTCGAGGAAGGCGACAAGGTGAAGATCACCATGCGCTTCCGCGGCCGCGAAATGGCGCACCAGCATCTCGGCATGGAATTGCTCACCAAGGTGAAGGCGGAATTCGCCGATGTCGCCAAGGTCGAGTCCGAACCGCGCCTCGAAGGCCGGCAGATGGTGATGGTGCTCTCGCCACGCTGAAGCGTAGCGAGCGTTCGGCCGGGATGGAGCGTGGCATGATGTTCAGGTCCGGCGCGGCGATCATTGCCGCCATTGTTCTGGCGGGTTGTGCAGCAGGCGAAGTCACGCCCGCGGCTGGGCCTTCCTCGGGAGAGGCCTCCCTGCAGACCCCGCCCTATGCTGGCGAGGCAACACCAGGCGAGCCGGCACCGCCCCTTGCTGCGCCGCCGGTGCAGTCGGCGGACACGGCGCTTCCCGAGGCCGCGCAGGACATCTCGCTCACAAGCATTGCGAGCCAGTTCGATCCTGCGCGGCAGCGTTTCGTCTGGGTTCTGCCGCCGGGCATTCACGGCGAGGGGCCGTGGGATTTCAGGGCTGTCGTGAAGATCCGTGGCGAGTCGAAATTCGAGACAACCCTGCCGCTGAAGGCCGAGCTCGCACCTTCCGGCACGCGACCTGAATACACGGCGGGCTACGAGATCGTGCGCCTGACAGACGACGGACGCTGGGCGCAAAGCACTGCCGAAATCGACAAGGTGATCCAGCAACTGGTCGCCGAATATGGCCGCGGCCTCGGCGAGCTGGAAATGATCAGCCAGCTCTATGTCAGCGTGGCGCCGGCCTATCGCGCGCAGCACTGCGCCGCGGGCGCGCAGCGCGATATCCGCGTTTACATGGAGGAAGACGGCAAGCCGCTCATCAGCCTGAACAACGCCATGATGAGCACGATGATCTCCCAGGTTGTGCGCGAGGCCTGCGGCTGAGCCTTCGTCACCAGGCGAGGCCTGCCTAACTGCACCGTCACTTGCCCGGCCCGCGCGACGGCCTACCCTCCTCGTCATGAAAAACACTTTGCTCGCATTTCTGGCCGGGGCCACGCTGATGGCGTGCGCGCCCGCTTCCGAACCGGCGCCGGAACCCCCGACCGTCGAACCTTCGGTCACGGCTCCGGTAAATCCGCAACCGATGCCGCAACCGCCAGCCGCTGATCCGACAGCTCAGGGCGCCGACGCATGCGGGGCTGCCCAGTACGCAGCCCTTGTCGGCAAGGCGATCACAGAGTCGGGCGTACCGCCCGAAGGCCCGAACGTTCGCTACATCCGCCCGGATACCCAGGTGACGATGGACTTCCGCCCCGATCGTCTCAACGTGAACATCGATGCGGCCAACGTGATCACCGGCTTCCGCTGCACCTGATCGCCCCCTCGAGACTTGATGAAGTGACGGCAAGAGACTTGCCGCAACGATGTCGCTCGTCCTCGCGATGGCGGCGTGCACAAGTCCGCCTCGCGCTGTCGAGGCGCCCTCCAGTCCCAATGCCGCACTCCCCACGCCGTCGAACGACACCTGCGGCGCCAGCATGTATTGTGAACTCATCGGCAAGCCGATCGACGGCCCCGGCGTGCCCGGCGAAAGCCGTCTCAACCGCCTTGTCCGTCCCGGCACGCAGGTCACGATGGACGATATCGCCCAGCACAGGAACATCGAGGCGAACGCCGCGGGCGCAATCCAGATGATCAATTGCCGCCAGGCGCGGACGGGCTCATTTTTTCGGGCGCTACGTAACCTTTCCACGTTCATGTGCGGATTGCTCGTCAGGCGTCCGCTTCACGCCCGACCGCTGTGGAGATAGTCCCTGAAAAACCTGCTCGCCGCCTTTCTGATTGCAACACTGCCGGTTTCGGCCACCGCGCTTCCCGCGGTCGCTCAATTGCCGGCCGGGATGGCACTCGGCCCGAAGGTCGGCGCCAAGGCCCGGCCGTTCACGGTCGCCACGATTGGCCGAGAGGCGCGCAATCTGCAGTCGGTTGTCGGAAAAAAGGGCGCGACCCTGGTCTTCGTCAGGTCGGCGGACTGGTGTCCCTTCTGGAAGTTGCAGCTCAAGAGCCTGAACGAGATAGCAGACGATCTCGACGCCATGGGCTGGCCCGTGACGCCGATTTCCTGCGATTCGCCCGAAGTGCTGGACACGCTCACGAAGGCGAACAGCATCACCTACAGCCTGATGTCCGATCCTGGCTCAAAGGCCATCGACGCATTCGGTCTGCGCAATGAGGCCATGAACGGCAAGGCCCGCTTCGAAGGCATCCCGCACCCGATCATCCTGTTCAGCGCGAAGGATGGAACGGTGAAGGCCAAACTCTATGAGGCGACCTACCAGAAGCGGCCGACCGGCGAGGTGGTGGTGCAAAAGGCCCGGACACTGAAATAGGCGGGCAGGCCGCTCATGAACCACGGCGCCTTGCTTTTGCGGGACTCCCGCGTATAAACCCCGCCTTCCACAGGACCGGACAGGCTAATGGCATGCCTCCCGGGACTTTTTCAGGCGTCGCGCCGTTGAATCCTAAGGGATTTTTCGGGTCGGACTGTCGCCCACAGGAGACCGAAATGCCGAAGATGAAGACCAAGCAGGCCGCTGCAAAGCGGTTCTCGCAGACCGCGTCGGGAAAGCTCAAGCACGGCGTCGCCGGCAAGCGCCACCGACTGATCAGCCACAATGCGAAGTACATCCGCCAGAACCGCGGCACGGAAGTCGTGTCCGAGTCTGACACGCCCCGCATCGTGAAGAAGTTCCTGCCCTACGGCGTCAAGTAAGCCGTCCGCGGCATTTCCCTGATCAGATAATCGGAGTTTCCCTATGCCCCGCGCACGCGGCCGAGTTCCGGCCCACG